>CAYOWJ010000050.1:3133-16941 GCA_964407625.1 uncultured Lentimicrobiaceae bacterium
TAATCACCCATCACGGCACCATCGCTGATGCCGTGAAAGCTGGTCATGTCTTGTCTTGTCTGGTCTTGTCTCGTCGGGTCTATTCTGGTCTCGTCGTGTCGCGTCTTGTCTTGTCTTGTCTTGTCTCGTCTTGTCTAGTCACGTCTCGTCGAGTCAGTATGTTACACTACCCAAAATTAACCACCTCAGCACTGAACCGGCCGAATAACCCGTTATTTCGAACCCGCAGGCTGCCCATACCGATGAATTGACCGGCAACAGTCAAAAACCGTTGTAAAACATCACGGTCAATAATCTCATCTAAAATATAAATCGTAGCATCTCCTCCCCATTGATGAATAATCGGAAAACATTTTTGAACCCGTTTTGTTCCCCCTCGCTTTCCGTCGCTGGGTACATGAAGCCATAACGGTAACAAATCATCTTTTTTGATGCCAACATAAATCGGATCAGTGACCATAACCCCTGCCTCGAAGTGTTTCGTATAGGTTGACTTTCCCTTTCCTGGTATCTGGGCGCCGATAAACTTAGGTGCCTCAGAAAGGCAGTTTTTAAGCATCATTGGGGTCAGATAAACATTGCCTGCTTCATCAACATGGGCTTTTTCACGCCATGTTCTTTTTTCATGCGCATCAGACAATTCTCTTTCAAGAAATTCTGTATTATGAAACCGACCAAATGCTATCGGAGCAACTCCTGTTATTTTGACTTGTGCTGTTTTCATTGGATATCTCCTTTTTTTTTATTAAAACTGTTTCCCATGCTTAAACGGTCTCGTCCGGTTATACTCCACCTTCTCCGCGAGCGCACCGCACACATCCCACCCCTTCGCGCTGGCAAAATCCATGATCCGGATCACGGCATCCGCCAGCTCTACTTCGTTGTTGATTCGGTGCGGGAGGTGTTTGTCTTTTGGGTATCCTTTCCGGCAGGCTTCGAGGCATTCCGATAATTCCGAATGGATGAGGGCAATAATTTCCCCATCCGACCGGTCGGAGTCCCACCATCCTTTCGTGACAGCGATATGGTGGACTTCGGCCTCCATTTCTTCCCATGCGTCGATGAAACGGACGCGGTCGATTTCGTGGTGGGTTTCGACGGCTTCCTCCGCCCAGAATTCAAAGGGTTTGTACGGTTTCTGGTCTTCCATTTTTCCTCCTTGATAAATTCGTATTTTCTGCCATCTTTTAAGACCTCCAGTGGTAGTTTGTTCCGCCCATCGGTCAATAAATCGCTCGTTTTCCATGTTTCATCCGCCTCCAAAATATAAATCATGCCAAATTCTACGATTACCGGTCGTGGCAAATCGTCATGCACGGCGGCAATGAATGCGTTGTCTGCATCGATGGCAGACAATAGCACCATTGCCAGACCCGCCAGATGTGTTATCCACCTGAGCATATCGTTTCTGGCTCCCTGGGATGCCTCAGCAACATATCCTGCATCAACAACATCAATGCCTGATCGATAGCCATCCCCGCAGCAAACAGGCGGGCCACCGGGTCGGGGTGGGTAAAATGAGTCTCCCCGATCGTATAAATCAATTGCGAAACGTAGGCGATATCTTCAATTTTGGTTCCCATTGTCGCTCCTTTCTAAAAAAGTATGAAAAATGAAGTATGAAGTATGAACGATGAAGGATTGATTTTATTTCATAATTTATCCTTCATACTTCATACTTCTCAACAACCACATCCAACTCCTCACACTCCGCAAACTCCCCCAGCAGCGCATCGATGGCGTTGTTGATCTGGTCGATCAATATCTGATATTTTCCAGGCTCCCCGCCGATGGCTGCCGACCAGTCACTGGCCGATGTCGCCACAACATGTTTGAACCCTGCCTCGAAAACGCTGATCTTCATGGCAAGCTCAGTTCTCACATCTTCCTTGAGCAGGTATTTCCCCTGGTCGCGGTTCATATCCCAGGTCAATTTCTCCACCTGCACGGTCAACTTCTCGACTTCTTTCTCCAGCCGTTTTTCGCTCAGGGCATCGAGCTTTCCGGCCTTGTTGTCAGCGATCTTGTCCAAACTTTGCGTGTGCACGTAGGCCAGCACATCGTTTTGCGAAAAACTGCCGTCTTCCGACTGCGCCAGAAACCCGGCTTTCACATCATTATACAGCTTACTTTTTTTAATCTTGTAGCCTTCGGCCTGCAAAAATTTCATGACCTCGGCCGTGTTTTTGAATCTGGGCACCACTTCGGCGGGAGCCTCTTCTACCGGCAGCGGCTTCTGCTTTTCAAGAGCCTTCTCCAGGGCCGCAGAAGCCCGCTCAAACGATGATATGTTTGCCGGGCTGCCGTCCTCCATCATGCGCCGTTTGGCCGATTCTTTCGCTGATACCAGGGCCTTTACATCGGTGGAGCGGCTCTTGTCGATAATGTCTTGCAGGTCTTGTGTCATGATTACGCGGACAATGATGCAACCAGTTTAAGATGCTCATCCAAAATGGCCAGCAGGTGATATTCGGTCGTGCGAAACCAGTTTTTGGCGTCTTTTTTCAGGTTTTCAAGCAGATACGGATACTCGGAAAAATCTAACGACAAAACGTATTGCGTCGATAAATACGGGTCAAATTCAGGCGAAAAAGACGGTTCAGACGAATCGATCACTATTGGCGCATCAAATGGAGACGCATTCTGTTTTTGTTCCATGAATTCTGTCTCTGCGGCCTTCATCCGGCTTTTGTGGATCTGTTTGGTCTTGTTCCGGCAATCTTTACATTGCGATTCCCGCCCATCCTTTTTGGCGTGGTTGATATGGAATGCCTCCAGCTCTTTCCACGTATCGCATCCATTGCATAATTTCTTTTTCGGTTCTTCGTTTTTCATAATGCTTGTCTCCTGTTCGCAGTTATTACACCTGGCCAAACTATAAACGTTTTCATACCGGGTAGAGCCGCTTCGAACGGCCATTTTCCGCCTCAGCTCACAGGCCGACCGGAACATCCAGCAATGGTACCTTTCACAGTACCAATCATGGTTTCCAACATGGACGGTTTCCATATCTCAAGTTTTATCCTCTGATAATTGTACGAATCCATAATCAACTCCTCAATTTTCATCCGGGCCGCCATATCGGTATTACGAAATCCGTCTTCATGACAATACGGGTTATCGTGAGAGAACTTGAACAGCACACAATGATATCTCGGCGCATGATGCCGCATATACACCGTCATGGCATTGGCCAATGCTTCATGCCCGGCAAAACGGGTGTATCCGATGCAGTCCACCGGCGTTCTGTCTGTAACGACCACATCGTATTTTTCGCTGGCCTCGATCTCACACATCATTTGACGGGCAAAAATCCATTGCTGCGCATGATCTGATGGCTTGTCTTTATAAACCGACATTACCGGATAAGGGCATTCCCGAGCGGATTCCAGCACAATACCAACATCGATACCGTTCTTTTTGAGTGCCGTCGCCAGTTCAAACACCGAAGTTGTTTTTCCGGTGCCATGCGCCCCCGAAAAGGCGATAATGTTTTTTTTCATTGATTTTGATCCTCCCTGATACTTAGCGCCCATCCCCTCAGCGCAACCGATGCCCCCAAGAGTTCCTGCCCATGTTTAATGTATTTTTTCCGGTTTTTACCCTTGTATGTGATCATAATAGATGCCAAAAATGACATTTCATCCGATACGGACTCCATCCGTTCGTATAATTCAAGATTTTCCACGTTTGAAACTTCCTGGCTGGTAATTTCGCTTGTTTTCACCCTCCACATCCCCTTTTTTCCAGCATTTCACACATAATTTATCCAGATAGATGCCATGCCGGACAACATATCCGGCCGCATAACGCTTGCCGCAGCATCGACACATTTTCATGCCATCACCCGAGACTCTTCGAACTCGTTATGGTTTTTGACATGCGCACACTCCACGCAAAAAAAGCGGGGTGTGCCGGTGCCAATGTACTCGATATTGATGTAATGATCCCGCTTGCACCTCGGGCAATTGGCCTTTACAGCGCCCGATGTACGCTTGAATCTTATGTGTCTGGATGTATTCTGCCGGGTTTTCTTGATTCGACACTCCCGGCTGCAATAAATCCGGTAATGGCTGTCGAATGCGTACGTAAAAACTTTTCCGCAGCAACAGCAGGTCTGCGACATGGTTACTGTTTCTTTGGAGGCATCTTTTTCCGCCTGATAATATCTCTGTTTGCATGTGGCCGAGCAGAAGTGTTTGCCTTTTGTCATCCGGCGCCTGGGAGGAATCGTTTCGCCGCACTGGTCACACATTACCGGCGGTTTTTCTCCCGCAGCCTGTCGTGCTTTTTTATACCGCGCTTTCTGTGCGCATTTATCGCTGCAATGGTGGTGACCATCGCGGAATGCTTCGAATTCACGGCCACAAATCTCACAGTTTCTGATGCCGAAATTGCGTGTTTTCATGTCAAACGATCGCCTCCATTTCCCAGGCATCGGCCGCCTGAGCCCCAAATAACAGATAGTCGAAATCATGGTTGTTGGGGTCTGCATAATATTCATGGAGCTTCAGTATCGATAAAATCAGCCGATTGATCACCAGCCGCTTGTGGGGCTGGAGTTTTTTCGCGAAATCTTCCAGGGTCGATATGACAAACGTCACCATTTCGATCATATCGATGGGCCTGTCCATCGGCAGCCGGTCGGATAGTTTGGTAATCTTGCGTTCGATGCGGGCATGATCTTTGGTCGTGATCTTTTCCGTCCATTCCAACCAGGATGCATTCAGTTCAATACGGATATCATCGATGATTGGCCGCAGGGTGGCGGTCATAGTGACTTGTTCGATAAACTGAACGACAAATGTTTCCGTCAACGCCAGGATGGCGTTTGATTCGAGGGTGCCGCGTCCTGCCATGTTGCCTCCTTCCTATACCAACGCCGTTTGATTCGAAAGAATGTCCACCAGCCAGTATTTATCGACCTTTCGCAGGTCGATTTCGCCGATGTAGTCGATCACATATTGCCGGATATTCCATGGCTGGATGTAGTAGGCATCACCGCCCTGTTGTTCGGTGCGATCGGTTCCCCGACGATCCGCCTTGATTTTTCCAAACTTGATCAGCCGGGTAACTCCTTTTTCGTCAATCCCCAGGCATTCTGATAATTTGTACGCGGAATATCCTTTGATATTCGCCAACAATCGTTTGCGCTTCAAACGGATAGCAATTGCTGTCGGCGTTCTGTGATATCCCTGGTCTTTGAATTTTTGCGATATCTTATCGACACAATACCGGGACAGGTTTTCAAGTAACTGATCTTCCTCATTCGTCCACGGTTTTGATTTTACCGTTTTGTTTACCCATCCCATCGTTACAGCAAACCGGGACAGCTTCCACCGAGGCACCCCCAGCCAACTGGCCAGCTCTTTGATTTCGCCATTACCGGTCGGGTTCAGGTATGCCCTGCGTATCCGGTCATGGTGCCTGGGATCGATAACATACTTTGTGGGTTTGGTGCCCTGGCCCCGCATCCCGATTTTCTGACATCCGATCGAGCAGAACCGATGAGGCTTTGAATCCCGCCATTCCCGGCTGTATTTTCCGCAGACTTCGCAGTTGATTTCGAAATATGGCATGCATCACCCCCGAATGCGCTTGTCGTCCAGAGATTCGCACTTGATCAGCTTGCCATTGCAAAGCGATATCGATATCAGCCTCCGCTCCAGAATGTCCGGCTCCCCGAACTGCGGGCACCAGTCGCCGCACTCGTTCTGGCCTTCGGTGGGATGATATGGGCAATATTGCCGCTGTAAAATGCCTGCCCGTTCGATTGATAACAATCCATCTACGTTGATCGCTGCTTTCATTGTCTGGCCTCCAGTAAATTGTTTGCGTTGATGTTGTTGGCTCCATGGGCGTGTAAGTATCCAAACACGTCCGAATCGAAATAAATCAATCGGGATATCCGAGAAAATGTCTGTTCATGCCGCCGCCGCCAGTCGGAAGGCGCAGACAATGACAACCGGCTGGCCGTTACGGTAATCGTTATCGCCCGGTTTTTGCTGAGCAGAGACTGAAGCTCTGCAATGGGTTCCTGGGCAGATACGGCCGCCGTCACAGACGTTTTCAGAGCTGGATCATCGGCATCGATGGCATCATGTCTGTCATGATCCGGCTCTGAAAATTCCCGTGATTCGGTTTTGGCGGTGTTGACCGACTGAGATTTTGCCCGCCTGGCCGCCTGTGATAGCGCTGAGCGAAATCCGGATGGCAAACCCGATATTGCCCATGCGTGAAGATCAATTTTTTGCTGGTGCGCCTCTGAGGGGTCTTTTCCGGCAGGTACCGGGTGCCATACAACTCTTGGATAATTTTCTCGCCACCAGGGGAAAGCAGACTGGCCCGCTTCATCGTTATCGAGCGACACAATGATACTGTTTGCCGCCGACAGCACCGCTTGCGCGTGTTTGTCTGGTTTGGCGTGACTGGTTCCGATGGCGATAATGCCCATCACGTTGCCGACAAGCTGATCCATCAGCATGGCATCCAGTTCCGACTCCACGACCAGGGCAAACCGGCCGGGTGTTCCGGTAATCAATTGCCGGGAATCGGGTCCGGGTATCCGGTAATATCGGGGCTCTCCGTCTGGCCGCCGAATCCGGATCCGATCGATCGTTTGCCGCCCATCCAAAAGAGACACCATGTTCGGTATCACCAGCCCGGCAGGAAACCATAACCGTTTCGGCTTTCCGGTCTTCTCGCTCATGACTTCCGGAAGCCCCCAGGAATCCCGCTGACGATAAATGTCTTCGGATATCCACCCCAGCCGGAATTTTTCGGCCGTATCCGCCCCGATGCCCTTTGACCGAAGCATTGTTTCCCCATCCGACCCAGGCAGCCGTTTTGCCGCCCAGCCCACCAGCTTCTCGGCATGCTCCGCCCACCGTGCCCCATCGACCACTCCAGATGCCTGGGATTTCTCTTTGGGATGATAGGCAGGCTTTTCCACAATTGGCTTGAGCACCGGAGGAGCCTTATAACCAAAAGATGCCGTTTTACGATCGGCCGGAACATCGCCGGTAATCCGGCAGGCTTCTGGATACTTCACGCCTTTGGTCTCGATCACGAACTGCATACGGTCTCCATGCACCCCACACTGTCGGCACCAGTACGACCCGGTGCCAGCGTTCTGCTCCGGCCAAATCCGGAATCGGTCATTCCCGCCACACATCGGGCAGGCAGAAGCGAACTCCCCGCCCTTCGCAGACGATACGTGTTTCGGCTGGAGCCCGTGATTCATGGCCAGATCAAGCACGTTCATTGCGTTTCCTTTCTTTCTCCGCTTCTTTCCGATCCAGATGCTTGTCGTATTCGGACAGCACCGCCGAAAACGATACGAACACGGCCATCATGCAAGCCAACCCAATACCGATATGCATCCACGTCTTAATAATTGCCAGCACCGTATCGATCATCATTGCCCCTTTCGTTTTAAAATTCATGACCAGCCTGTAAAGATTCCCCGTATCCGGAACACCCGCCGGGGTCACGCGGGATGGAGTTGCCAATGGTAGCAGTTCCTGAGCCCATTACTGAGGCGCCATGGTGCCCTCGGCGCCGCTGCCGGGAAAGATGAGAAAACCGGCGGCTATTTCTTGTTTTTTACTGTTTTTTCAATCCAAAAGATAACATATTGATTTTTTTATTTTTTATTTTCTTTTTATTATTTTTTATGGACTATTTATATATTATGGACAATTTATATAGGTATTTTGCTAACGTTGTTGTTTCTTTTTATTTGTTGCCATAAACATAAGGTGAATTGTCCAAATCATAAAAATTGTCCAAAATCGGTTTAACTGTTTTCATCAGACACCAGCCCAACACCTTTATAAATTTTGATTCCCTTCTTGATGCACTTGAATCTTTTCCCCATCATCCGCCCGAACTTGTTACCTGATGGAACATGCTTGCTGTGGTTCTCCTCGTACCAAATCTTGTATGTGTCATAAATTACCGATGCATTGACCTGATAGTCTCGCCCAACAACGCAGCATTCATCGATAAAGTCCTGTAGAGTATCCAGTTCTCGCCGCTTGTCCCCCGTAGCTTCTCTGACCAAAGACGGAAAGTCCAACCGTCCATTGAGCTGCCATTTTAGCGTGCCACGAACCAGCCAGGCCAGGATCCCCGATGCCTCGCTTTTGAGTTTTTCACCCAAATCTTTATCAATCTCCCGTTCATCAGGATGCCTGGGATCGGTTACAAAGCTGATATTGAAAGGAACAAGGAAAATGCGCTCCCACAATGCAAAGTCATCTGCAGGCATTGTCGGGATATTGTTGGTGAGCATGAACAGGGTGTGGGTGGTGTTGAATTTTGTCTCGTATTTGTCGTGAGGGTTTCTGCCAACCAGTGTATCTCCTCCGGTCAGCTTCTTTGCGTTCGATACAGATAGCTTTGCTCCTTCGTCTGTTTCACTGGCAAAGGCTATCCGCAAACCTTTCAATGACATAATTTCGGGTGTAGGGCCAGATGATGATTTACCGAAACGTTGTTCGAGCAACAGTTCCGATCTGATAGGGGATGCCATGTCACCCATGACGTACCTGATCGTTTCGATAATCAGCGTCTTTCCGTTTCTGCCCTTGCCATAAAAAATGGGAAGGATATGCTCTGTCGTTAGACCTGTTATCGAATATCCAAGCAAACACTGGATGAAGTCCACCATCTCTTGGTTTTCATCCATAATTTCAAGGATTGACTGTTCCCATATCGGGCAGGGTGTTTCTATTCCTGTCCAGGTATGAGGGCAGTATTTCAAAAGCAGGTCATCCGGATTACCTGGATAAAGCTCCCCGTTTTTAAGATCGATAACCCCATTGACAACAGGGAGCTTCCACGGGTCGCTGTCAAACAGTTCGGTGGTCGTTACCAGTCGATCATGACATCTTGTGGTAAACGTCAGGCAGTTAGTCGAACCCCTAACAGACCGGAGCCGATCAACTCGCTTATAACAATTTTTCTGACGGTCGATCAGTTTTGTTTTCAAATCCTGGGAATCTTCCTTCCCAATTTCATCAACCAGCATCTTTGCATATTTAAGATACTGAGTGCCTACTTCTTCAACAGAAGACATTGCATCATGGGAACACTGATCTATTTCCCAATGATGACCGGCCCAGCGCATCCACTCATTCGATGACTGGTTGTATAGCCGTTTACCACGATTTAGAGAGATATAAATCATGGCATCTCCCAGCTCGTTTGCTTCAAGACATTGCTTGATAAACTCACTGGTTATTTCGGCCGATTGTTCATTCATTTATTTTTTCCATATTCCATTCCAAAAACGTCCATCACCCGGACGAAAAAAAAGGGCCTTGTCTCGCCGTATGATATGAAGGCTTTCCAAAGTACCTTAAATGATTTCAGCCACTTGCGGATCATTTGATATTTGGCTGGTTTTTCTACGAGGGGGTGCGGGGGTTTTTCGTTTCAGCTCGAAAGGTTTTCCTGTTTCTGGATCGATCAACACCATCTTTGGTTTGCTTCTTCTTGGTATTGTTGCAGCGACTTCATGTTCAAGCAAAGTCAAATCTTGTTTGAATTTGTGAATGATCTGAAGAAGGTAATGGGCTTGAGATACTTCGAGCATAATAACCCCTTTGGTATAACCAGAAAGTTACGCTTTTTTTATTTCGTTCGATGCCCGAAATGGCAATAATCGCAGCAGGTCAGGGTGGGTTTGAATGATAGGTGCTCCAACCTCAATACACGTCCTGATAAATTCAGACAGTGAACAATCGAGATCATTTGTCGTTTGGTTGATGATATTCAGAAGACGGTCATCAACCTTGATATTCAACTGGTTGTTTGTCTTCATTGCCTCCCCCCCTAAATAACATTTACTGCAATTCATGCTTCATCCTGTTGTTGTCATGTCTGGTGGTGCTGGGGTGGTGGTTCAACGTTTCTGATGATCTGGCGCAGTATTTCGGTATCACCCTCCATCCATATATCTGGGGTTGATCCGGTAACACCAGCCAATCTTTTGGCTACATTCCAAGATGGTCGCTTTCTACCTGTCAAAATATTTGACAGGGTTGATTGTGCGATTCCAATCTCTTCACCAATTTTCTTTTGAATGTTTTTTTTCATGATCCTGACATATTCCATTTGGAAAGTTATGTCAAGCAAATATTCCTAAAGGAATGATAAAATGTGGTAATATTATTTCAATTGGAAATATATTATGGAACATCATGAAATGATTGATGATTCAGTTGAAATGAGATTTTGCGAATCTTTAAAAAGCTATATAGATAAAAAATCTATGAGTGAAGAAAAAGGATTCATATCAAGGTTTTCAAAAAAATTGAGAGTTTCTCAAGGATATTTATCAAACGTAATTGCAGGAAGACGCCCAGGAAGTGAAACATGGCGAAGATTTGTAGCAGAAATAATCGGCATCGAATACGACGTAATGATCGGTTTAAAACCTAAATACATCCCAAACAATACACCAGCTAAGGTCTATGCGTTCCCGATTGAATACCGTCCCCCCCCTGTTGACCAACGGTTGGAATCCATGCATGAAAATCTGAATATGATCTACAAACACGGTGACGACGGCCTGAAATCAGCCATCGAAATGAATCTGAAAGCGTTCAGTAAAACTATCGAAATGGAAATAAGAATGAATCAAAAAGACCAAGATATATCGTCATTGAAGGAGGAAATAGAAAACCTGAAAAAAACAGTGAACAATCCATCCGGGTAAAATATAGACGGGTTATCGGAGGGTTTTGTGGAAGAGCCCCACATATTCAAAAAATGCGCATGTTACATCGGGGTGATTACCAATCCATATTTAACGTTATCATTTTACTATTTCAGGATGACTGGATTGATGCTTGCTGGGATGAATATGCAGATGTTGAAATTAAAATTGGTTTTTGAAGTGATTTCGATTCTATCAATATTTATTGCTTCAACTTCTGTTTTTGCGGATCCGCAATATCAAATCAAAACAAAAAATGGGGAGACATTTACTACCCATCATTACTGGAAAGAAAAATCAAATACCAACTTTTGGATTGATAAACAGGAAAAATCAATACCGACATCAGATATCTCAAAAATTGAAGATATAACTCCAAAAACTGAAAATGCATATCCGATATCACCGAAAACCAACAATCCATCAATCGAAAAAGATGATACCAACAAAGTCATAATCGGATCACCATATCGACACTCCCCGTCGTCCAGATATCGAAGTCACACAAGCTCCAGGCCACCTAAAGTGTTCCACACCCCCAAAATATTCCGAAAACGAAGATAATTATGTCAGTCCATCAACTCAAAGACGGCCGCTGGATCGTCGCCTATCGATCCGGAAAAAAATATCTCCGTGAGTATTTCGGTCGCGGCATCGAGGCCGAAAAAAAAGCCCGTGAGCGAAACGAACAGCTCGGGCTAAACGAATACCACCGGCAAAGCGACCCCCGGCAGAATTTATCACCATGTTTTTTTGAACTGATAAACGCCTATCTCTCTTCGAGATCAATCCACATGCAGCAATCAACCATCAACGCTCTCAAATACAAACTGAATGCAATCATTTTGCCCGATCTTGGTCAGTTGCAGGCAATCAACATCACCCCCGACAGAATCGATAAATATGTCCAATCAAGACTGTCCGAAGGCAAAAGCAAAAGCACAGTACACCGTGATTTATCGGATATCATGGCGATCCTCAATTGGAGTGTTAAGCGCGGGTATCTTCTTAGAAATCCTTTGGCAGGGTACGAAAAACCAAAACGTGACGATGAAATAATCATCCCCCCCAGCTCCGAGGAATCAAAAAAAATCATGGCCCATGCCGCTGATCATTTGGTCAGAGCATTGAGCATCTGCTACTATACCGGCCTTCGCCCAGGCGCCAGTGAACTGTTTGGGATAAAATGGACAGACATCGGATGGGATAACCGAACGATATTGATTCGATCGGCAAAAAAAGGTGGGATTCGGTCTCGGGTGGTTCCTCTGCATGAATCGTTTTTGGATCAATTGAGAAAATGGCATGCGCTCGATGGCCACGAAAACGAAATCATTCAGTATCATGGGCAGCCTATAAGCTCGCTGAAGAAGTCTTTCGCGTCGGCCAAACGCAGGGCAGGGATAACACGAAGGCTTCCGCTGTACAGCTTCAGGCACGCTTTCGCATCGATTGTTTTGTCCGGCAATGCAGACCTGAAATCGACATCTGAAATCCTGGGGCATTCCCGGCCAGACACGACATTGCGCATTTACCAGCATACCAACCAAGATATGCACCGAGCAGTTGTTGACCTTTTGCCCGGTCTGGATTATGGTAAATCAGATGATTTACCGGGTGATAAATCAAATGATTTACCAAAAAGTGACAATGAAAAAGGCAGTTAAAACAGATGGATAAACATCAAGAACTGTGTTCGGGACGCTGGGGTCGCTGGTTCAAATCCAGTCGTCCCGACCAAACAAAATCAGAACGTTATCCAAATTTCCCGAACGTTCACTCATTTTTTCCGGTAAATTGATTTATCAAAACCATTTTCGTGGTGTCACGAAAAAGGTCATCCAGTTAATAAGCATCGAAGATAATCGTAGCCGAATCCAAAAAATACAGCATCGACCCATCCAGAACAAAGTTCCCAATCCCATTAACCTTCACAATCTTTTTTGAATCGACCACAAACGATCCCTCCCGTTTGCTGTTCTGCCAGTACAATGTCGCCACGCCGGAGACGCATGGCAAATCAGGGTTTGAGCTTTCGAATTTGATCAAAAACAGCGTCTCGTCATAAAAAAACCCGAAGCTGTTTCCGCAAACTTCATCCCCGGCAGCGTGCGCCGATACCACCATCACAGCCAGACACATCAACGCCATCAATAATCTTTTCATTTCGTCACCGGCTCCTTTCCGCTGCTTCCAAAATTAAAGAAAGCCATCATGTTAATAATCCCGCTGAACAGGCTCTGCACTTTGCCCCATAGTTCCAGGTTATCAACTATCGCCTGGATAGCTTCCAACACCGATTGCTTTTTCTCGCCGCCATTACCGGCCCCAAAGGCTTCTTCAGCCAGTCTCATCAGTTCTGCTATGGCTTTGATCAGTTGCGGAAGTGCCGCCATTATCGATAAAACGTTTGTCATTGGGTGTTTCCTTTCGGCGAAACCATCGCCATATTTTCAGCAGGTCAATCGTAAATTCATATCGTTTTTCGGTTGATTCGGGTCTGTCTTCAAGCATAATATTTTATCCACAAACGTTTTTGTGGATCATTTATCTCAATCGATGATCCACAAGCTATTTTTGCGGGCTGGATTTGACAATGGCAGACTTTCCGGCATACACTCCCAGCCCGATCATGATATCATCGGTTGCCTGCCTCACATCAGCCCCATCGATGCCGTACCCCGGCCAGTAGTGCCCGATCAGCTCCAGGATGCCCTTCATGACAAAAGCCGTGCCGATAATATACATTTTATATCCATCGACTGCCTTAGCTATTTTATCCAATCCCAATTTAAGCAGCCAATCACCCATGATATTTATCCCCGTAAATGATCTTGTCTCTATTGCGTTTTGCCCTGGCCGGTAATTGTACTGCATACTTGCTGTCCATCAGTTCGTTTGCTGCCCGAATGTAATCGCCATGACGCAAAGCAAACAAAAAATGCTCAAATTTCACCACCCCTGCAAGTCCCATATTAAATATCATGTCGATCACCGCTGCCCGGCGCATCGAATCAAGATCAAGATTGAGCTTTTCAAAACAAAAAACCGCGTGCTGGTAATCCGACTCAAAAATCAATTC
>CAYOWJ010000051.1:0-16843 GCA_964407625.1 uncultured Lentimicrobiaceae bacterium
CCATCAGCAAATCGATATCCTGGAAAGGTAGGTCGTAATATTCGGAGATAAATTTATTTACCAAAATGCCATTAAAAAGATAAACTCCCTGCCTGAAAAAGTAATCGGCTTCCCACAACTTATCGAGGCCACCCAGCTCGCCGGCTTTTAACAATACCGGGGCAAAAAAATTGCTGATGGCCACCGAGGCAGTCTGTGGAACCCGGGAGGCAATATTTGGAACGCAGTAGTGCGTAACGCCATGTTTCCTGAAAACAGGGTCGCTGTGGGTGGTGATGTGTGAAGTCTCAACACAACCGCCCTGATCGATGCTGACATCCACAATGATGGCGCCCTCCTTCATCTGTGCAACCATTTCTTCGGTTACAAGTATTGGGGCCCGCTGATGTTTTGAATGAACGGCACAGATTAAAACATCGGCAGTTTTGAGGGAATTGATGAGTTCTGAAGTCTGAATTGTTGAAGTATAAATATTTTGATGCAGCCGTGATTGAAGCTGACGGAGTTTGTAAATGGAGTTATCGAAAACTTTTACAAAAGCGCCAAGACCGAGGGCTGTGCGGGCGGCATATTCGCCAACAGTGCCGGCTCCAAGTATCAGAACCTCCGAAGGCGCGATGCCGGTAAATCCTCCAAGCATCCTTCCTGTACCATATTCCGGATGACTCAGATATTCGGAGGCGATGTGAATCGAGGTGGTTCCCGCAATTTCGCTGATCGAGCGCACTACAGGCGCAGCATTGGTTTTATCTTTGATTGATTCGAAAGCAATGGCTGTCATTTTTTTCATGACCAGCTTTCTGAAATATTCTTTGCTGTGCGAACCCAGGTGAAGTGCCGACAAAAGTATCTGGTTTCCCCGCAACAATTGTATTTCGCTCATCGAGATTGGTGCAACTTTGAGGATAATATCTGTTTTAAAAACCTCCTCAGCCGTCGAAACAAGCGTTGCACCTGCTTCGGCAAAATCCCTGTCGGCAAAATGTGCGGCCTCACCTGCACCTCTTTCTACAACAACCTCATGGCCATTATCGACAAGGGTTTTAATCGCATGAGGTATCAGTGAAATCCGCCGCTCCTGAAAAGAGGATTCTTTAGGAAGGCCAATTTTTAAACTTTTACCCCACTTCCGGGTTTCCAGTTTTTCTTCCTGTGGCATCAACGATTCACGGGCTGAATAATTCACATAACCATTACTTTGAGGTACCATCTTGAGTATTGTAGTTAAATCCTGTTTTTCAAAATTAAAAATATTTTAAACGCTTCCCTCCTAAAAGGTGCCTAAAAAGTAAAAATCCTTCTGCCATTTGCTTCATCTTCTTCAATTTTTACTTTAACTGCGCCTTGCGGGAGCAGTTCTTCAACCATTTCGGGCCATTCGATGAGGCAAAAGCTACCGCTGTAAAAATAATCCTCATAGCCAATATCCATAACCTCTTCCAGTTTCTTAATCCGGTAAAAATCGAAATGAAACACACTTTCACCTTCCGGGGCCATGTATTGATTGACGAGCGCAAAAGTTGGGCTGTTAACTGTTTCGGTAACGCCAACGCTTGCGCAGAAAGCCTTGATAAATGTTGTTTTTCCGGCGCCCATCCGGCCATAAATTGCAAAAATCCGTGCCGAAGGATGTGCCTCTGACAATGCCTGAGCAACCTTTGGCAGGTCATCGGGTGAAGAGGAAATGATCTGATGCTTCATCTTGATATTTTTAACAAAGTTAGTGAACTTAAAAGAAAAAAGGCAACCTAATTTTTAGGCTGCCTTTTATTACAGATGAAAACTTATTTTGCTTTGAGCCGGATGAACGGAATCAGCACCTCTTCCATCGAAACACCGCCATGCTGGAAAGTGTTGCGGTAATAGTTTACATAATAATTGTAGTTGTTGGGATAGGCGAAAAAGTCGTTGTTCTGGCAAAAAATGTATGATGAACTCACATTCATTTTAGGCAAATAAATGTCGGAAGGATTTCTCACTTCAAAAACCTCCTTTTTGTTGTAATTCAAACTTTTGCCCGTTTTATAGCGGAGGTTTGAATTGGTGTTGCGGTCGCCGATGACTTTAACAGGATTTTGCACCCTTACCGAGCCGTGGTCGGTGGTGAGGATAACATTGGCACCTTTTTCGGAGAGATACCTCATAATTTCGATGAGCGGCGAATGCTGGAACCACGAGATGGTAAGCGATCTGTAAGCCGGCTCGTCATCGGCAAGTTCGCGGATGATTTCCATCTCGGTGCGGGCATGCGAAAGCATGTCAACAAAATTGTAAACGATGATGTTGAGGTTATTCTTCATCAGGTTTGGCAGCGTTTCTACAAGCCTGCGACCTGCATTAAGATTCAGGATTTTATGGTATGAGATTTTGAGGTCTTTTCCATGGCGTTTAAGCTGCTCGGTAAAAAGTTCCTGTTCAAACTGGTTTTTAGTACCTTCTTCGTCTTCGTTAACCCAATATTGCGGGTATTTTTTTTCGATTTCGGAAGGTAATAATCCGCCGAAAAGTGCATTACGTGCAAACTGCGTTGTGGTGGGCAGGATGCTGTAATAAATTTCGTCGCTTTCGATGCGGAAATACTCTTCGATAATGGGTTGCAGCACTTTCCACTGGTCGTAGCGCATGTTGTCGATCAGAATCAGAAAATCGTTGCTATCCTTGGTGAGGCGCGGCAAAACCTTGTCTTTGATAACGGTGTGCGACTGGGCTGGTTTATCGCTGCTGCGGCCATTGATCCAATCGACATAATTTTTCTCGATAAATTTCGAAAACATTTTGTTGGCTTCTTCCTTTTGCATCCTCAGGATGTCGTTGATGCCCTCGTCGTCGTTCTTGGCTAGTTCAAGCTCCCAGCGCACCAGTTTTTTATACACATCAACCCATTCTTTGTGATTGAGGTTGTTGGAGATTTCCATGCCAATATTCCTGAACTCCTGCTGATAGGCGAAGCTCCGTTTTTCGCTTACGATTTTCTTATTTTCGAGGTTCTTTTTAAGGCTTAACAGGATCTGGTTTGGTTTTACCGGTTTTATCAGGTAGTCGGCAATCCTCGATCCGATGGCATCTTCCATGATGGCCTCTTCTTCGCTTTTGGTGATCATCACCACCGGGAGGTTGGGCTGCATGGCTTTTATCTCCGAAAGTGTTTCTATCCCCGACAATCCGGGCATATTCTCATCCAGAAAAACGATGTCGAAAGGCTGCTCTTTGAGAAGATCGATGGCATCGCTGCCATTATTTGCTGTTGAAACATCATATCCTTTTTGTTCGAGAAAAATAATATGCGGTTTCAGCAAATCAATTTCATCATCTGCCCATAAAATTTTGATTTTGTCCATAAATAATTTTGGATTAATTTTTAGATGTATTTTTGCTACCTTCAAGTCTGCTAATAAACAGGTGCTTTGGTTTAAATATTTTAAAGCCTTAGTATTTTTTAACATAACAAAAGCCAGATGGCTGCTGTGGCAGGCAAATCAGTAAACTGAGGCGGGAAAATGAACTTTAAAATCTTATCATAAAAATTGTGGAACCAAACAACCGGAATAAGAAAAAAATTCTGAACGACCCTGTTTACGGGTTTATCTCGATACAGGATGACCTGATTTTCGATTTGATCGAGCACCGGTATTTCCAGCGGCTCAGGCGGATAAAACAGCTGGGATTGACGCACCTGGTTTATCCCGGTGCGCTGCATACGCGCTTTCATCACGCCATCGGCACCATGCATCTGATGCACCAGGCCATCGAGGTGCTCCGCTCCAAAGGCCACGAAATAACCAGGGATGAGGAAAACGGAGCTTTGATCGCCATTTTGCTCCACGACATCGGCCATGGGCCTTATTCGCACACCCTCGAAAATTCAATCGTCGCTGAAATAAGCCACGAGGAGCTTTCGCTGATTTTTATGGAGCAGCTGAATACCGAGTTTTCAGGTGCGCTCAGCACAGCCATCGCCATCTTTAAAAATGATTACCCCAAACATTTTCTGCATCAACTGGTTTCGAGCCAGCTCGACATGGACCGCCTCGACTACCTGAAACGCGACAGCTTTTTTACCGGCGTTTCCGAAGGCGTAATCAACACCGACCGCATCATTAAAATGCTCGATATGGTGGATGATGAGCTTGTTGTAGAAGCCAAAGGCATCTATTCCGTCGAAAAATTTATCATCGCCCGCCGGCTGATGTACTGGCAGGTTTACCTCCACAAAACTGTACTTTCGGCCGAAAATATGCTGATGCAGGTTATCCGGCGGGCCAGATTTTTAGCGTTGAATGGTGAAAAACTCTTTGCCACCGACCCTTTCGGCATGTTTCTCCAAAATGAAATTGGTAAAGACGATTTCATTAAAAATCCTTCTATCCTCGAAACCTTTGGCGAACTGGATGATTTTGATGTTTTTGCTTCGATAAAAATGTGGACAAAAGCCAACGACAAGGTGCTTTCGACACTGTCGCAAAACCTGGTGAACCGGCAATTGTTCCGCAACGAAATACAAAACAAACCTTTCAGCAGGGAATTGGTGACCGGTCTGAAACAAAAAACTGCCACACTTTATGGCATCAGTGCGGCTGATGCCGACTACTTTGTTTTCTCGGATATTGCCCGCAACAGTGCCTACAACCCTTTTAACGACCGGATTAACATTTTGTTCCGTGACGGGAAAGTTCAGGACATTACCGAAGCTTCCGACCAGCTCAACATCGAAATACTTTCGAAAACCGTAACCAAATACTTTTTGTGCTACCCAAAACAGGTTGCTGGTTTATGATAAAATGAACCAGCTAATTCCCCGAAAATATTGGAATCCGGCGTTTTTTTCGTCCGATATGCTCAATATTTGGTATCTTGCAAGGCTTTTTTAAAATAACACAATTTGAAAATGAATTTTAAAGCGAAAGAAATTGCTCAAATGCTTGGTGGCATCATCGAAGGCGATGAAACCGTGAGCGTAAATACCATCTCAAAAATCGAAGAAGGTAAGCCAGGCTCCATTTCCTTTCTGGCTAATCCAAAATACACCCAGTTTATCTATTCAACAAAAGCTTCGATTGTAATTGTTGACAAAGATTTTCAGCCCGAAAGTCAGGTCAGCACCACCCTCATCAGGGTCGAAAGCGCTTACGTGGCTTTTGCCAGCCTGCTCGATTTTTACAACAGAGCAAAAAAGGAGAAAAAAGGCATCTCGTCGCTCGCTTTTGTCTCGGAAACAGCGACTATTGGAAAAGATGTTTACATTGGTGAATTTGCCTACGTTGGTGAGCATGTTCAAATTGCCGACAATGCGAAAATTTACCCCCAGGCTTTTGTTGACCTGAACTCAAAAATCGGGAAAAACACGACCATTTTTTCGGGAGTAAAAATTTATCCCGATTGCGAAATCGGAAACGATTGTATCCTTCATGCCGGCGTGGTTATTGGCGGCGATGGTTTTGGCTTTGCTCCGCAGGAAGATAAAAATTATAAAAAAATTGCGCAAATCGGGAATGTTATCATCGAAGACGATGTTGAAATCGGCGCCAACACCACCATCGACAGGGCTACACTCGGCTCGACAATTATCCGCAAAGGCGTAAAACTGGATAATCTGATCCAGATTGCACATAATGTCGAAATTGGCGAAAACACGGTGATAGCATCACAAACAGGGATTTCCGGTTCAGTAAAAATCGGTAAAAATTGTCTGGTTGGCGGCCAGGTTGGATTTGCAGGTCATTTAACTGTTGGCGATAATGTTAAAATTGGTGCGCAATCCGGTATTTTATCAAACTTAAAAGAAGGCTCTGAAGTTTTGGGTTCCCCTGCCTTTGACCTTGCAAAATATAAAAGAACATACATTTACTTCAGGAATCTCGAAAAAATCGTTGCCCGTATTGATAAGCTGGAGGCACTGGCGAAAAGAGATTAATCTGCACAAAGGATTGAAATTACAATAATTTCTCCTAACTTCTTTAATTTGAAATTTTTGATACTTTTGCAGCCCTAAAATGGAATTTTTGTTAACCATTTTTTTATCGATATCTTATGATGCAAAAAACGATTAAAAAAGCCGTCTCTGTTAAAGGCCTGGGTCTGCACACCGGCAGGGAAGTTAATCTGACTTTCAGGCCGGCACCTGTTAACCACGGGTACGTCTTTAAACGTACCGACCTGGAAGGCTCTCCGGAAATTCCGGCTGATGTTAAATTTGTTACCGACACGTCCCGCGGAACGACCCTCGAACATAACAATGCCAGCGTACAAACCATCGAACATGTGCTTTCATCACTGGCCGGCCTCGAAATCGACAATGCCATCATCGAGATGGATGGGCCGGAAACACCAATCATGGACGGCAGTGCGAAATACTTTGTAGAAGCGCTTTTAGAGGCCGGAATTGAAGAACAAAATGCCGAAAAAGACTATTTTGTTATCGAATCGGTGATCAGCTATGCTGACCCTCACAATAAAGTCGAGATCATCGCAATCCCGGCACCGTATTTTAAGGTTTCGGTGATGATTGATTTTGAAAGTAACGTGCTGACATCGCAAAACGCAAACCTGAATAAAATCAGCGATTTTCAAAGGCAGATTGCACCTTGCCGGACTTTTGTCTTTTTACACGAACTCGAATATCTTCTCGAAAATAATCTTGTCAAAGGCGGCGACCTCAACAACGCTATCGTTTTTGTAAACAAAGTCGTAGGTCAGGATGAACTCGACCGGCTGGCCGGATTATTTAACAAGCCAACAGTTACCGTAAAACCCGAAGGCATTCTCAACAATCTCGACCTTCATTTCCCCAATGAACCTGCCCGTCATAAACTGCTCGATGTAATCGGCGACCTCACACTTGCCGGAAAACCTGTCAAAGGTCATATCATCGCCACCCGCCCAGGACATAAAGCCAATGTTGAATTTGCAAAACTTCTCCGTAAAGAAATCGAGAAGTCTGCTCAGGAAAAAATTCCGGTTTACGATATGAATAAGCCTCCGCTTTTCGATATTCAGGGAATCATGAGGTTCCTGCCACACCGGCCACCTTTCTTATTTGTTGACAAAATATTGGAAATGAGCAAAGAACATGTTGTGGGCATCAAAAATGTGACCATGAACGAAACCTTCTTTGTTGGCCATTTTCCTGATGAACCCGTTATGCCAGGCGTAATTCAGATTGAAGCGATGGCTCAGACAGGCGGCATTCTGGTGATGAATTCGGTGCCTGACCCTGAAAACTATCTTACCTTTTTTCTGAAAATTGATGGGGTAAAATTCCGGAGCAAAGTTGTTCCGGGTGACACCCTCCTTTTTAAACTCGACCTGATTGCCCCGATACGTCGCGGCCTTTGCCACATGAAAGGCGTTGCCTACGTTGGAAATAAAATAGTAATGGAAGCTGAGATGCTTGCACAAATCGTTAAAAAACAAGTAAAATGAATCAACCTTTAGCATATGTTCATCCCCAGGCAAAAGTTGCAAAAAATGTTGTGATTGAGCCTTTTGTCAATATCGAAAGAAATGTCGAAATCGGCGAAAGCACCTGGATAGGTTCCAATGTTACCATCATGGAAGGTGCCCGAATCGGAAAAAACTGCCGGATTTTTCCTGGGGCCGTTATAGCAGCCACACCACAGGATTTAAAATATGAAGGTGAGGATACAACCGTAAAAATTGGCAACAACACAACCATACGTGAGTTTGTTACTATCCATCGCGGCACAAAAGCCAATATGGAAACCGTTATCGGTGATAATTGCCTGCTTATGGCTTATGTTCATGTTGCCCACGACTGCATCGTCGGGAACAATGTTATCCTGGCCAATGCCGCCACCCTTGCAGGCCATATCATTATTGATGATTATGCAATCGTCAACGGATTGGCTGCAGTTCAGCAGTTCATCCGGATAGGAGCACATTGTTACATTTCGGGAGGAGCGATGGTCCGCAAAGACGTTCCACCATTTAGCAAGGCGGCACGCGAACCGCTTTCGTATGTGGGCATCAACTCGATTGGGTTGCGTCGAAGGGGTTTTACAAACGACCGGATTAACGCCATTCAGGACATCTACCGGTATATTTATCTTAAAGGATACAATGTTTCGCAGGCAGTTTCGATTATCGAAGCCGACTTTCCTGCTACCCCTGACAGGGATGAAATTCTTACCTTCATCCAAAGATCTACCAGCGGAATAATGAAAGGTTATTCCCGTTTTGACAGAAAAAATAGTTAGAAAAGGTTTTGATCAGAAAATAAATGACTTACCTTTTCCAAAAAAATAATTTCAATTAGATAATCAATAAATTCAGCATTAACTTTTTCAACAGAATATTTTATGGCAACAACAGCAGATTTCAGAAACGGACTGGTGATCGAATTCAACGGTGAATTGTACACCATCGTCGAGTTTCAGCATGTTAAACCCGGCAAAGGCGGCGCTTTTGTACGTACAAAATTAAAAAACCTCAAAACCGGCAGGGTAATTCCCAACACCTTTAATGCAGGCGTTAAAATCGAAGTTCAGCGCGTCGAACGCCGTCCCTACCAGTTTTTATATAAAGATGGCTCCTCTTACCATTTTATGCATACCCAGGACTATGAGCAAACATTTATTGATGAAGCAATCATCGACGCTCCGCAATATCTTAAAGAAGGACAGGAAGTGGAGATCCTTTTCCACGCTGATACCGAAACAGCGCTTTCGTGTGAACTGCCTTCATACGTTGAGTTGGAAATAACTTACACCGAGCCTGGCGAAAAAGGAAATACAGCTACCAACGCTCTTAAAGAAGCAACCGTTGAAACCGGCGCTTTGGTTCGTGTTCCGCTCTTTATAGATACCGGCGAACGCATCAAAGTTGATACCCGCACAGGTGTTTATTCGGAAAGAGTAAAAAACTAAACTTTTATAAAAATACAAGACCGGGCACAGGCGTATCGCAGCTTGTGCCATTTTTTTACCAGATTGTAAACGTGTTAATCAAATAACAAATGAAATTAGACAGGAATTATTCGATCGGCGAATTAGCTGATTTTTTAAGTGCTAAAATTGATGGAGATCCAAATCATCAGGTTTCAGGAATCAACGAAATCCACATGGTTGAAGCCGGAGATCTTACCTTTGTTGATCATCCGAAATATTACGACAAAGCGCTCAACTCGAAAGCCACAACCATTCTTATCAATAAAGAAGTTGAATGCCCCGAAGGAAAAGGTTTGATTATCTCAACTGACCCTTTTGGCGATTACGTGAAATTGGTCAGAAAGTTCAGGAGTTTTCAGCCGTCATCTGCGTTTATAAGCCCGTCGGCAGAAATTGGTGAAGGAACCATGATTCAGCCGGGCGCATTTGTGGGAAACCATGCTAAAATCGGGAAAAACTGCACCATCCACGCCAACGTGAGCATTTACGACCATGTGATTATTGGCGACAACGTGGTGATTCATTCGAACAGTGTTTTAGGAGCAGACGCGTATTATTTTCAGCGGCGTCCGGAAGGTTACCGCAAGCTCGAATCGTGCGGAAATGTGGTTATTAAAGATAATGTTGAGATTGGTGCGCTCTGCGCCATCGACCGAGGTGTTTCGGGCGACACTGTAATCGACAAAGGCACGAAACTGGACAACCATTGCCAGATTGGCCACGATACGTACATTGGCAAAAACTGCCTCATTGGCTCACATGCAGCCATTGCAGGCGTTACCGTTATCGAAGATGACGTAATTTTATGGGGACGTGTTTCGATAAACAAAGATCTGGTTGTCGGAAAAGGAGCCATTATCCTGGCCCATTCGGGTGTTGACAAAACCATCGAAGGTGGAAAAACTTATTTCGGAGCGCCTGTGATGGAAGCCCGCAAAAAATGGCGTGAATTGGCAGCATTGAGAATGCTTCCCGATCTGATTATGAAAATAAAATAGTACTTGAGGAAGTGGGCAGTTAAGAGTTGGCAGTCGCAAGTTAGCCAGTTGGCTGATGGTAGTTGGTAAACCCGATACCAATCGCGGTTGCAAGCAGGCAGCAGTGAACCTATTCCAATAAAAAAAATGAACTGTCATCCGAAAAGGATGGCAGTTTTTTTATTTGGATATTTCGGGCAATTCTTTGGTTTCGATGGCTTCTTTGTCTTCTTTGGCGTCCCGGGTATGATAAATATCGAGGGCAACAATGATTGCCAGGAATCCCCATACAGGTACTGAGGCTTTATCGGTATCCAGAAAATTATTTAATAAGCCATGCACAAAATAGGTGATTAATCCCATCAGCATCAGCATGCTGATTAGTCTAACCTCCTGGTCAACCGACTTCTTATAGATCTTTAATGCAGTGATCACCGAATAAATGATGATGAGCAAAACTGTTATCAATCCTAAAACTCCCTGTTCAGCCATGGGACCAATGTACTCGCTGTGTGCATTCCCCAAATCTCCGGCATTGGTGCTGATAATGGTCTTTTCCTTACTTCTTTGGAAAGGCGCATATAAAAACTGGTAAGTTCCGGGTCCCCATCCTAAAAAAGGGCGTTCGTTGAACATCCTTATTGCCGCCTGCCAGCGATTGATGCGCTCGAGATTTGAGGCATCTGAAGAAATATTGTAAATTGATTTGATGTGTTCGACAAAATCTGTTGACGAATCCTGCTCGTTTCGCTCAAGGGTGTCAATAATCTGGTGTTGAAAACTGAAAAACATGATTACCAAAATAACAAAGGCAGCAGCAATCCACGAAAATTTCACTTTTAACCTGATTAAAATAAAAACACCAAGTGCAAAGACCAAACTTACCCAGGCAGCCCTGCTGTACGAGAAAATAACCGCGACGATCAGCAAAACAAAAACTGAAAATGCTATTATCCGGTGCGATTTGGTGGAATTTTTATTAATCGAAAAACCAAGGATTACCGGAATAAACATGGCAAGCACTGCCCCATAGGCCGTATGATCATTGTAAAATGGCGTCATTACCCAGTGGCCGGTTTCTTCGTCAAATCCATATTGGGAATGATTGATGAGGGTATAAAAAATGACTCCAACCAGCGATATTACATAAAGCCAGATAAACTTTTTGATATTATCGAATTTCTTAAAAAGAATGATTCCCACAAAAAAGAATGGCACAACAAACCAAAGCCTTGATAAAAAGAATTTGATCGAAACAATCAGCATTTCGCTGGTAAAGGTGGAAATCAATAACCAGCTTAAACTGATAAAAATTGCGATCGAAATGGGATGTGTCAGTGCCTTTTTATCGTATCGGAATCCTGAAAATATTTTCAGGAAGAAGATTACCAAAACACCAAACATCAAAGGTTCAGTTGGCAGGGAAACTCCGAGTCCGACATCCATATTCCGCAATACAACGGCCAGGGGAGTCAGGAAAGTAATCAGCAAAAGCAGTTTATCGAGGGCAAAAATGTACATCAGCAAAACCACCACTACCAATGGCAAAAGCAATGACCAATAAAACTCATTTAAAATCAGTACGATGTTCAATGCAATGAACGCAATACTGATTCCGTAAACCCAATATAATTTTACTTTATCGGTCAAAACGCAAGGCTGTTAAAGTTTTTTCGAAACCGATTGATAATTCTCGATAATCATTACCAGAATGAAAGAGAAAAACAGGGACGCAATAGCTGCAATGGCTATAATCACCCATCGAACAGGGTAGGCCTTTTTGTCGGCAGGAAATGGCTTTGAAACCACACTGGCAAAGGTTATTTCCTTTGTGAGGTTTTTAACTGCCTCGTCATAATCTTTCACTCTGCTTCCATATTCTTTAACAAGGTCATAATACCGGTCGTTATAAAATACAAATTCACCACCCTTTTCCTGAATGTTGCCTTTCCAACGCATCACATCTTTCGAGTTAATATTTGATGAATTATTGCCATCAACGGTGCGCAAATATCCTCGTGCAATTTCACGCGATTGATTTGGATAATCGAAAAGCTCGTATTGTTGCCTGAGCACCAGTAAATGAGCTTCAACAGTATCAATTTCCAGCTTTTTCTGCGCAAGCTGCTTACCGAGGAAATCAACAACCTCGCGGTATTTTGTACGGTGGGTTTCCAAAACCTTTTCGTTATAAAAATTGATGATATCATTTACCATTTCACAGGCCACCTGGGGATCGGTATCCATCACATCAATTTTAACCGATTCGTAAGGTGTTTTGGTGATACTCACATTTTCATAATACACACCAATTACTGCTGTTTGGTAATATTTGTAGGAAGGAACAATTTTATATCGTTTGGCAAGATCATATTTTTGGATAATCTTATCACGAATGTCTTTTGACTGAAAAAACTGAAGCATTTGCTCTGTTTCACTCTCTTCGGAATATGGAGCCATATTTGAAGGATAAACAATGGCAAAAGACTCAAATTTTGGTTTGATAAAAAATGGTCCCGAAAAGATCATTGCAGCAATGATGCTTACCAGAACGATAACACCCAAATGTGTCTTCCATTTGAATAATGTCTTGAGAATATTGATATTTTTAAAGTACATCTCCATTTGATTTTCCTGGTTATTGACTAATTCATCATTTTCCGGCTTCTCTGAATATTTTATCTTTTCTTGTATTGTTATCTCTTTTTGTTTTGGTTTCCCGGGTTCCTGTTCAGTGTAGGGTAGTGGTTTTTCATGGGTTACCTGATATTCCTGGGCCCTCATTGCTGGCTCTCCGGGCGGAATGGGAGGCTCTTTGATAAGTTCAGATGCTCCTTTATGATAGGTTTTTTGTTTTGTGTTATTTAAAAACTCCAACTGTGAGGGAAAGTAATTACTCAAATTTTCGATAATGAGAATAATAACTATTGTGAGCAAAAAAGCAGAAACTGTTGTAATGATTACAATTATCCAGCGGATCGGATAGGTCTTTTTTTCGGCTTTATAAGCGCTGTTTACAACAAATTTTGTAGGCAAAACCTGCTCTGCATCGGTCTTTGCCTCTTCGTACTTGGCTTTGAGCATGCTAAGCTGTTTCTTCTCATATTCAAGCGCATCACGTATCGAAACATAGGAACCACCATATTTGGCAAGAACGTCGAGTTTTGATTGTAAACGGTTAACTGCAGCACTGTTTCCATGGGCAAGTTCGATGGCCAGTTGCTGATTAATCATCTCAGCCTGGGTTTCATAATCGATTACACCATATTCACGAAGTACTTTAAGCGAATCTTCCATCACCTGGACTTCATCTCTCAGTTTAAAGTATTTTTCCTTAACAATCTGGTAACCTTTCTGGGCGCGCTCCTGCTGCATATCATTCTTGGTCGAATCGAGCAATGCAGTAATATCATTGGCTATATCAGCGGCCATCTGCGGATCTTTGTCGAGTACGGTTATTTTGATGGCCATAAATTCAGTTCGCCTGAATGTAATGTTTTGATCGTATTCCTCGTAAAGGAGTGTGTTTTTATATCCTGAAGATGGTGAAATGCCGTAATGCTCCATCAATTTGTATTTCACGATTATTTTATCGCGAATCTTGTTGGAATTCAAAATCTGAAGCATCTGTTCGGTTTCTTCTTCTTCACCAAACTTTAAAATATCATCGGTCGCACTTGGATTTTCGGTAAGCAATGCTTTAGAAATGGCGTTTGATGCCGCCGGATAAAGGATAACAGTAGATTTGAATTTTGGTGTAATGAAAAAGGAGGACGAAAACACCACGGAGGCAATGATCGCCAGGGAAGTTACAAAAATTAATGGCTTTTGCCATTTATGCAGAAACAACAAAATATTTGTCGAATCAAAATTCTCACTATCGTCTTTCATGAATACCATACTACTGTCACTATCAAAATGAAGGCACAAAAATAGAATATTTTCGTAAGTGTGTTTGGTAAATTTACCTCCGTCGAAATTAACTTAGCCGAAAACCTGTGCCGGGATCTGGGATCAGTATTATTCAGAAGGATTCCTTACTTTTTAAAATCTTAATAAATCCTCTGATATTTAATAATTTAAGGATTGTAGCCAACAAAACCGACGCAACGAGCATCAGCAAAAAATTAAAAATCCAGTTCTCAAAAACCATCTTCGAAAAATAATTAATCATCATAACACCGCCCACAAATAACACAATTGTTGTGATGTACCAGTAATTAGTTTCGAGTTTAAAGAATTTCTTTACAAGAAAAACCTGGACAATGGCAGTTGCAAACTGCGCAATAAGACTGGCGTAAGCCGATCCAACAGCCAAAAGTTCGGGAACCAAAATCAGGTTAACCAAAAAATTAATAATCATGCCACCGCCGGCAACCAGGTTAAGTTCTTTGAGATTACCGTTGGCAGTAAGCAATGTTCCGAAAATATAGGTCGATGAAATCGCGATGTATCCAAACATGATCAGCCTGAAAACAGCAGCCGACTGCGCCACATGTTCTTTATAAAGCAAATCCATCAATTCGGTGCTGTAAAAGCAAGAGCCAAATGCAACAATTACCGAAACAATGATCAGTAATGTAAATGCGAGTTTTACAACATGCAAAACCGGTTCCTTGTCCTTGATCATCCTCGAAAATAAAGGCAAAAGCAACACCGAAAAAAGGTAAGCAATCATATTTGAAGCGTCCAGCAAGCGATAGGCCGAAGCATAAATCCCTGCCTGCTCGGTGCCAATGTTTTCAGGCAGAAGCCGCTCAATCATCACCGAATCGATCCTGTTGTAAAAAGTCATCAGCAAAACCAGAATGGCGAAAGGAAAGCTTCTCTTGATGATCATCACAAAAAATGGCCAGTTCCAGTTAAGCCGTTTAAATTCAGCTTTTTTTACAACGATCAGCATGGCGATAATTGCGGTAATAAGATAGGCCGTGGTTTGCGAATAAACAAACCAGGCGATTTTGAATTGCTCATGCATAATATTGCCCCAGAGCAGAACCCCGCAAATAACCACCATCAGAACCCTGTCGAGTACCGATAAAATACTTTCGGTTTTAAACATCAGCAATCCTGAAATGTTGGAACGCAGATAAAGGATGAACGATAACAGAAACTGATTAAAACAGAGGAATGCCAGTAACTTCAACTGTTCACTGCTAAACCCGATTAAAATACCTGCGGTAAAGGTAACGATGGTAAAAACCACTGCCAGGAAGAGTTTGATGATGACAATGCTTGAAAAATGTTTTTGAAGCAATTGGTTGTTTTGGGCAATGTTTCGATTATTGAAATTGGTGATTCCAAAGTCGAGGAGTATGTTGAAGAGGAAGGAAAAGTTGAAAATCACGAAGTAAAAACCGTATTCACTGGCTCCCACGGCATTTTGAACCCCTCTGTCGATACCGAGAATCCAAAACGGTTTAATCAACAGATTGAGGAAAAGAATAAGAATAAGGTTTGATAAAAATTTTTTCTTCATTCAAGCTTTCGCGTCACTGGTAAAATGATTTTACAACCAAAGTATTATGATGATAAAAGCCGCGTAAAGGTTGCGTTTGCAGCAATTTCGCCAACTTTTGGGGCGGCAGATGAAAGCCAATAATCAAATGAAAATCTATCTGTTTCACCCTCAGGATATCAACAGACTGCTGATTTGATTATTTAGAGCACTTCCAAATTGAAATATTTCTAAAAAATTCTCAAAACCTTACTATTTTTGCCTTTCAAAATCCTGTAAAGAAAATGCTTAAGCAGAATTTTCATTTAAGTCTTTATCATCATTTCGGCAAGGGATTGTACGAATGCTGGTTGTTCTGAGCCAACATCTTTCATTCCAATGTTCCCCCGATAATCCCGACAGCTATTGGAATCGGGGTTCCAATTTTCCATTATTCCATTATTCCATTCTTCTATTTTTTTCGCTTTGATGAAAGGTATTGTATTTGATATTAAGCGTTTTGCCATTCACGACGGCCCTGGAATCCGCACTACGGTTTTTCTCAAGGGCTGTCCGTTGCGCTGCTGGTGGTGCCACAACCCCGAAAGCCAGGATGTAAAATCAGAGATTGATGTAAAAAAAATCCTGCTCGATGGTATTTCTTTCGAAAAGACAGAAACCGTGGGCAAATTAATGTCGGTTGATGAGGTGACTGAAATCCTGGTGAAGGAATCGGTTTTTTATGATGAATCAGGTGGTGGCGTAACTTTTAGTGGTGGCGAACCCATGCTGCAGCCCGAATTTCTAACCGGACTTTTGAAAGCTTCCAAAGAAAAAGGATTTCACACAGCCATCGATACCAGTGGCTTTGCCAGGACTGAGCATTTTAAAGAAATTCTCGGGTTGACTGACCTTTTTTTATTCGACTTAAAACATACCAACGATGATGAACACAGGAAATTTACGGGGGTTTCGAACAAATTAATTCTTAAAAATCTTCGTTTTCTTTGCCAGAATAATGCGCAAATTATCATCAGGATACCTTTAATACCGGGTATCAATACCGAAGAAAAGGAAACTGTAAACATGATTGAATTATTAAATAGTTTTGATGGGAAAATTAAGGAAGTGCACCTCCTTCCTTATCATGATTTTGCGAAAAATAAATATCGCAGGTTTGAGAAGGAGAACAGGTTAATCAATCTCCCGGTTTTGGAGAAATCTCAGATTAATAGCATAAAATTGAGTTTTGAAAATGCAGGTTTTAAAGTTAAAATTGGCGGATAAAACCCCTCAAAACCTACCCACGCTTTTGGCGTGGGTAGGTTTCGCCAAGTAAAAACCTTTACTCAAACAAAAAAGAAAATCGAAAAAACAAACACAAAACAATATGAACAATCGCATCAAAAAATTAAGAGAACAAAGCCTGAACGCTGTAAACCGGATTTCAGCGGAGCGGGCACTTTTGGTAACCGAATTTTATAAAAGCAGCCAGTTGCTTGAGTTTTCAGTGCCGGTGAGGCGCG
>CAYOWJ010000052.1:0-8281 GCA_964407625.1 uncultured Lentimicrobiaceae bacterium
GTAGCCCGTAGGGGACTCGAACCCCTGATTTCCAGGATGAAAACCTGGCGTCCTAACCGACTAGACGAACGGGCCATTTTTTAAAAGAACGTGTTTGATTTTCGAGTTGCAAAAATAGATTTTGTTTTTAATCTGACAAGCATTTTCTGAAAAAAAATAAAAAAAATGCCGGAAATTTATCTTCCCGGCATTTTTACTAAATTATTGTATCGTTATCTTCTTGTAAACTAATCGATTACTTTGCAGGATGCTCAGGAGGTAAATTCCTTGCGGGAAATTTTCGATTGGAATCGAAATTAACATTTCATCGTTTTTCAGATTTTCAGCCCAATTTCCAAAAACATTTCCGTCCATCGACACTACTTTTATCAAAATATCTCCTTTTTCGAAGTTTTTTAAATCGATATTTAAAACAGCGGTCGCCGGATTTGGGTAAACCGAAATTTCCGGATTGGTAGTTTCTGTTTCGCCAATGCCAACGGTATTTGCCACATAATATCCTTCCCAGCCTGCTTTGGCAACCGAATTATTTGTCGAAAAAGCGATAAACAATTTACCGCTGGGTGAAGTTACAGGTGCCGGAAGGTTATCGGTGCTGTACGTTCCGGAGTATTCTGCCAGTAATTGCTGTGTTCCAAGATCATAAACTTTTACAACATCCACACTCTCCTCAGTATCGAAAGCTGTGAAATACATCGTTGTGGTAGTAGCGTTTTCGGGCTGAATGCGCCACATGCAAACCGTGCTGTTGTAATAGTTAAATTGGGCGCTGCCATCGCTCAGATTTGCCATAGGTTCGGTTAAATCGTCCAGACCTGCACACCAGATTGGTTTTGTTGTTGAATAAGAAGCAAGAAAACCATTTGCATTTTCGGTTTGGTTACTCTTAAAAACCACCAGCATTTTATTGCTGGTCGAATTTATTATGGCGGGCAACGTTGTTCCGGTTAAAACTGCAAGAACGTTTGCGGTTGCCGATTCGCCGTCGTAAACGGTCACTTCGTCATTTTGTGCAAGGTCAAATCTCGAAAATTTCAGGGTAATCATCGAAATCGAATCTCCCGGTTCCTGCGGATCGATGAGCCAGCTTACCTCAGTGTCAGCAGCGTAGTTTTCTTTTGGTCCGCTGCCATCTTCAAACGAACCTGATTTGGCGGTAAGCGTTTGTAATCCCGAAAAGTAGTAAGGATAGCCGCTTCCGGGAATAAAATTCACCACAGCGCCCTGGCCGTCGCTGTAACCACCCACACTGTAAAGTGTGTAGTAGCCGTTGGATTGTCCGCTCCATCCAAAATTGTAGTGGAAATAATCGTTATCGTCGTAGCCATCACAAACAAAGGCATGGCCGCCACTGTTGCTAAATCCTGAGTAATACATCGGCTGACTCTGGTTAATCTGCTCTTTTAAGATGTTAATCCAGGCGTCGAGCGAATAATTATCTTTTTCCAAAAAAGCTGCATCTTCTGAATACCCAAAATAGTTGGTAATAGCTGGCGGAACATCCCAACTGTAAGCTCCCGAACCACTGGGACTATACATCATATCAACACCAACCCCGCAATGAAACTGGATGAGCGCCACATCTTCGTAAGCCGGATCCATGGCATCTTTCATCTGATCCCACAAATATTGCGTTTCACCAAAATTGGCTGAAATATTTCCATAAGGTGGATAATAATAATTGTGAGAACCTTGTCCCTGCAAAGGATAGCGCCAGTAATACATCACCATCGACATGGCCGTAGCAACACAGCCTGCATAAACATGGCCACCCGGACCGATTCCATCCTCCGGGCACAACTTATTGTATGGATAGTTCTGGTTCCAGGTGCAGGTTAACAAAGGCGTAACTCCACGGCTAAGGTCGGCTGGATCGGTTATTTTGAAATTTGCAGATGAATAAATATCCCAAAGTGCGACGATTTCTGGTGTTGCCTGTATGTTTTTTGACCGGATCAGTAAAATCTGAGTGATGAAATTTTGCATAAAGCTGTCAAAATTGGCATCAATACCAATATCTGAGCAGATTCCTTCGGGTGAATATCCCAACACAGGAGGCATGGCATCCTCAGCCGAAATGATGATAAAACCATCTTCTTCAAAATTAAAGATGTAAAAAACGGGTTCCTGGTTTTCCTTTTCAATCCAGGTTTTGGATATTGAAATGGTTTCCGGGCTTACTGTTGTAAGCGGCGAAGCTTTTTCGTAGAAAGCATTTTTAGCAACAGTTCTGGCAGTTTGTAAGTCAACAATTGCTGCATTAGCAATGATCGAAACGAGCAGTAAAACAAGTGTGGAGCATAAAAATTTAATCTTCATAAGTTAAAATTTTGAAGGATGGTTAAATTTGAACAGGTGCAAAATTAAGTTTAATTCAGATGCAAGCGCCCTGAAATATTCAGGGTAAAAGTGTCATGAAGTGACTGATTTAGTGTTGAATGATCAGTTTTTTGATCAGGTTCGTATTATTGTTTTTGATCTGAACAAAATAAATCCCGTTAGTCAGGCCGGAAACGTCGATTGTCAGCAGGTTTTCAGGGCTTGTGAATTGTGAACCGGAGTAAACGATTTTCCCCAGACAATTGAGAATTTTGATTTCCGGATTTTTATCGGTTAAACCGGGGATGTTTACAAAAAGCTCATCTTTGGCAGGATTTGGATGAATCGAGATAACAGCATTTTCATCCTTTTCGTCAATTCCCACCGGTGAAGCCAGGTACCAGGCATCCCAGCCATCAGCTCTGACGGTGCTGTTGGTTGTGAAGGTGATAAACATTTTCCCGCTTGGAGATGTCACAGGAAGCGGTAAATCAGCCGGATCGTAATGCCCCGAAATTGTCGCAAGAAGCGTGCTGTTGGCGAGGTTATAAATTTTTAAAATATCGTTGCTGGCTTCGGTATCAAATTTTGTAAAATAGAGTGTTGTGCTGCCAGCCCCTGGTGGAACGATTTGCCACATACAAATTGTGCTGTTTTGATACAAGAAGTTAAAGCTGCCATCAGAAAGTTCGCTGGTAGGTGCATTTAAAACGGTCATGCCGCTGCACCATTCAGGACGGTTTGATGCATAACTTGCAAAAAAGCCTTCAGAGGTGCCGTTTCCGGCATGATAAATCACAAACATCTTATTTCCGGATGAAGTAATTCCGGCCGGAATTTCATTGCCGGTAAATGTTGCCAGTAAAGGAGCTGCTTCATTTTCGCCATCATAAATCTTTATAAAATCTTCATTTTCGGTAAGGTCAAATCTTTGAAAAGACAAGGTAATCGAAGAAACCGAATCGATTTCGCTTTGTGGATCAATAAAGAAACTGCAATCGCTGTTTTGCTGGCTATTAGAGGTTGGGCCACTGCCATCTTCAAAAGTTCCGTTAAATGAGGTGAAGTGTTTAAATCCGGCACAATAAGTTGGGTAATCATATTGATTTGTGTCAGGAAAGGCATTAATCACCAGTTCCTGCGCAAGGTTAAAATTTGAACCGCCGGGGTTGAGCTGATCAATGTAAAAATAGCCATCGTACGAACCACTCCAGCCCCAGTTGAAATGGTAAAAGTCGGTTCCCTGGCAGCCATCTAAAATAAAAGCGTGGCCATTGATATTTGGTACCGACCATCCTGCATAATACATCGGGATTTTGCGCTCCAGGTGGGCCATGATTACGCTGTCCCAATCCAGTGTTGTGCTGTCGCGATATAAATATTGGGTTTCGGGCGAATATTTAAAAAATGTCCTGAGGGAGTAGGCGGCTTTGTGGTTGTACATACCCGAACTGCCTGGCCCGTAAACCATGTCAACCGAAACGCCAAAATGAAAAATCAGTTCGGCGGCTGCCGGTGTACTTTCGTACAGCGAATTCGTCATTTCATCCCATTTGTAGGTTGTGTTGCCAAAGTTGGCCGAAATTGTATCGTATGTTGGATGGTAATAGGCGTAGGAGCCGGTTCCGGTTTCAGGGAATCTGAAATAATAAGCCAGTTGCCCCAACGCAGTTGCAACGCAGCCTGTAACACAATGTCCAGCCGAACCCGCAGGATCAGCCGGGCACATTTCGTTGTAGTATTTTCCCTGATCCCATTTTGAGGTGAGCATCGGCTCAATATTCGTGAGTCTGACGATTGGATTCTGAAAAAAGTCCGGATTCGAATATTTCTCCCAACGGGCCGTAATTTCAGGTGTGGGAGTGAGTTTTTTGGCAACGGCATCTTCGATCTGATCTTCGTACTGCTTCATCCAGGCTTTGAAATTTTCCTGATTACCGGGAGTAATCCAGGGATTTTCGAGTGAATACGCCAACACCGGTTGGAGCGTTTCATAAGCCGAAATCATCACAAAACCCTGATGGATGTTGACGACATAATAAAGTGGTTTTTCATTCCGGCTTATCGTTTGCACTTCTTTCAAAACTATCGTTTCAAAAGAAATTTGCCGGGTTTGGGAGATTCGTTCGTAGTAAAAGTTTTTCGCTACAATTTGTGCCTTTTCCCGGCTTACCGGCTCAAACCGATTTGCCAGCAACACATTTGAAGAAAGGAAAATGAAACAAAAAAGAATGATAACAACCGAAGTAAAAGTTTTCATAGCATTTGAATTTGGTACCTACAAAAATAGCTCCTTTTGGATACAAAATCATTTTGATATTTTTTTTGGGCGTTTTATTGATTTTTCTGATCAAATTTGCCCATCAAAATCTGGAGTAGGATTTATCTTAAAAATAACAGCATGGATTTTCAAGAACTTGTAAAAAGACGTTTCAGCGTAAGAAAATATAAACCTCAGCCTGTCGAAAAGGAAAAAATACAGCAGTGCATCGAATCTGCCCGGCTGGCGCCATCGGCAAGTAATTCGCAGCCCTGGAAATTTATTGTGGTTGATGAACCCGAACTGGTCCAAAAGGTGGCTCATGAAACATTTTCGATGCTGGTGCCTTTTAATAAATTTGTAAAGCAAGCGCCTGTAATTGTGGTTATCGTTTTGGAAAAACCAAAGCTGATCACGCAAATAGGGGAGAAGCTCAAAAACAAGGAATGGGCGCTCATCGACGTTGGCATCGCTGCCGAGCATTTTTGCCTTCAGGCTGCCGAAGAGGGGCTTGGCACCTGCATGTTAGGCTGGTACAACGAAAAACCCATCCAAAAACTCCTGGGGATTCCCGAAAAAAATACCATCGGATTATTGATTTCGATGGGATATCCTGATTATGAAACCATCCCAACCAAAAAAAGAAAAAGCCTGGATGAGGTGCTGAGTTTTAATAAATATTGAAAAACCGGGAAAGAAAAACCCGGCTTTTGGGGCCGGGTGAGTATATCAGTCATTTGTTGTTGTTGCCACTTCAATATTTGGTGGATTATTGAGATGTTCTTTTACCGCGCATAAATTTGCTGCATTAATGATGGCAGCCTTGTATTTTTCGGGAAAATCTTTAGGCAGGTTAATATTGAGCTGGATGTCATCGACGAGGCGGGTTTTGTAGTTGTAATTCATTTTTTGCGTAATCGTGATTTCATCGGTGGGGATATTGCGCTGCGCACAAAACGATTTAACATAAATACCTGCACAAGTTCCGATGCTGGCCAGAAACAGGGTAAAAGGAGCTGGTGCGCTTCCATCGCCGCCAGCCTGCACAGGTTGGTCGGTCATGATAATTTGCCCGTTGAATTCGGCATTAACTTTTTTATTTCCTTCAAAAAATATCTTCATTTCCATAATTCATCGGTTTTTAGTTTTGAAGGCACAAAAATACTTGGACTTTTTTTGGCATGGCGTAACTGTAAGATAATGTAAGCAGACACCGGCTTACAAAGGTTTTGAGAAATTTTGAATTTCGGGATATTAAATTGATTCAGGTCAAAAAAAGAGTTCCGATCCTTTCAAGGGATCGGAACTCTAAATCCTGGTTTGCCGGATTATCTTTATGTTGAAACGTGGTGACGAGCTAACTAATTAATTCCAAAAAGCAGCGGGTAATCCTTTTCTTTCCCTTTTTCAAACCAGTTTTCAGGCAGGATTTTCCAGTTGTTGTTTTTCTGTGGGGTGACGGTTCCTTTTTCTTCGATCCACTTCATCAGGTAAAACCGTAAATCTTTTTCGGTCGAATTCAAAATCCGGTCTTTTAAGAGTTCACTCCTGATTTTGGAGCCTGCCGTGAGGTGATTTCCGCCACCATTACCGCGATACGAATTTACGGCAACCTTGTATTTTTTGTTCAGATCGAAGGCTGAACCATCGGCCATCGAAATGATCGAAACTCTTTCACCAATTTGGTTTTGGAGATTTACCGTATAAATGATGCCTTCTCCTGAATCGAAGTTGTAGTAAGCATTTTCGAGCATCAAGGTTTTACCGTTTGCCGATTTTTGTGGATTTCCGAGGCTGTCGGCTTTGAATTTTAGGAGATGGTCGTTTTCGTCCTTCATTTCATTAAACCACAGGCTGCAGGAGTATTCCAGGTAATCTTTGATTTCCTGACCTCCCAGTTCCATGGTGTAAAGCAGGTTTTCGAATTTGTACAACTTAAACATGTCGCGGACGTAAATTTCGCCTTCGTTAATCTGACTATCGAAAGAAAGCGGCGCAACAAACGAAATGTCAGCTCCGGTAATTTCCAACTGAATCTGGTGAATGAGGTCAATAAATTTTGAATCCCCGAAAAGGGCGTCTTTGGATGAAATACTTTCGGTAAACGAGCCGATTGGCCGGTTTACGTATTTTTTTACCTCCTCAAAAGCCGGCTGGAATTGTGCTATAAATTCAGGATCAGGGATAAGGTTTTTCATTTCGACAATTTCGCCCGACATTGTTTTTTCGTAATGACCAGTAGTTTTATGAAGTTTAAGATCGATGTTTGCGACCGCTACATCGTAAGCGCGGCTTGTTGTTCCGAGAATCAGAACTTCATTTCCGGCCCAGTTTTTCAGCGATTCATTCCAGCCATGATGATCATGACCAACAAAAACGGCATCAAAACCCGGAACCTGCTCGGCTACAAGTTTAGAGGCATTTTCGTTAAAAGCTGTTTCGGCCTGCTGACCGTTGTAATTATACTCAACACCTGCGTGGAAAAGCCCGATGAGCAAGTCAGGTTTTTCGTTATCATTAATGATCTTAACCCATTTTTTCGCCGATTCGATCATGTCTTCAAATTCCATCCCTGCATAGATTTTTTCGGGCAACCATTTTGGAATTGCGGGAGTTACCAATCCGAGAACCGCAATTTTTAAACCTTCTTTTTCGATAACAAAATACGGTTTAAAATAGGGTTTCCCCGATTTTACATCAACTGCGTTGGCAGCAAGCCAGGGGAATTTATACTCCGTAGTTAACTTGTCATAAACCGGATGACCGGCCTCAATATCGTGGTTTCCGATGGTTGCTGCGTCGTAACCCATAAAATTCATCACCCGTGAGCAAATGTGAGGCTCGCTGGTTTTTTCAAAATTGGAATAATAAACCATGGGGTCGCCTTGCAGGATGTCGCCATTATCGAGGAGAATCACCAATTGTCCGGGTTTGGCGCGCTCATCCCGGACAAAAGTCATCACCCGGGCAAGTGAATTTTCGGTGGGTTTATCATCTTTCAGATCAAAAGGAAAGATGGCGCCGTGAACGTCGCTGGTTTCGATAATTTTGACTTTGAAAGTTTCCGGTCGCTGAACTTGCTGGCAGGAAGCCAGGATCAATAATACCGGAAGAAGAAAAAGAAAGTTTTTTAGTTTTGAAAACATAATTTCTGATATTAGCAGGTATTGTAATTCATTTGAAAAATGATGATCACGAAATTAATGGCTATTTTCGTTTCCCTGAAACATAATAATTATAGCCACCGCCAAGTCCTCCCAGATTGGAGATGGTAAATGCAATACTGTCGGCATCAATAAAGCAGCCTTCATGAAAATAGTGATGAGTCTGGATTAACATGAAAACTCCCTCATCAGTGATTTCAGGAGTAATCATTTTATTCTCCGAAAAGGTAATTGTAATTCTTTTTTCATCATCTATGGTATTGTAATGAAAATCGTTTTCATCCAAATCGATAGCTTCATCTTCGATGGAAAATTTTCTGATAGTACCCGTAAATGTTGAAGTATCAAACTGGGTAGGTTGTCCCAGAAGCCAAAATTCTTCAACAACGGTAAAGTCAAAATTGCCAGTGTATTTAGTTCTGTAATCCAGATCATCTTTTTTACACGAAACCAGCGAAAGCATCAGGCTTGCGTAAAAGAGTGTCTTTTGGAACATCATAAAGAAATTTGAGATTTGAGATTTGGAATTTGAAGTTTA
>CAYOWJ010000052.1:8381-10839 GCA_964407625.1 uncultured Lentimicrobiaceae bacterium
TTGAGATTTGAGATTTGGAATTTGAAGTTTATTCACCTATTCTTTTAATTTTTTCCACAGTTTGCTGCCCATTTCACGGGCAAATCCCAGGATGTCTTCCTCATTCATATTCACCAAACGACGGTCTTTTACAACAATTTCACCTTTCGAAATCACGTGTTCGACATTTTTCGAATTTAGCCCATAAATGAAATGGCCTAAAAAGTTTTCGCTGTTCATTTCGGTGGGGCTGTCATAATCCAGAACGACAAGGTTATTTTCGCCATCTCCGGTAAAACCATTATTTTGAAGATAATGATGGACATTCCGGAATCTTTTGTAAATATCTCCCGGACTATGGTGATTGGTTATCTGGCCTGCAAAATAGGCATATTGGGCGCTTCGCAGCATATCGCTGTGCATGCCGTCGGTTCCAAGCATTATCAGGTCGCCTAAACCTTTGGCGTTAAAAACACCAACATTGTTGTTGAGGTTGCTTTCGATGTTTTCGACAACCCAGGCCGGGGAATCGCTGATAAGCTTTTTCTCGTTTTTGCTCAGATGCAGGCAATGCGCCAGAATTGTTTTGGGCGATTGCAAGAAACCAAATTCATTAAGCCGTTCAACAACTGTTTTTTTATAGTTGATCTTGCAATGATCCTGGTCGTATTGGTCCTCGGCCACATGAATATGAACGCCTGATTTGAATTTTTCGACGAGCAGCGCAGCGCGGCGCAACGAATGATCACTCAACGTAAATGACGCGTGCAGGCCAACAAGACCTTGTGATGTTTTTAAATAATGCTCGGTATTTGTGAAGCCTTCAACGCCGGTCTGCATCCCGTCGCGATCCGAAATTTCGTAACAAAGCAGATGCGAAACGCCTAAAAACTCGAAAGCCCCGGCGATAGTTTCCAGCGAACCTTCGATGGCAAACGGCGAAGAATGGTGGTCGATAACAAAAGTTACTCCTGATTTGAGACTTTCCATGGCCGCAAAAAGTGCACTTGCCTCAATCATGGCAATATCGAGTTTCTTGTCGAGATTCCACCAGACATATTTGAGGATTTCGTAAAAATTTTCGGGAGTGGTTTTGGGTGCAGGCATCCCGCGCGAAAGCACCGAATAGATGTGGTGATGTGCGTTTCCAAACGATTTTGTGACGAATTTTCCCTGGCAATTTAATATCTGATCTGCACGGGTTTTTGGTGGAATCGTTCCGACGAATTCAACTTTGCCATTTAAACCATGACTTACTTTGAGGTTGGATTTCCTAAATTCCAGCGTTTCCCAATCGATGTAAGTGGCGTCTTTTAAAAATATGCTCATTTTTGTGGTTTTTGGATTTGCTCAAAATTAGTAATAATGTGTTTCGATGACCGGTTGCCACAGATTTCGATAATCACTTTGGCGGAAACCTTTGCAAACAGGTTCAAAAATACAATGCGTATGATCTTTAATTTCGATAATCTGCGTAAAGGTACACGGATTTTTTTCGCAAACCCTATCGTGGCACAAAGTGGTCTGGTTGCAGCAACTCCGGCCTAACGACCAGAAAAAATCGTTCATTTTGGTTACCGGATGTCCCGAAATTTCAGCAATGAGTTTAAAAGCCTCAATGCAGCGGTTTCGCACCACTTCATCGGATGGCAAAGTTTCGCGTTTCAGGAGTTTTTTGTGAAGTTCTTTATCAATAATCTCGATGCAGCCAAGCCTCATGAGTACCCGTTGCATGTGGTAATCCATGATGGGGATAAAATTTTCGGGATCGTTGATTTTAAGAAGATTGGCCTCCATCAGCAATTTGATGAGAAATGTCGATTTTTTCTGTAAAGGATCGGCAAAAGCGTCAAGATCGGGAAGGATTTCATACATACCTTTTCCCTGATGGAGTAAAAATCCGTCAGCAGCGCTGATAAGATTTTTTACGCTGTTCTGATAACCTGAAGAAATCAGTTTTCCGGCCTGAATCATCAGTTCAGCGCGTTCGTCCAACCTGTCGAGGGTGCAGTTTTCGGGTTTTTCATCGGGTGAAAATGCCGGCCTGAGTATTTCGATAACTTCGTTAACAGTTGAATCCGCCAAAAACTGAGGGTTGAGAATGGGCGAATTTAATTTTGCAAACCTGACAAATCCATATTCCAGATAATCCCAGCCAAAGAGGTTTAAAGGCAGGTTTTGTAGCTTGTAGGTTTGATGACAGATTGCCACGGCGAAGAAGTTCATCCTGAATTTTGTTTCTTCATCAACAGCAGGATTTAAATATTCGCGGTTGTAAAAGTCGGTTCGAAGTTTTAACACTTTGATCGTTTGTGCCACATTTTCACAAACCTCCGGGTTGAGTTTGGTTTGGTTATTTTCCATCAGGTTTTGAAAATTATTTGGGAAGCTTGCCGAAAATTTTATTGATTCCCCGATGAAAACGATGGATAAAAACGGATGGTTCGGCAAACATCAGCACGCACTCTTTTTGAATGAG
>CAYOWJ010000052.1:10939-16809 GCA_964407625.1 uncultured Lentimicrobiaceae bacterium
TGCAGTTCCTTAAAAATGGTGTTGCCAAACTTTTGTGATTTGCGCGAAATCCCGGCAATTGCGATATGTTTCTGATCCAGGAATTCTTTCACTTGATTTAATGTTGTCATATTTTTCGCTTTAATGGTAATTTATATTTTCTGATTCCGTCGATTTGATAAAATGCGTTAGCTACCGCTGCGGCGGTGGGAACAAGGCCAATTTCGCCAATTCCTTTTGCGCCATAAGGCCCAACAGGATCAGTCACCTCCACAGCTTTTACAATAACCTGGGGCATTTCGTGCGCACGTAAAATTCCGCAATCCCGGTATTTTTCTGAGATTAACCTTCCGTCCTTCATGGGCAAATCTTCGGTGAGGGCGTAACCCAGGCCCATGTGCACGGCGCCTTCAATCTGGCCTTCAAACAAAGTAGGATTGATGATTTTTCCTACATCATGGGCCGCAACTACTTTTTCGATATTGCCTTTGTCATCCAGAACCACAAGCTGGGTGGCGTAACCGTATGAATAATGGGTGATAATTTTATCAGTTTTTGCGCCTGGTTTTGTGGTCCAATCGCAGATGAAACGGCCGGAGTATACATTTCCGATGAGTTCGGAAAGCTTTTTTGTTTTCAAATCTTCCATTAAAAGTTTAGAGGCGTCGATAATTGCATTTCCAACGAGGGCAGTTGCGCGTGATGAAGTTGTCATCCCGGTATTGAGGTTTTCGGTTGTCTCAACTTTAACTTCGATCAGCTCAGGAGCAATGCCGGTTTCCTGGCAAAGTACCTGAAGGGCCATGGTGTGCACTCCTTGTCCCATCTCCGACCAGCCATGGCTTAGGAGGATTTTTCCATTTTCACAAATCTTAATTTTTACCGAACTTTCGTCAGCCATGCCGTTGCCCACGCCCGAATTTTTGATTCCGCATGCCAGCCCGGCATATTTTGCCTGGTAAAACTCAGCTTTTACAGCTTCAAGCGTTTTGCGAACACCAACGCCGGCTTCCATAATTTGCCCTGTCGAAGTCATCGAACCTTCGGTTAAAGCGTTGTCGTACCTGAATTTCCAGCGGTCGAATCCGCCTTTTTCGCATAATTCATCCACGAGTACTTCCAGGGCAAAAGTTACCTGGTTTACGCCAAAGCCACGCATAGCGCCACTTGGAATATTGTTGGTGTAAACGGTTTTCGACTGGAGGTCGATTTCCGGAAAATAATAAGCGCCCGAAGCATGGCCGGCAACCCTTTCCATCACTTTGTTGCCAACGGAGGCGTATGCGCCGGTGTCGCCCACTGCGTCCAGCCTGAGACCAGTTAACTTGCCATAATAGTCACAGGCAATTTTCATTTTCATCCAGACAGGGTGGCGTTTGGGATGCATGCGGATTGATTCCTCGCGGCTTAGGGTAAGTTTAACAGGTTTTTGGAGTTTTAATGCAAAAAGGCAGGCATGCCCCTGGACGGTAAGATCCTCTTTGCCACCAAAACCTCCGCCGGTCTGAACCTGGCTTATCCTGATTTTATCTTCAGGTAAACCGAGTAATCCTGCAATTTGACTCCGGTCAACATAAACGCCTTGTCCCTGGCTGAAGAGCCTGATCCCGTCATCTTCGGGCATTGCAACGGCTGATTCGGGTTCCAGAAAACCATGTTCGATACGCTGGGTTTCAAAATCGCCTTCGGCAGTGAAAGCAGCATTTTTGAAGGTTTCTTCAGGATTACCACGCTTTACGATGCAATTTTCCAAAAGGTTCGAAATATTTTCATGTACAGTTGGAGCATCGGGCAGCAAGGCATCAAATGGATTTGTTACAGGTTCGAAAATATCGTAACTGATTATTATTAAAGCTGCCGCCTTACGGGCTATCCAGCGATTTTCGGCAACAACGCCGGCAATTACATCGCCAATATAACGGGTGGTTTCACCCTCAGCAATCATGAGCGGCCAATCTTTGAAAATAAGGCCGGTTTTAGGATTTCCCGGAATATCTTCAGCCGTAAAAATCTTAATCACACCTGCTAATTTCAAGGCTTCACCGGCGTCAATTTTCAGAATTTTTGCTTTGGGATGATCGCTGAAACGCAAAGCAGCATGAAGCATCCCATCAAATTTAAGATCGTTTACAAAAGGTTGTTGGCCCAGGGCAAGTTCGTGTGCCTGGTATTTTGGATGATTTGTCCCAACTTTTCCATCATCTGGCCGTAATTCGAGGGTTTGATTGGTGCGGAGTTTTTCGATGGCAAGTTCGATGGCATCAATAATTTTAACATAACCCGTGCAGCGGCAAAGGTTTTGCTTGAGTGCCACAGCAATTTCATGCCGTGTTGGATGTGGGTTTTCGATAAACAAAACCTTGGCACGCATGATGAACCCTGGCGAACAAAAACCGCATTGCACAGCGCCCTTTCCAACAAAAGCGTTAGCCAAAATTGTTTTTATCGGTTCGGGAATTCCTTCGGTAGTGATGACATTTTTTTGGTTCAGAGCGCCCATTTTTGTCACGCACGAAAGTTTAGCTTTTCCATCAATTTCAACCATGCAGGCGCCACAGGCTGCTTGCCCTGAACAACCATCTTTAACGGAGATTATACCTTGTTTTTCGCGTAAAAAATCCAGTAAACTGAGGTTTTCATCTCCCTCATACATCAGCGATTTTCCGTTCAGATTAAAATTTATCATGATTAAGGTTTTGGTGAAGGCTTATTTAAGAAAGCTATGGAAAGTCGGAAACAGGTAGTTTTTACAGATAAACTGCTTACCGGCCGCGAGAACCGGGTTACTTTGTTTCGATATGAATAAAAGTCATTTTTCATGATGGGCTTCAAACAGATGATGCAGTTTTTGAATATTAATTTCATCAAAGTTATGAATATTGAAGATTGTATTTGAAAGTTCATCAATTTTATGTGTTGATGCCACGCCGATAACCTTCATTCCTGCGCTGTTACCTGCCTGAATTCCAGCAAAAGAGTCTTCAAAAACAAAGCAATCCGCAGGCTGATAGCCTGTTTTTGCGGCAGTTTTTAGGAAAATTTCAGGGTGAGGTTTGCTGGTCAAAATTTCATCAGCGGAGGTAATTTGATCGAAATATTTTCCTGTTTCAGTTTTTTCGAGGATAAAAATGATGTTTTCGAGAGGAGCTGAACTTGCAACAGCCATTTTAAAACCGGCAGTTCCGGCTTCTTCCAGGAATTTATTCAGGCCTTTCAACGGTTTCACAGCTTTTGCTGCCAGGTTCCTGAAGTGTGTTTCTTTTTCATCAACATATTTATCGGATTCATCGTTGGGAAGCTTGCGAGAAAAAAGGATTTTGAGGGTTTCACGATTCGACATGCCAAAAAGTATATTCCGGAAAAGATTTGAATCGATCGGGATAGTGTGATTTTCGCAAAAGGCAAACCAGGCTTGTTCATGAAAATCTCCTGTGTCGGCGATAACGCCATCCATATCAAAAATAAGGGCAAACGGTTGATTCATTGGTTGTGTGATGAAAATTTTACGAGTTCTGGATAGCAGGAAGTGTGAACGAAAATTTTGTACCTTGGTTCAACTCACTTTCAACTTTGATTTGGCTTCCGTTTTTAATAAGAAAATCCTTGCACAGCAGCAAACCAAGTCCGGTTCCATGTTCATTGTTGGTTCCTTTTTGTGTGATCTGGGTGCTTATGTTAAAAAGATTTTCAAGGTTTTCTTTGCTGATTCCGATGCCGGTATCTGTGATCGAAAATTTCACAAATCCATTTTCAATCGACGTTTCCATCTTAATTTCTCCACCATTTCCGGTAAATTTTATGGCATTCGACAGGAGGTTGCGTACAACGGTTTGCATCATGTTTTCGTCAGCAAAAACAAGCGTATTTAATTGTACCTGGTTTTGGATGCTGATATTTTTATTGGTTGCATTCTTTTCCAGAAGCGAAATTGCCTGTTCAGCAACTTGATGCAGGTCGGTATTCTCAGGAAAAAACTGGACTTGGTTAGTGCTGCTGAGCGTCCATTCCAGCAGATTTTCGAGTAAGGAAAAAATTTCTTCGGATGAATTTCGGATGATTTCGATAAACTCCTTTCGCTGTTCCTCCGAAAACTCTTCATATTCGTTGTGCAGCAAGTCAGCAAAACCAATCAGTGAACTAAAAGGGCTTTTTAAATCGTGGGCGATAATCGAAAAAAAACGTTCTTTGGTAGCATTAACTTCGCGCAGTTTTTCTTCACTTTCACGGAGTTCGCGGGTGCGTTCGCCGACCATTTTTTCCAACATACGGGCACTTTTTAATTTTCTTATAAATCCTGTAACACCAATAACTAAAAGGATTACTGAAAATATGAAAAGAAGCAGGTATTGCCTCGATTTTAAAAGGCTTTTTTCGGCAAAGAGTTTGCTCAGTTCGGACTCTTGTTTGATCACGATGGTTTTGGCATCAGCTTGAGTTTTATAATACTTGACCAACAGCCTGGAAAGTTCGGTTTTGTTAGCTTCATTAATTTCGATGGAAAGAGGAATATATTTATCGAAATATTTGCTTGCTTCGCGTGATTGGCCGGTTTGACCAGAAAGTTTTATATAGGACTGATAGTACTTTAAAATCAATCTCTTAACGCCAACCTCCTCTGCTAAAATCAATCCTTGCAGGATATGTTTTTTTGATAATTCAGGTTTCCCGGATATGATGTAGCATTCGGCCAACTGCTGATGATTTTGAGCCTCGCCAAATTTATTGCCAATGCGTTGGTTTATCTGAAGTGCTTCATTGTAGTTTTTGATAGCATTTGCAATATCATTTTTGGCAAGTTCGATTTCACCAAATGAACTTAAGATTCCTGCGATACCAAAATTATTCCCCGATTTAACAAAAAAACTTCTGGCTTCTTCAAAGCAAGTCAAAGCTTTGTCAAATTCATTCATCTTAAAATAGCACTCAGCTTTGCTTTGAAGAATTTCAGATTTTAAATCATCAAAACTGTTTTTTTCGGCCAGATCGAAACCTTTATCGTAATAATCCAATGCTTGCTTAAAATCATCGGTTTGAAAAAAAATCCTCCCCAGATTCTGGTAATTTGTTCCCAGAAAATGCTTTTCACTTTTTGACCCGGCCAAATAGCTCCTGTTTTCGTAGGAATCGAAAAAGAGGTCGTAAGCTTCTCCAAATTTCCCCATCATAAGATAGATATCACCGAGCTTTTGTTTGCAGCCCAATGCGCCATAACGGTCAGGTATTGAATGGTATAGTTTAATATTTTCGGTAAAAATCGCCCGGGCATCATTCAAATTTCCGAGTTTGATTTGCATTACACCTATCCAGTATCGGCTCCAGGCAATGTAGTCATTACGTTTTAACCGGATAGCCATTTGTTCGGATTCGATAAAAAACTGAAGACCTTTCAGGTTTTCATCCATGGCTCTATAAATTTTGCCGGTCAAAATCAAAAGTGGAATTATGTTTACAGAGTCGGCCTTGCTGCGATAGACATCAAGAACCGGCAGGGTAAATTCCAATGCTTTTTTATAATCATGCAAAAAAACAGCGGTATTTCCCACATTGGTTTTGGCTAACAGTAATAAATTAGTGTCGCACAGGGATTCAGAAATTTCCAAAGCTTTTTGATAATGAAAGAGCGATTTATCAAAATTTAACTGGTTATGATAAGCTGATCCTAAGATAATATTGGCATCTCCGGTATATTTTACGTTTATTTGAGCGGCAATATTTAGGTATTCCAAGCCATATTCAACGGCTTTTTCGGCGAGGGTGTCAATATAATATTCAGCAAGTTCTTTACTGGCTTTCATCCGTTCCTCGCCTGTTGATTCAGGAAAGTTTTTTAGCAGCGTTTTAATTCTTTCAGGTTCCTCTGCAAAAGCATAGAAAAAAGTCAGAAAAAACAA
>CAYOWJ010000053.1:0-11685 GCA_964407625.1 uncultured Lentimicrobiaceae bacterium
CTTTTTTCTGTCGGCAATTTAAATAAAAACAAAAAAGGCTTGCGTTAAAATGAAAAAAAGCATGGGTAAAAAATTGTTAAATAACCACTCCTCCAATGATTATTTTAATCAAGAAACACGATCCGACGTCGTAAAAACCATTTCCAAACAGAAGAAAAAAGTTTTGGCAATTGATGACCATGAGCCGAATCTAAAAATGATGGAAACCATCTTTAATCAATATTTTCCTGATTTTGAGGTTTTTTTTGCCCAATCAGGCAGTGAAGGTATCGAAATTGCAAAACGGGAATTACCTGATACAATTCTGCTTGATTACCTGATGCCTCAACTGAATGGTTTTGAGGTGTGCAAAATCCTGAAAAGTGACGAATTGACCAGAGCAATTCCAATTCTGATGATTTCTGCTCTTGGCGATGATTCCAAAGTCAGGACTCAGGGGTTTTATGCCGGAGCGGATGCATTCATTTCGAAACCCTTTGATATTTATGAACTTCTGGCGTTAATCAATGTAATGCTTCGCATTAAAAGTGCTGAGGATTTATTACGAAAACAAAACGTACAGCAGGAAGTCATTATAAAAACACAAACAAAGGAATTCCAGGATACTGAAGAACGGTTTTTGCAAATCTCATCACACGCACTCGAATTCTTCTGGGAAACCGATACCACAGGGAAATTTACCTATTTAAGCAAAGCCGCCGAAATAATTCTGGGCTATCCTGTCGCTGATATTATTGGCCATAAACATTTTTTTGATTTTTCATTACCCAAAATCCGGCAATTTATCAAGAACGAGTTTACAGACATTCTTGAAAATCAAAAGAAAATTATCGGGGATGAGTATTTGTTTGTGCACAGTAGTGGTCGGAAAATCTGGTTGACAATTAATGGATTTCCAATTTTTGATGCTGATAATATCTATATAGGGTTTCGCGGGGTATGTAACGATAATACCCGAAGACGACAGGCAGAAGAAGATCTGAAAAAAAGCCTTGAAGAAATCAGGGCATACCAGAAAAAACTTAAACACTTAAACCTGGAACTTACTTTAGCCGAAGAAAAGGAGCGGAAACGTATTGCTGAGTATATTCATGATGCAATCGGTCAAACACTCTCACTCGCCTTTCTAAAATTATCTTCAGTTCATAGTGAAATCCTTCAGCCGGATGTTTACGAAATGATTCAGGAATCAACAGAATTGATCAACAGTGCAATTTTGGAGTCCAGGTCGCTCACCTACGATTTAAGCCCACCGGTTTTGTACGAATTTGGGCTGATCGCCGCAATCCAATGGAAACTCGACCATTTACAAAGCATGGGAATTAAAACAGTTTTTAACAGTAACGAGATAACGCTTTCGCTGGATACCAATGTCAGGATAATTGTTTACCGGATTATTTGCGAATTACTGGCAAACATCATGAAACACGCCGAAGCCACTTTGATTAAAATTGAAATTACCAAAAGCCCGGGAGAATACTGCATTTCGGTAATTGATAATGGCATTGGGTTTAAACACGATAATATTCATGGGTTCTCCAACAAAGGAGGCTTTGGCTTGTTTAGTACCCAGGAGCGACTCGAGTCCATTCAAGGTTCAATGGTCATTGAATCCGTTAACCGGAAAGGCACTAAGGTATCTATTATTTTACCTTTAAATGAACATAATGATGCGAATTAAGATTATCATCGCCGACGATCATCAATTATTCCGTGAAGGATTGGTTAATCTCCTGGCTAATTCTGACGAAATTGAAATTGTTGCTTGGGCAGAAAATGGCAGGGATGCTATTGAAAAGGCAGAAGAACACAAACCTGATCTTATTCTGATGGATATTGGTATGCCGGTAATTAATGGTGTGGAGGCTACCCAGATTTTACATGATAAACACCCCGAATTGAAAGTCATTGCGCTTTCGATGCACTCCGACAAACATTATATTAAAGGGATGCTCGAGGCAGGGGCATCAGGTTATTTGCTCAAAAACAGCACCTATAATCAACTCCTTGAGGCAATAAAAACCGTTTACAGTGGAAAAAAATACCTGAGCGAACAAATTACCGAGGTTTTAATTGATAATTATCTGGGCAAAAACGAAGACCTTCCATTAAAAGCCCCTGAGTTGACCGACCGCGAATTTGAAATCCTAAAACTGTATGCCGAAGGTAAGTCTGCCAAAGAAATTGCAAAGCAACTTTTTGTAAGCACCAAAACTGTGGGTACCCATAAACAGAATATTATGGAGAAATTGCATTTAAAATCCACCGTCGAAATGGTAAGATACGCAATCAAAAACGGGATCGTATCCCTCGAGTAATTCAGCACCTGCCCATTCCAATTTTTTCTTTCAAATATTTTTACCCTGTTCTCTGGTTCAACAAGCCTTTCCCTCAGCACTTTGTCGAAAGGGGAAAATAATATAAAAGCAAAAAGGGTATTAATTCCTTAGATCGATCTAAGTTTTCATGAAGCCTGATTAAGTTTTCATGAACTTAAAATTCAGATTTCCATACCATGATATGAGTGCATTGCTTATTGTTTTCAGGCATGTTTTAGTAATATTTTTGTATTGTGATTTTTTGCTAATTGTTCTTTAACTAATATTCGTTCTAAAAATTAACTAAAATGATTGTATCATGAAAACTATTACTAAGATTTTGATTTTGGCGCTGACATTACATACAGCAAATTTGTTTGCTCAAACAGACGTCGAAGTGGTAAACTTTACCGCAGTTCTTTCAAATGTACTCAACCTAAGTGTAACAGCCGGAGCTGATCAAACAGCTACGTTTAATACTCCAGCTCTTTATAATCTGGGCCTTGATGTTGTAGGGGTTACAGGTGTAACCATGGAATCGACAACTAACTGGAAACTATCAATTAGTGCTCCGAATTTTACCGGGCCTGCTGCAGCAATCATTCCAATAAATAACCTTGGAGTATGGTGCTCGGCTACCGGGGTGCATGTCATAGGTACTGAGGTAACATGCACAAACACCTCCCTTGCAACATCCAGAGGTATTACTGTTGCGCCTCAGGATCTGATTAATAACGGTAGTGGTAACTCAGGAGCTGCATTAGATAATGCTTTCGACTTACATTGGACCATGGGTACAATGCAAGGCACCATGAACGCCACAAGTCTGTTCGCCCAGCTGGCAAACGGAACTATCGCAAGTGTAGGAACATTTACAACCGTTGTAACCTTAACATTGACTGCATTATAAAATGTAATAAAACAGTTGAAACGGAATACGGGACATGGGGGATTGGGGGATCCCGTATTCCCTTTTTTCGACTGAAAACACATTTTCCAAACGCTACAAGAAACTGTTCATTCTTTTAAAAACCTGGTGTTGTTGGTTGTTATGTTTTTCGATTTGTAATAAACCTGGAACTTATGCTATGAAATGTTTAACTAAAATATTGATTCTGACACTTACTTTGCTTTCAGCAAAAGTATTTGCTCAAGATACCGAAGTCGTGAATTTTACCGTAGTTTTTGAGTCGGTGCTCAACCTGAATGTAACGGGTGGAGCTGATCAAACAGCAACGTTCAACACTCCGGCCCTCTATAACCTAGGCATCGATGCCGTTGGTTCTACAACAATAACAATGGAATCGACCAGTAACTGGAAATTAGAGATTAGTGCTCCTAACTTCGTTGAAGGCGCTACTGCTGCCATCATACCCATCAATAACCTGGGGGTTTGGTGTGAGGCAACCGGAGTGCATACTTTTGGCAATGAAGTCACCAGTTCATACACCACTCTGGCATCATCAATGGGAATTACCATTGCGCCCCAGTTGCTGATCGACGCTTTAGGCGACAATGATGGATCCGCCGCAGATAATGCTTTTACCTTAAACTGGACCATGGGAACAATGCAAAACACCATGAATCCGTTGAGCGTATTTGCTCAGTTGGCCAACGGAACCATCGCCAATATCGGAACTTTTACCACAACAGCCAGTTTAACACTGACAGCGCAGTAAATAGTCTTCTAAGAACAATTGGAAAGGAATACGGCGCTTTTGCAGTATTCCTTTTTTTCGGACAAAAAGTGGATAACTTTGTGGAAATGAAAAAACGGTCGAAAACATCTGGTTTATTTTATCTTATAGTTCTGTTGTTGGTTCATTCATCCGGATTTGCTCAGGAAAATAACATCGAAGCTAATTTTAGAACCAGGCTTGAATCGGTTTTAATTTTAAATGTTGATCCTGAAATTCGAATAGAGTTCGGCTTAAATGAGGTTAACGACAACCTCTTTCAAATTACAAAAGCACCGGATGCGATCAACTTCAGTGTTGAATCAACCGAAAACTGGAACCTTTCAATTACGGCTTCTGACCCATATTTCAGAGGGGTAAACGATCCCTCCCAGAAAATTCCTGTCGAATTCCTGGGATTTTATATCGAAAACCTGGGAACAAACTGGGACAATGGTGTTTTTTCGAATATCAGCAATAAAACCAGAGATACTATAATTTCATTGTCGGAAACAAAAACAGTGGTTCTTGCCAATGGGAGGCGAAATAATATTGGAGGAACCAATAAAAACTCATTCATACTGCGATGGAAATTTATGAATGAAGACAATGATTTGAATCTAAAGGAGATTTCGAAACTCAATCTGAAAGAAGATCGTTTTATTGGCCGGTTTTACCTCACACTTTCCGAAAGTCACGCAAACGGGTCATCGATTAATCTCCCTGTTAATACCGAAACACCACCGCCAGATAAAATTGATCCTTTGGTCATTAAATATTTATCAAATCCAATATCACCGAGATTTACGGATAAGCCTGAAGAAAAAGAGGATGCTGAAGAAATTGATAATAAGGATTAGGAAAGCTTGTTTCCATCTGCAAAAACAAACACAGAAAAATTCATTCTATAATTCAGCCCGGAAATAATTTCAGGGATAATTTTGGAACTTGTCCCTTCATGTAAAAGGCACTTTTGAAACCGTTTTCCTTTGGGATTCTGCGATGATTTCCCGTTACAAAGTACGCCGCTAATTCAAAACACAAGACCATTCCCTCCCATTTTCTTTACAATAGCCAAACAAAAATTGTTAAGCTCCTGCATCCTGTTTGAGAAGTAAAATAAAAGGCCTACCATTGTAGTAAAAAGCCTGATTGGTCGAAAAGGGGAGATCTGTTATGAAGATAGAAATAAAGTAAAAATGCTACGGTGCATAAAACCATTAAGCAACATAGAATAATTACGTGGTTAATCCTGGTGTTTCTTGCAGTGTACGGTCTTGATGCCTTCGCACAAATCACTGATGAAAACAGCGGGAAACACACGATTTCGTCCTTTTTTGTCAAAACTTCTGCATTTCAAAAAAGTGGTGATTTATGTTTTAATGTAATCCGGATTTTCAATCAATCTGACAGCCCGATGCCGATAAAACCAATTCTGATTCTGCCGGATGGTTGGGCGTTGTTCAGCAAATCATTTGTCGATACAATCATTCCATCAGGTGACAGCCTTTCGCTTTCGTTCAGCTTTCGGATATCCTCAAAGGCAACCGCAGATAAATCGCACAAGGTAAAATTTCATGCCTACTCGATGAATAATTTGCTCATCGGGGAGAGTAATTTTACTGTTGATATTGAGGCATTTCATAAACTGGACATTATTATGCCACAAAAACGGGTCTTTTTTTATCCAAGAACAAAAGATGCCGAATTCGACATAATCGTGGTGAATGAGGGCAACACAACCGAAATGATTACACTTGATGTCCTGCCCGACATCAAACTCTCACTCGATCCTTTGAGTAAATGGGGGTTTAATTCGAAAATTGAGTTAGCCGCAAACCGCGATACAACCTTAACATTCAAAGTAAACTATACCTATCCCGAAAACCGGATTTTTGATGTTTGCAGGGCACAGATTCGAGCTTCAACAGTTCATGAGGAACTTAACAGGGCCATCCTGATCGAAAAATACTCTGATACCTACGCCTCCCTGAAAATTGATAAGGACTTGCCTCATGAGATCGAATTGGGAACACGGACATTTTCGCAAAACAAAGAAGTCTTACCATTTATCAAAGCCAGGGGAGTAACCGAATTTAACAAAACAAGCAATTTCAGGTACAATTTTTCATACTACGATCTCACCGAGACCGAGGATATAATTGGCAACAGCTATTATCAGTTTTTATACACCAATAAAGCGCTAAACGTTGGTGTCGGCGCTTTTAGCTCTTTATTGGGCCGTAATCTTTACAGCCGTAACAGTATTATGGTCAGCAATAAAATGAAAATCTCAGATGCAAGCAGCGTCGAAGGCTACACAAGTTTTTCGTTTCTTACGCCAAAAACAAGTGCTGCCCTGGCTTACCGGTACGAAAAAAAAGAGATCAACATGCAGCTTTCGCTGGCTTATGATATTGATGAAGAAAGAAAAACCAACACCACATCGGTCATTTATCAATCGAGTAAGATACCACTTGTTCCCGGCCATGAAATAAATGTAACCTATTATGGGTACCAGGAATATCACTACATGAATAAAAAATATACTCAGTCAGGACTCGCCTGGGATTTCAACTATTTTGGAAGAATAAACAAAAACATCGACCTGCAGGTAAGTAATAATTACGGATCACCTGATATTCCCGGCCCGCAGATGGGATTACTCAACTTTTTGTTAAAATCGAAATACACTTTTTCCGACAGGAAAAGCTATTTCTCGGCAAAATACGCAAACAGTTCACGCGACTATTATCAGATAAGCCGTGAAGGAAACCATCTCCCAAATATTTTATTAAAAGATCAGTACGCAAACGTATTGTTCCATTCCGACCACAACGCCAAATTCAGGTGGATGGTAGGCCCTAGTGCAGAGTTTTTTCATTCATCAACACCAACAACCAGCGCAGGAATATATGCGGTTTATGACGTACAAAAGTACCGGTTCGAAAGCATGGCTTACATCGGCCGGTACTTTGTTGTTAATCTGAAAACCGGATTCAGCAATTCTTTTGATAATAAAGCGGCCGTAAAATATGAGAAAAAATATGATTTCCACATTCTTTGCGACTTTAACCGAAGCGGTTACGGGTTAAGAATGGCGTATGACTATGGTCCCATGGTAAATACCGGCCTTTACCAGAACGCCATCGATGCAAGCAGCAGCGGCATTAATATTTCCCCTTTTATGATTAAAAACTATTTGGGCGGTCTGATCAGTTTTAGCCTGTTCGCCAATTACAACTATCGTTTCGACATGGATTATGGCTCACTCAACATCAACCCTAAAATCGAATCGTATCTTTACAGGAACTGGTATGCTGTTATTGGCGGAACCTACAATTATACCAGCCAGGTTAATAATGGCAATACTTTTCGCAGTTCGTTTTACTACATGGAGTTTGCTGTGAAAAAAAAGTGGGGAAATACAGGAAAGACGAAATCAAGAAAAGAATTGGTGCGCTTGAAAATTCAAATGTTTCAGGATGATAATGGCAACGGAGTTAAAGACGATTTCGAAAAAGGAGTGCCTTCGGTGAAAACAAGAATTGTTTTGACAAATACCGATAAACAATCTGTCAAGGATAAATTGCCGGTCGAAATCACCTTATTATCCAACGAAACCGGCACGGTGTATTTTAACGATATTCCAAAAGGCTTTTACGACATTTTTATTACCCCGCTTTCGGATGTCAGGGAGTATTTTTATGTTGGAACAGGCATCGAAATGGTTGAGCTTTTAAAAACCAAAACCTATCTGATTCCTTTTCAAAAAGCCAATAAAATTGTAGGACAGGTAAAAGTAGTACGCCAGAAATTTATTAAAGAAGGTGAAGAAAATATTGATGTGACAAACATAAAAATAACGGCTTACAATAATCAGGGCAGCAGTTATTCAGCCTTTACCAACAAAGAAGGCCGGTTTCTGATTTACGCTCCAGGTGGCCTTACTTATTACCTGAGGATGGAAAATGTTTTTGGCAAAAACTTTAAAATCATCAGCAACGATATTCCAACCAATTTGTCCGAATCAGTTACTAATCCAATCATTTTCGAAGTCGTTGAAACGAAACGCGAAATCAAGTTTAAAAAGGCTAATCAACCCGCCGAAGACACTGCGGTAAAGCAAGCTCAGAAATTTACAGTTTTGGCTGGAGATCTCTATAATAAAGGTGGCGACATGAAACCAGCCGATAAAAATGCTGCACCCGAATTCACTTTGACTGATAAACCCATCGAAGAGCAGCAAATGATTCCGGGTAAATACTACGTTGTTATCGATCAGTTTAAAACCAAAGATGAAGCAATTAAGTTCATGCAAATGGTCGATGAGTTTGGCATTCGCACTTTTCTTGGTATCGAAAATCCTACTGGCAGTTTTTTTATCTATACAAACTTTTACAACTCTAAACTCGAAGCTAAAAAAGAGTTACCCGTTTTAAAAAGAGTGGAATTAAAATCGGTTACTGTTCTTTTGTACGAGAAATTATGGTAGTAAGAATAGCCCGCCTTCCTTAAATCCGATAAAATTATGGAACCAATTGGATTTGGGTTCTGGTTTATAACATTGTCCCTGAAAGCATTAACTTAAGCAAACAGTCGTTAATCCGGTGGTTTCGTTTTATCCCGGAGCACCTCTGCCAGCGGCACTTTCCGTATCTCTGATTCGACCCAGGCCGTAAAATCGAAAATCCGGAGTATCTGTTGTTCAAAAACATCCGCGCGGATTTCATCAAATACAACTTTAATTTTATACCACTGTTTATTTGGATTTAAGGGCCTTTCGGGAGGCGATTGACTCAGAAACCGGAATAAAAAACGCTCAATTTTATAACCTTTGATGGTGCCTGAAAGATCACGCTTCATCGACCGGATTTCGTAAGTGATCACATCAAAATCGCCAAGTTTGTAAAGAATAATGAGGTTTACCAGCCTGATGGTGCGGTATAGTGGCAAAAAGGAGAAGTTTTTTACACTCAGGAATACCTGGTTCAGAAATTTGCGGGCTTTATGAAAATCGGAAATACCGAGGTAAACCAGCGAGGTATATAAACACAGCTCGGTTTGACGGACCCTGTCGAGGTTTGATAATTTGTCGTAGAGCGGATTTTTGTACTTATTCATCAGCTCAAGACAGGCAATAAAATCGCCATTGTCGAGAAAAGGAAATAATTCGTACTGAAACGTCAGACAGGAAAGATTTAACCTGAAATCAATTGAAGTGCTTTCCATTTTCTTCAACTGATCAACAAAATAACTCATTTCATTGTAATTCCGGATGCTCCGGAGGCTTTCCAAAACGCCTTCGAGCACGTTGAGATAATACACAGGCGGGCTGCTCCACAAGTGTTTGTTGGCCTCAAAAAGCGTGTTTAGTTCATAATACGACCGAAGTGCTGAATTATAATCCCCAACGCTGATGAGATAATTGGACTGGAAAAGCTGGTGCAGTTTGCGGATTTCGAAGTTCTCGAGATTTTGTGAAGCAATCATGCTTAATTCGCTAAATACCAGATCGTTCAACTCGTTTTTTTGCTGTTGCGAACGAGGATAGCCTTTATAAACAATCCGGTGCTTGAGAATCTCGAAAAGTGAAGATTGTTCGTTGATTTTGCGGATGTACTTGAGCGACTCGTTGAGCTTAAACTGCTTTTGAAGCAATTCCTTTTCGCTAAGATTTGGAAATCCAAGGGCAAGGAGGTATTCAAGCTCCATGCGGGAAGCAAGAAGCATCGCATAATAATTCTCGTACTTTTCGGCCTGAAGCATCACATTATTCAACAGATCAAAACATTCGCCGAACAGGGATTTCTCGTACAAAATCCTGGCTTTTAAAATCTTGTTGAACAAATCATAAAAACTGTCCTGCTCCTGCCGCAGTTCGAGCATGGTGTGAAGGATCAGTTCGAACAGGTATTTTGCTGAGGTTTCAAAGGAGGCTCCGGGCAATTCGCCGAGAAACCGGATTCGGAGTTCGTCAGAAGGCAGGGTGCTGTCTTTTTCGATAATGTCGTAAAGCACAATATAATTTGGCTTGTTCTTCGTCTGGCACGACTGTACACGAAAAGTCCGCTTCTCGGCCAGCGTCATCGAATTTACCAATAAAACCAGGGATTGTATCTGTGTCATAGTAGTTAGCCTTGTTAAAAATAGTAATTCTAAATAGGATTTACAATTATGAATATTACGTGTTTTATTACGGATTTTAACTTATTAATTAATTCATATTCATTTAATTAAACTTGCCAATTCATCAAATAGTACTCATTTAGAATTACAAATTTAAATACATTTTTGTTTTTTTATTACATTCGTTTACAGATATTTTTGTTGGAAAATTAAATTGAGGCTCAATGCAAGCAAAAAAATTAGTTGTTGTAGGAAGTTGCAACACCGACATGGTTATTAAAGCCGACAGGCTTCCCGTTCCAGGAGAGACCATCCTGGGAGGAACTTTTTTTATGAATCCCGGCGGTAAAGGCGCCAATCAGGCGGTTGCTGCTGCCCGGATGGGCGGCCTGGTTACACTGATCTCGAAAACCGGTAACGATGTTTTCGGAAAACAATCGGTGATGTTGTATAAATCAGAAAATATCAACACCGATTTTATCTTTTCCGATCCTAACCAACCTTCGGGAGTAGCTTTGATAACCGTTGACTCGAATGGCGAAAATTGTATCGTTGTGGCTTCGGGGGCAAATGCTTCGTTAAGTCCGGCCGACATCAACAAAGCAAAAGCTGAGATTGAAAGTGGCGACTTAGTGTTGATGCAACTCGAAATCCCGCTCGAAACCGTGGAATATGTGGCCGAGATGGCCAGTCAAAAAGGGATAAAAGTTATTTTAAACCCGGCGCCAGCAAGGGCTTTGTCGGAGCAGTTGCTGAAAAATCTTTACATCATTATTCCCAATAAAACCGAGGCCGAAATTCTTTCGGGCATCAAAGTTACCGACGTAGAGTCGGCCAGGAGAGCGGCAGACATCATCAGCAAAAAAGGCGTCGATATCGTCGTGATAACTTTAGGTTCGCAGGGCGCCCTTATCAAAGAACACGACACCTACCATTTTGTTGAGGCTTTCAAGGTAAACACCATCGACACAACTGCTGCCGGCGACGCTTTTTGCGGATCGTTTTGTGTTGGCCTTTCCGAAGGAAAATCCATACTCGAATCCGTTCAGATGGCTGCCCGTGCCGCCGCACTCACTGTTACCCGCATGGGCGCACAGGGTTCAATTCCTTATCGTTCCGAACTTTCATCATTTGATTTATAACAATAAAATACATCAAAATGAAAACAAACAAACTTTTCATTCAAATGAAATCAGGTTGGTTTGCCGTAATGATGATTCTTGTCATCATGCTTATGGCAAATGTTGCCGCAGCCCAGGAGGCAGCGGCCCAAAAAATCACAGGTCGGATTATTGATCTTGATACAAAAGACGGCATGCCGGGTGTAAGTGTTTACATCAAAGGCACGCAAACCGGCTCTACCACCGATGTAAACGGCAATTATGAAATCAGCGCACCAAAGGGGTCAACGCTTGTTTTTACAATGGTGGGCTACGAAAAACAGGAAATATTTATCGAAAACCAGACAACCATCAACATTAGTTTGAAGGTTTCGGTAACAGCGCTCGATGAGGTGGTTGTGATCGGTTATGGAATTACCACCAAAAAGGAAATCACCGGCT
>CAYOWJ010000053.1:11785-16779 GCA_964407625.1 uncultured Lentimicrobiaceae bacterium
GATGAGGTGGTTGTGATCGGTTATGGAATTACCACCAAAAAGGAAATCACCGGCTCCATTGCCACCGTAAAAGAAGAGGATTTTAACAAAGGAACCTTCAACAGCCCGATGGGACTATTGCAGGGAAAAGTAGCCGGGTTAACCATTGTAAACCCTGAGGGCGGCGATCCGCAGGCAGGTTATGAGATTATTCTGCGCGGTACCAACACACTTACTTCTGGTCAGGGGCCGCTCATTATTGTGGATGGCATTGCAGGTGTTGATTTGAAAAATGTCAGCCCCGAAGAAGTCGAATCCATTGACGTTTTAAAAGATGGATCGGCAGCAGCTATTTATGGGACACGTGGCTCAAACGGGGTGGTTATCATCACTACCAAACGCGCTAAGTCGGGTTTAAGCAAAGTCGAATATACCGGGAAATTTTCGGCACAGCTTGCGCATAAAGGAGTGGAAAACCTCACCGCCGACGAATTTAAAATGGCCATTAACGAATATGCCCCCGATAAAATCGGGACTATTTACAACGACGATGTAAACTGGTTCGAAGAAGTTACGCGCCCGGTTCCTTTCAGCCAGCAGCATAACCTGGCTATTTCGGGTGGTAACGAAACTTTTTCGCATCGCACCACTTTTTTTGTTGACCTTGCCGAAGGCATGCTGGCAAACAACGAATCGGACAAATTCTTAGTAAAAACCAACATTAATCAAAAAGTGCTGGGCAATATTTTAACCCTCGATTATAATCTGAGTTATGGATCGAGAAACTACAGCCCGGCAAACTACGATATTTTTTACCAGGCATTTATCCGGAATCCAACCAGCCCGGTTTACGATCCAGACAATACCTATTCCGGCGGTTACACCTATCTCGAAGGTGTTGATTATTACAATCCTGTGGCCATGCTCAACGAGCGAACCCGTGAAGGAAAATCAAACGATGCCACTGGGAATTTAAGGGCAACGCTGCGTTTGTCAAAGTCTTTAAACTGGTCCAACCTTTTGGCCGTCGAATCATCGGATTGGGAAGAGCAAACCTATTGGACACAATATTACCCCAGCCGTTTAGGCCGCGATGGTGTGGCCGAAATTGATAACGGGAAAAGTTCAAATCAACAATTTGAAAGTGTTTTAAATTATGCCGGATCATTCGGGAAGCACAGTGTGCAAGCTGTTGGCGGTTACACTTATCAGGAAATTGTAAGCAACGATTCGTACATGGTAAATTCGGGTTTTGATACCGATTTTTACGGAACCAACAACATTGGCGCCGGAACAGCTCTTGCCGAGGGAACTGCCGAGATGGGCTCCTATAAAAGTTCGAGCAAACTCATCTCATTTTTCGGTCGTGCAATGTACAATTTTGATGAACGTTTTCTCGGCTCCGTTTCGTTGAGAAGAGAAGGTTCATCGCGTTTTGGCGAAAACAACAAATGGGGATGGTTCCCGTCGGCAAGTTTTGGATGGCGCATCAACCGTGAAAATTTCATGAAAAATGTTACCTGGGTGAACGACCTCAAATTTCGCGTGGGTTATGGCGTTACCGGAAACCAGGACTTTTCGAACTATAAATCGCTTACGCTGATGGGCCGGGCTGGCAAGTTTTTTTATAACGGCGAATGGATCAACACCTATCAGCCTGTTTCCAATCCAAATCCTGACCTCCGATGGGAAACGAAAAAAGAGATCAACGCAGGGTTTGATTTTGCTTTCTTAAAAGGCAGGCTTGGCGGTGCCATCGACCTTTATTACCGCTGGAGCGAAGACCTTCTTTACACCTACACGGTTTCAGTTCCGCCCTATCTCACCAACGAATTGTACACCAATGTTGGAACCGTGAGCAATCAGGGTATCGAAATAACTTTAAATGGTGTTCCTGTTAAAAATGAAAATCTTACCTGGACAAGTACGCTTACTTTTAGTAAAAACAAAAACGAACTGGTGAAGTTTTCCAACGAAGAATTCACAAGTACTTTTGTCGAAATTGGCTGGCTTGGCGGGGCTTTCCCGTTGAATTGCCAACGGCTGCAGGAAGGACAACCCATCGGTACATTTTATGGCCCGGTTTGGCTCGGACTTGATGAAACCGGACATGATACTTTCAAAAACCAGGACCCGGTTGGCCGTGTAAGTCCCGAGGACTGGGAAAACATCGGCAACGCAAACCCACAATTTATGCTGGGGTGGAGCAATACTTTTACCCACAAAAACTGGGATTTCAATTTTGCCCTGCGTTCGCAAATCGGTGGCAAAGTGCTCAACATGTATCGCCTATATTATGAAAACTGGCAGAGCCTCGGCAGAAATATCGTGCACACCCAGCTCGAAACACCTGAATTTATTGGGACTGCACAATATTCGTCAAAGTATGTGGAGGATGCAACGTTCCTCAAATTAGACAACATTTCGCTGGGATACAATTTCCCGCAAATCTCCAAATACATTTCCAAACTGCGGCTTTATGCCACAGCGCAAAATGTATTCTGCCTGACAAGTTATAAAGGAATGGACCCGGAAGTTAGCCTGAGCGGCCTGGCCCCCGGGATCGAATACCTTTATTATTATCCCAACACCACTGCAATAACATTAGGATTGAATGTTTCATTTTAATTTTTAATCCACCATGAAAAAGATATTTAAATCAATAATGATAATGGCCGCAACAATGATGCTGGCCTTCACTTCCTGCACCGATCTCGATGAAGTGGTTTATTCGGATATCCCGCTCGACGATTTCTTTCATACCGAAGAAGATGTGCTGATGAATGCCGGACGCGCCTACACTAAACTGCAGCGCTACCCGGAGGAATTCAGCCTCTGGACGCTTGTTGAACTGGCTTCCGACGAAATGGTTGCTCCCGCCCGCGACGATGGTTTTGTGTGGGACAATGGCCGCTGGAACGAAATCCACAAACACCAGTTGAGTTCCACCAACAAAATTCTGACTTATGCCTGGAATTCGGTGTTTGAGGGAATCAGCGCATGCAACGAGGTAATTTATTTAACCGAGGAATCAGCAATTACTTTCCCTGAAAAGGAACGTGTTGTTGCCGAAATAAAAATCCTGCGTGCCTATTTTTATTACCTGGCCATGGATAACTGGGGAAATATCCCATTTACGATTGATTACACCGACAAAAATCTTCCGCCTCAAAAAGACAGGAAATTTGTTTTCGATTACATCGAAGAAGATATTCTCGCTAACGTTGACCTACTCAAGGATACACCAGACCCTGGTTATTATGGCCGTGTTACGCAGGGAATGGCTTACACGCTGCTTGCAAAACTCTATCTGAATGCTGAAGAATGGATTGGTGAAGATAAATTCCAGATGTCGGTGGATGCCTGCGACAAAGTGATTGCGCTGAATAGTTATGAGATTGCTGACGATTATTTTTCAAATTTCAGCGTTTATAACGAAACTTCATCCGAAAACATCTTCGTAATTCCGATGAATTCCATTTACACCAAAGACCGCTTTTACTGGTACACACTCACGCTCAACGATGCAAGCCGCGCCACTTTTAATTTTAAAGGCGGCATGTGGGATGAATTTGTTCTGGAACCATATTTCTTTGACAAATATGCCGAGAACGACATCCGCCGGAATTCCTTCCTCTTTGGTCAGCAGAAAGATAAAACCGGCACCGACATTTACATCGAAAACGCAAATGGTGAAATGGAGCCATTTATTTACACCCCAACCATCGCCAATTACATGGCACGCAAAAAATGGGAAGGCGCCCGCTGCAGCAAATACGAATATCAGGATGGCCTGGAATATTACGTTACCGATATGGAAAACGATTATGTGCTCTTCCGTTATGCCGATGTGCTTTACACCAAACTGGAAGCTTTGTGGCGCCTGGGTCGCGCCGGCGAAATGATTGGCGACGCTGATCTTCAAAAAATAAGAACACGCGCCGGGCTTGCGCCATTGCAGGTTTCCGATTTGACAGATGAAGAATTCCTGGATGAATTGGGCCGTGAATTTGCCTGGGAGGGCCATCGCCGGCAGGATATGATCCGGTTTGGTGCATGGGGCGGAAGCTGGTGGAACAAACCACCCTCCGGTGAAAACGCAAAACTTTTCCCGATCCCGCAAACGGTGTTAAATTCAAATCAAAATTTAGTTCAGAATCCTTTATAAAGGTTAACTCATGAAAATTTCCAGATCCATCATCATTTTAGCGATTACCGCAATATTTGCGATTAGCAGCGCCTTTGGGCAAAAAACCAGGACAATTAAAGTCAGCGAGCTTAAAGACAAAATCGAAGCTGCCTGGATTGGCCAGATGATCGGGAATATTTATGGATTGCCTCACGAAAACAAATACATCAATGCGCCAGGCCCCGAAAACTGGCCTTACGGTTACACCAAAAACATCGAAAAACTTAAAAAATACAACGGTGCCTTTTCTGACGATGATACCGACGTTGAATACATGTATCTGCTGCAAATGCAGAAATTTGGCCCGGAGCCTTCCTATTCGCAGCTTCGCGATGCCTGGATGTACCACATCCGCGACCGTGTGTGGCTGGCCAACCGTGGTGCCCTTGGTTTGATGCATTTTGGCTACACCCCGCCTTTTACAGGAAACAAAAACCTGAATCCGCACTGGTACCAGATCGACCCGCAGCTCATCAACGAAGTGTGGGCGTTTACAGCGCCGGGAATGGTTAATTATGCCGCATCAAAATCGGAATGGGCTGCCAGGATTACCAGCGATGAGTGGGGCGTTGAGCCGACCATCCATTATGGAGCCATGTATTCGGCTGCTTTTTTTGAGAAAGATATTCGTAAATTAATTTCCATCGGGCTTGAGGCTTTGCCAAAAGAGTGCCGTTACGCAGCTACGGTAAATGAGATGATCGAACTACACAAAAAATTTCCGGAAAGCTGGTACGCCGCCCGTCAGGAAATGGCGCTGAAATATTACGTAAACGAACCCGACATGACCAAAACCATCTGGAATGCAAACCTCAACGGGGCTTGC
>CAYOWJ010000054.1:0-16210 GCA_964407625.1 uncultured Lentimicrobiaceae bacterium
TTAAAAAATAAAAATTTTGTTCATAATCGCCGAAACCCTACTTTTGAACAAAAAACTAAATTATGCTAATCATTGGAATTGCTGGTGGTTCGGGTTCAGGAAAAACCACCGTCGTAAACAAAATCATCAAAAGCCTCCCAAAAAACTCGGTTTCGGTGATTTCTCAGGACTCATATTACAAAGATAACGGCCACTTATCTCCGGAAGAAAAGCAGAAAATCAACTTCGACCATCCCGATTCGATCGAATTTGAATTGCTTAACAAACACATCGAACATCTTATCAAGGGCCAGCTCATCCAGAAACCCATTTATTCGTACCTCACCTGTGCGCGCGCCAAAGAAACCGAACCTGTTGAGCCTAAAAAGGTGATTATCGTCGAAGGGATTTTGATTTTTACAAACGCCAAGTTGCGTGATAAATTCAGCATTAAGGTTTTTGTTGATGCCGACACCGACGACCGCCTGATCCGCATTATCCGACGCGACCTGATCGAACGTGGCCGCTCGGTTCAGGGCGTTCTCGACCATTACGATACCTTTGTTAAACCCATGCACCTGCAGTTTATCGAACCAACCAAACGATACGCCGACATCATTGTTCCTCAGGGTGGCACAAATCACATTGCCATTGATATTTTATCGTCGAAAATTAAAATGAAATTAGGCGAATAGAAAACATGGAAAATTAAAAAGACATTGTTATGCCGGATAAGACTAAAATTAATATTCTTGCGGTTGACGACAGGCCTGAAAATCTGCTGACCATCGAAACGATTCTCGATAATTCCGAGATCAACCTTGTTAAGGCAAATTCAGGTAACGAGGCGCTGGGCCTGATGTTTGACTATGATTTTGCCCTGGTGTTGATGGATGTTCAAATGCCCGGCATGGATGGCTTTGAAACCGCCGAACTCATGCGCGGCTCCGAAAAAACACGCCATATCCCGATCATTTTTGTAACAGCCATCAACAAAGAAAAGAAACATATTTTCAGGGGTTACGATACCGGCGCGGTCGATTACCTTTTTAAACCCATCGAACCCGAGATATTCCAGAGCAAAATCAATGTTTTTATCGATTTGTACAAACAGCGTAATGCCCTGGAAGAATTAACCCTGAAGCTCGAAAATACCATCAGCCAGCTGATCAGCTCCCGCGAGAAACTGCGCCAGAGCGAAGAAAAATACCGCGACATCTTCGAAAATGCCAACGAAGGGATTTTTATTATTCAAAATGGCTTTATCAAATTTTATAATCCCAAAACACTCCAGATATTATCCAGCCCAAATAACGATTTGCTCGGAAAAACATTTATCGACTTTGTTTATCCTGATTTTAGAGACAATCTGCAAACCAATCATTTCGACAAACTTGGGAAAGTTTTTAACGACAACAAAATTTCGGTTAGGATTATCGATGAAAATGAAGATATTAAATGGGTCGAGATAAATTCGGTGGTGATAAACTGGGAAGGTGAAACGGCCTTGCTCAATTTTCTCAGCGATATTTCGCAACGGAAAATTGCTGAAGAAGAAATGAAACGCGCCCGAAGTCTTGCCGAACAAGCCAGCCGCACCAAAAGCGAGTTCCTGGCCAACATGAGCCACGAAATCCGCACCCCGCTCAACGGGATTATCGGGATGACCGAGCTGGTCATGATGAGCCCGCTGGAAGAAGATCAGAAAGAACGCCTTGAGGCCATTAAATTTTCGGGTGAGTCGCTGCTCGATATCATCAACGATATTTTAGACCTTTCGAAAATTGAAGCGAGGAAACTCGAACTCGATTTTGTGCAGTTCAGCCTGCGTGGTGTTATCGAAAAAGTGCTCCGGCCCATGTCGTCGAAAACAGCACAAAAAAACCTCGAACTCATTCTCGACATCAGCAATGGTGTTCCTGATTATTACACAGGAGATCCGGTTCGTTTGCGCCAGATACTTTTCAACCTCATCGGAAACGCGATAAAATTTACCGAGAAAGGCGAAATAAAACTGGAAGTAAGGCTGAAAACCGAAAACGAAAACAAACGCGAACTCGAGTTTTTTATCGTTGATACCGGCATCGGAATTCCTGGCGACAAAATGCATAACCTCTTCAAATCGTTTAGCCAGGCCGACAGCTCCACATCCCGGAAATTCGGCGGCACCGGCCTTGGATTAAGTATTTCGAAAAGCCTGGTCGAAATGATGAATGGAGCCATTTCGGTCGAAAGCATCCCCGACAAGGGAAGTGTGTTTAAATTTAATATCTGGCTCGAAATCTCCGAAGAAGTCGTTCACGAAAGCAGTACTGAAATTCAACCCATCATTAAGCAAAAAAGGATACTCATCGTTGACGACAACCTTAATAACCGAAAAATTCTTAAGGGATTTCTCGATCATCTTGGCATCGAAAACGACGAAGCCTACGACGGAAAACAAGCTTACGATAAAATCCTGGCAAACACTGGAACTAAAAATCATTACGATATCATTTTGCTCGATTATCACATGCCCATCATGGACGGCGTTGAAATGGCCAGATTGATGTTCACCGAAAATAAGATTATCCCATTACCCGACATTATCATGCTTTCGTCGGATGATGTTTCGCTACAGCAGTTCAAAATAAAGGATATCGGAATAAAACGCTGTCTGATAAAACCAATTTTCAGGGATGACCTGATTCAGATTTTGAATGAAGTTGCCGGTAATGTAGATGTCTCACAACCGCTAAAGAAAATCTATACCCAAAAAAACGAGGAAAATCTACACAGGACCTACCAGGTTTTATTAGCCGAAGACAACATCATTAATCAAAAGCTTGCCAACGGATTATTGGATAAACTGGGCTGTAAAATAAAAACGGTCAACAACGGTAAAGAAGCTTTTGAAGCCGCCAAAAATAATGTTTACGATATCATTTTTATGGATGTTCAAATGCCCGAAATGGATGGTTTTGAAGCTACAGGACTCATCAGGGAATGGGAAAAAGAAACCGGTAAACATACTCCTATCGTGGCAATGACCGCTCATGCCATGAAAGGCGACCGCGAAAAATGCATCAATGCCGGCATGGACGACTACATGACCAAACCCATCAGCCTGAAAATTCTCAGCGATACACTCAAAAATCTCGCCTTATAAATCCACTCATCATTATCCAACAAAAAAAGTGAATTATGAAAAAATGGTTTTTAAACCTGAAAATCAAGCAACGCCTCAATACCATGACCACGATTTCGATATTGAGTATTGTGCTCATCGGCTATTCGTCGTATTACTTTTTCAGGACAACAAAAGTGCTTACACTGATGCTCACCGAGCAGCGAATACACGATGTAAATTACCGCACCGGCCTTCAGTTATTTTACGAATATCTCAACGATAAAAACGAACAAACCCTCCAAAGGGCTTATCATCACCTCGATTCTGCCATCAACATTGCCTATGTTTTCAGCAAATCGAAAGAATTTTACAAAAAAAATACACACGACAAATACGTTGATATTTTACTCGAAACTTATGGGCCAATAATTAATTACGAGCGCAATGTAGCCGAACTTGTTGCCAACCGACTGGAATTGATGATTTTTCTGGATAATCCACAAATGAACAATGCCATTGCCATTGCGGACGAAGCCAGTCGCAACGGAAAAAACGTAAAACGAGCCATTCAAAAATATCTAAGCAGCCCGGATATTTCGGCGGTTTCGGCCGAACTTGAAACCGCTAAAAAAGAGATGTCCGTTATGGAAGTGCGTTTTGCCTCAACCATTGGCGAACTTAACAACTTCGTAATAAACCTTTTGCTGGTCAGCATTCTGCTGATCGCAACTGTGCTGGTGGCCATTACTTTCCTGTCGTCACGGATTATTTCGGGCACCATTTCAAAGCCTGTTTTAAAGATTGTTGAAAACCTGAAAAACCTTGCTGCTGGTGATTTGTCAGGCGACATTCAAGTTGAAACCAAAGATGAAATCGGGATGCTAAATGCTTCCTTTGTGGATTTACAATCGAGCCTCAAACAAAAATCGTTTGTCGCAAGCGCAATTGCCAACGGTAATTTCACGCAAAAAGCAGCGCCAAAAAGCGAAAAAGATGAACTTGCTTTTTCGATAAATCAGATTGTCGAAAATTTTGGTGAAGTGGTCGAACAAGCCAACAACATTGCACGCGGCGACCTGGACGTTAATATTTCACTTCGCTCCGACCATGATGAACTTGGCCTGGCGTTGATAAAAATGACCAGCGAGCTTAAAAACTCCAACGAAGAAAAACGCGGCCAGTTATGGCTCAAAAACAGCCAGAGCGAACTCAACGATGTGATGCGCGGCGAACAGGAAGTTATTGACCTTGGCAGAAAAATTATCAATAAATTATGCACCCAGCTCGATGCCCGCGTAGGTGCTATTTATCTTTTACAGGACAACGATATTTATAAAATGGTGGGGAGCTACGCCTATAAACGCCGCAAAACCATCGAAACCGAATACAAACCCGGTGAAGGACTTGTTGGCCAGGCTGTGCTCGAGAAACAAACCATCATCATCACCAACCTTCCGGGAGATTACAGCCCCATAAGTTCGGGAATTGGCGAAGCTTCACCAAAAAATCTGGTGGTGATCCCCTGTGTTTTTAACGATACTGTGGTTGCCGTTATCGAAATAGGCTCGTTTGCCGAGTTTAGCGATGAACAGATTAATTACATCAACACCGTAAGTCAGAATGTGGCCATCGGCCTGAATACTTCGAGAGGGCGCTCCGAACTGAGAAAATTACTTGCAAAAACCCAGGAACAGGCCGAAGAACTCCAGGTTCAGCAGGAAGAACTCCGCCAGGCCAACGAAGAACTCGAAGAACAAACCAAGGCACTCAAAGAATCGGAACAGCAGCTCCAGACCCAGCAGGAAGAACTTCGTGTGACCAACGAAGAACTTGAAGAGCGAACCCGCGCCATCGAAAAACAACGCGACGCAATTCGTACCAAAAACGAAGAACTTGAAATGGCGCAAAAGGAAATCGAGAAAAAAGCCCACGACCTCGAAATGGCCAGCCGCTATAAATCAGAGTTTCTTGCCAATATGTCGCACGAATTGCGTACACCGCTCAACAGTATTCTGGTGCTTTCGCAGATCATGTCGAACAACAAAGCCGGCAACCTTAACGACAAACAAATCATGTCGGCAAAAACAATTTATTCGTCCGGCAGCAGCCTGCTTTCGCTGATTAACGAAATTCTCGACCTTTCGAAAATTGAATCCGGAAAACTGGAGATCAACATCGAGCGCATAAAACTCGACGATTTTACAAAGGAAATCGAAGGTGTTTTTAAACCATTGGCCTCCGACAAAGGCCTCGAACTCAAACTCGAAACCGAGCCTGATGCACCACCTTTCATCTATAGCGACAGCCTCAGGCTTCAGCAAATTGTACGTAACCTGGTTTCCAATTCGATCAAGTTTACGCATGAAGGCGCTGTTACGTTAAAAGTTAAGCGTATGCCTGCAAATGCTGTTTTAAAATCTCTGAACCTTGCACCCGAAAACAGCATTCTTTTCGAAGTAACCGACACCGGAATCGGCATTCCAAAAGAACAACAAAAAGCAATTTTCGAAGCATTTACACAGGCCGATGGAACCACTTCACGCAAATATGGCGGAACCGGGCTCGGGCTTACCATTTCCCGAAATCTTGCCCACATCATGGGCGGCGAAATTACCCTCGATAGCGACGAAGGCAAAGGAACAATTTTCAGACTTTACCTTCCTGTAAAAATTACCGGAAAAACAGTCGAAAAAATCCCCGAAACTTCGACAGCTCCCGTAAAAGATGTTGCCGAACCAACCCTTCCACAACTTAGTCAGGTTCCTGCAAAGGCTGCCTTTGCAGGAAATGGTGGAAATAAAAATTATCAGCCCAAAGCCGAAATTATCGAAAATGTTAAAGACGATCGCAAAATCATCAACAAGGGCGATAAATTCATTCTGATTATCGAAGACGATGCGAGTTTTTCACAGATTTTATACGACCTGGCCCACGAAAAAGGCTTCAAATGCCTCATCGCTCCCAACGGCGAAACAGGGCTTCACTATGCCGATTATTACAAACCCGACGCCATCATCCTCGACATCGGCCTTCCCGGAATTGATGGCTGGCAGGTGATGGACCGCCTGAAAGAAAATCCTGAAACCAGGCATATTCCGGTTCATTTTATGTCGGGAAAAGATAAAAGCATGGAAGCCATGAAAAAAGGAGCCATCGGATTTTTGACAAAGCCCGTTAGCGTTGAGGAAATTGAAGGCGCTTTCGCAAAAATCGAAAAGATCATCTCAAAGCCGCTTAAAAAACTCCTGGTAGTCGAAGATGACGATGGAATGCGAAAAGCCATCGTCGAACTGATCGATGACGACGATGTTTCGATAACATCCGTTTCAACCGGCAACCAGGCCGTTGACCAGCTTAAAAAAGACGATTTCGACTGCATCATCCTCGACCTCGGCCTTAAAGATATGTCGGGATTCGACCTCCTCAAGAGGATCGGCAAAAAAGGCGAAGAGAGCGACATTCCGGTAATTATTTACACCGGCCGCGAACTCAACCGAAAAGATGAAGATGAACTGATGCAATATTCTGACCGTATCATCATCAAAGGCGCCCGCTCCCCCGAAAGACTGCTCGCCGAAACCACCCTCTTCCTGCATCGCGTTGAGTCGAGCCTGCCCGAAGAAAAACAGAAAATGCTCCGTGTTGGCCACAACAAAGAGGATATCATGAAGGACAAAAAAGTGCTTATTGTGGATGATGATATGCGCAATGTTTTTGCGTTAAGCAGCCTTTTGGAAGAAAGAGGTTTGCGCATTGACGTTGGCCGGAATGGCAAAGAGGGCATTAAAAAATTAGAAGAAAATGCTGACATCAGCCTGGTGCTCATGGATATTATGATGCCCGAAATGGACGGCTACGAAGCCATGCGCGAAATCAGGAAAATAAGCAAATATAAAAGGCTTCCCATCATCGCCCTCACAGCTAAAGCCATGCAGGGCGACCGTGACAAATGTATCGAGGCCGGGGCAAACGATTATCTCACCAAACCTGTTGATGCCGACAAACTTTTATCATTACTCAGAGTATGGCTTTACCAATAAAAGACGAACTTGAAATAATCAAGGAAAACGAAAATATCGAAATCGAGCTTTTGCTCAACGCGATTTTCATGAAGTTTGGTTACGATTTCCGCAATTACGGAAAAGCACACATCAAGCGCCGGATCATGCACCGCAAAATGGTTTCGGGCATGAGCAGCATTTCCGAAATGACCCACAAAATGTTGTACGATCCGTTGTTTTACCAGGAAATCCTTCATGATCTTTCGATCACAGTAACCGAAATGTTTCGTGACCCGTCGTTTTATCAAAGCCTGCGTTCGGAAATCGTACCATTACTCAAAACTTACCCGTTTCTCAAGATCTGGCATGCGGGCTGTGCAACCGGAGAAGAAGTATATTCGATGGCGATTTTGCTTAAAGAAGAAGGCTTGCTGAAACGAACCCAGATTTACGCCACCGATTTTAACCAGCTTGCGCTGCAAAAGGCCCGCGCCGGAATTTATCCCATCGACCGGATTAAAGAGTTTACACAAAATTATCAGAAATCAGGCGGCAAAAGTTCGTTTTCTGATTACTACAATGCCCGTTACGATTCGGTGATTTTAAATGAATCACTCCGTGAAAACATCGTTTTTGCCGATCATAACCTGGTTACCGATAGTGTTTTTGGTGAGATGAACATGATTATTTGCCGCAATGTGATGATTTATTTCGATAAAGAACTTCAAAACAAAGTAATAAAACTATTTCATGATAGCCTCGTTCCCGGAGGTTTCCTTTGCCTGGGAAGCAAAGAAAGCCTTCGTTTTGCGGAATCGTCGCCAAGGTTTGAATCGACTTTTGACAAAGAAAAAATTTACAGGAAAAAATTTTCGGTATAATCAGCATGCACAACTACAAGGCGATCGTTATCGGGGTTTCGGCAGGTGGATTACATGCTTTGGGGCAAATTCTTCCCAGGCTGCCTGCTGATTTTCCATTACCGGTAATTATTGTTCAGCATATCAGTCCGCAATCCGACAGTTTCATGATCCGCCATTTCAACAGTATTTCGATGCTAGCCGTAAAAGAAGCCGACGAAAAAGAGGAAATATTACCCGGAACAATTTATTTTGCTCCACCCAATTATCACCTGATCGTTGAAAATGATTTTACTTTTTCGCTCTCGGTGGACGAACGGGTGAATTTTTCGAGGCCTTCGATTGATGTTTTGTTCGAAACCGCCGCCGAGGCTTATGTTGAAACTTTGATCGGCATTATTTTAACAGGAGCCAACAACGACGGAAGCCGCGGCTTAAAACGCATCAAGGATTTTGGTGGTTTTACAATTGTTCAAAATCCGGCAACTTCCGAAGTCTCGGCTATGCCTGAAGCCGCCATTAAAATTGCAAAAGTTGATAAAATTCTTGATCTGGAAAAGATTGCCGGGGTTTTGATGAAGTTGGCTCAATAAATTTCGGAGTGGTTAAATCAAGCAGTAAATAATTACAAACCCTTGATCGGTTTAGGAATTCATTGATTGTCTACCATAGAAACCAAATAGTCAAAAAATCTCTACAGATTCGTTTACCTCAATTTTTTACAAAGTATTATTAAATTTGCAAAAAGATAAAATATGAGTACGCAAGAGATTAAAAATGAACTTCACCAGTATATTGATCACGCAGATTTAACCTTCCTGAAAATGGTTCATGCCATGTCTAAAGTGTATGAAAAAGAAAACATTGTGGGTTATAGCACCGACGGAAACCCGATAACACCACAAATCCTTAAAAATAGGGTCAAAGCGGCTTCAAAACGGGTAAAGTCGGGAGAATTCATTTCACAGGAAGAAATTGAAAAGGAGATTGAAAATTGGTAAAGACAAGGAATCTTCCTATCCGATGGGACAAACGGGCAAAAGAAAACTTAGATTCTATCTATGATTTTATAGCTGAAGACTCGATAACCAGCGCTCGTTATGTAAAAAAGGAACTTGTTAATCTTGCGCGTAGTCTGAATGATTTCCCTGAAAAATACTCAAAAGAAGAATTCTTAGCGGATGAACCGGAAAACTACCGCTCGGTTTCAAAATGGAGCTATAAAATCATTTTTGAAATAACCGATGAATGTTTGATAATTGCTGATATTTTTCATACAAGTCAGCATCCATCCAAAATTAAAGAGATTAAGAAATAATGTTTTAAAGGATGCCGCCTCCTGAAAACGGCTTTTTGCGGCATAAAAAAACCTGCAGCAGATATTGCCACAGGTTAATCTTAAAAACCCTCTATGAAAAACTTAACTCCTCAATTCTTCTTTGATTTGTTTCACCCATTTTTCGATACGTTGTTCGGTCAATTCTTCCTGATTATCTTCATCTAAAGCCAGGCCAACGAACATTTTTTCGTCCTCGTCAAGGGCTTCCGAACCGGTAAATTTATAGCCATCAACAGGCCATTTGCCAATGTGTTTTGCGCCATTACCATCAAATTCTTTTTTTATCAGCATCATCCCGTCAACAAAATTCTCAGGATAAAGTACCTGATCGCCAAGTCCGAAAATAGCATACAACTTGTCAGTCAACTCAGCGGCACTGCATTTTGCAAAGAAATCGAACCAAAGGTTGTTATCATCGGCTTTTTCCCAAACGATTGCCCCAACAGTTGAACCGCCAACGATAATCAAATCCAGATCGTCGGGATTAACGTGGTCGATTTCGTCGATACTGTGAAGTTCAGCAGTTCCTGGTTCGAATTTTTTAAAAATTCTGTTGGCACAAAACTCAACGTTTCCTTTTTTTGGCCAATAAAAAACAGCAATCTTTTTCATTTAATATGGTGTCTGAAATTTGTAATCTAAATTAACATGTTAACGGGCAAATTTAAAACTAATTGGTGTTGATGATTTTTCAATGTCTTTATTTAACAATATTTAATAACGGTTTTAGCAAGTCTCTAACCCGTAAAACAGACTGCTATTTCCGTGCTTTTTCATCCATTTCCACCATAAATATTCTAGCTGTTTCTTCGATTGATTTCGCGATGGGGATAAAATTGTAGTTAAGTGCCCTGGTAATTTTTTGATTGGAATAATGAAACTCATGGAAAGCCGATTCAGCAATTTGCCTGGAATAAGTCGGCCTTTTTCCTATCAAAAGTTTTAATTTTTCCATCCGCCAGCCCAGTTCGCCCATCCAGGGATACAGCTTGAAAAACGGTAGTTTTTTATGAAACGAACCTGCAATCATGCTGATTATCTGAAAATATGAAACATCGGAAGCCGAAAGGATAAAACGCTGGTTTTTGATGTCCGACTCCATCAGTTGAACCATAATCCTGACAACGTCGCGAACATCAACGTAGCCATTTACGCCGTTGGTGTAATAAAACATGCCGCTCCAAACCGTCGGAAACAACTTGGAGCTTCCATTATTCCAGTCGCCGGGGCCAAGGATGATTGCCGGATTTACAACAACAACGTCAAGCCCTTCCTCGGCGCCACGCCAGATTTCGCGCTCGGCGGCATATTTGCTGATGGCATAATGCGAATTGTTTTTGGAGGTCTTCCAGAAATGATTTTCGGTTAGTGTTTCGCCCTGCCGGGTTTTTCCCAGGGCCGAAATCGAACTTACGTGGCATAATTTCCTGATTCCTGAAATCAGCGCGGCATCAACAACATTTGCTGTTCCGTTGCTGTTGGTGCGGTATAGCGCTTTTTTATCCTTTCCATAAAACGAAACCATCCCGGCGCAGTGATACAAATCATCCACCTCTTTCATGGCATCTTCGAGCGAAAAAATGTCCAGAACATCGCCCTCAACCCAGGAAATGCGATCAAAAAGTTGTCCGGCATTTTTATCGTATCCCAAAAATGTTTTCCTGACCAGTTCCAAATTGCTGGTTTTCCGCTTAAGCGCCTTAATTTCGTTACCTTTCAGGGCAAGCTCGTACAAAAGATGTGAACCTACAAGTCCGGTTCCTCCGGTTACTAATATCATGCGGCAAATATAAAAAGATAAATAGTGTCGTCGTTTAACAAAAAGCTGATGCTTTCATAAACAACAAATCACATACTTTGATTGATTTTTGAGAAATACATTTTCTATCCCGAAACACCGGCAAACAACCAATTCTGCTTTTCCCAATAAAATTATCTTTGCAAAAAATTTACGACTATGAATTTTATTGAAGAACTCACCTGGCGAGGAATGATCCATGATATGACCCCAGGCCTGAAAGATCAGCTTGATAAGGAAATGACAACAGCTTATGTTGGCATCGATCCTACTGCCGACTCGTTGCACATTGGCCATTTGGTTTCGGTGATGATGCTGAAACATTTCCAGGTAAACGGCCACCAGCCTATCGTTCTGGTGGGTGGCGCTACCGGCATGATTGGCGACCCATCCGGAAAATCAAAAGAGCGCAACCTCCTCGATGAAACTACGCTTCGTCATAACCAGGATTGTCTGAAAAACCAGCTTTCGCGATTCCTCGATTTCAACAGTGATATCCCCAACCCGGCCGTCATGGTTAATAATTATGACTGGATGAAGGATTACAGTTTTTTGCGGTTTATCCGCGAAATCGGGAAGCATCTTACCGTAAATTATATGATGGCCAAAGATTCGGTAAAAACGAGGTTAAGCGCCGAGGCTAAAGAAGGAATGTCGTTTACCGAGTTTTCGTACCAGCTTGTGCAGGGAACCGATTTCCTGCATTTGTTTGAGCACAACAACTGCAAAATTCAAATGGGTGGCTCCGACCAATGGGGAAATATTCTCACCGGAATAGAACTTATCAGGCGCAAATTAGGGCACGAAAAAGATGCTTTTGCGATGACCTGCCCACTCATTACCAAAGCTGACGGTGGAAAATTTGGTAAAACTGAAGAAGGCAACGTTTGGCTTGATCCTGAGAAGACTTCACCATATTTGTTTTACCAGTTTTGGCTTAATACTTCGGATGAAGATGCTGAAAAGTACATTAAAATATTTACTTTGCTGCCGAAAGAGGAAGCTGAGGGCTTGATTGCCGAACATAAAAATGCACGTCATTTGCGTGAGCTTCAAAAACGGCTGGCGAGAGAGGTTACAACCATGATTCATTCGGAAGAAGATTATCAGGCTGCTGTTGATGCTTCTGAAATTCTTTTTGGAAAAGGAACTACCGAGACTTTAAAACGACTTTCGGAAAATGTTTTATTGAGTATTTTCGAGGGGGTTCCACAAAGTGAGGTGCCGCTGGTTGTGTTGCAGCATGGTGTTGATGTTGTTGACTTCCTGACCGAAAAAGCGGGGGTTCTTCCATCGAAACGCGAAGCGCGGGAATTGCTAAAAAGCAATGCGATTTCGATCAATAAAGAAAAGGTGCCCGAAGATTTTGTTGTGAACACCGATTCGTTTCTGAACGGGGCTTATATTCTGGTGCAAAAGGGTAAGAAGAATTATCATCTGGTGATTTGCAGATAGTTTTTTTGTTGGAACGCGGATGCTTCGGTAAGCTCAGTACAAGTGACGCGGATTTGACGGATTAGCACGGATTTTCTATCCGACATTTTGTTCTAAAAACAGAACGTTGATTTGACTGGTTTTGACTGATATTTGGGTGCAATGTACTTTTAAAGGTATCTGATTTAGGGGGTTACATTTCTGTGGATGTTGGATGACTTTTTCATTGTTCAATAATTTTCCAATAGCCGGTCTTGTCACTTCCGATACGCTCGATAATTCCTTTCTCTTTAAGTTCTTTAATTTTCCGTTTTGCAGTGCTTAAACTCATATTCAATCGTTCACTAATTTCGGTAGCTGTAATTTTATTATTCTGTTTTATGAAATTTAATACAGTGTCATTTACAGTGTCATTTTGCGTTTTTACAGTGTCATTTTCAGAGGGAACGTAATAAACGTGCATTTCACGGTTTTTTAGCAAATGATTTCCGTGATGAAGTAAGTTTAAAAGAAAACGGATAAGATATTTATCGGTTTTGTGAATACTTTTTGACAAATCTTCGTAATTAGCCCGCACAAGTGCGTTGCGGAAATACCACGAATGCTCTGCAAACATATTATTATTGACCTCATTAAAACCAAGTTTACGAAGATATTTTATCAAAAAAATTGCAGTTGTTCGTGTGTTTCCTTCTCCAAAAATGTGAATTTGCCATAAGTAGGAAATAAATTGTGCTATATGTTCGATAATTTCCTGTTGGTTTAAACCGATGTAACTAAATGCTTTTTCCTGCTGAAAATCATACTCAATCGTGGCTTTCAAACTTTCGGCACTGGCATACAAAACCGTTTCGCCATTTAAAACCCATTCTTGTTTTGTGATGTTGTAATCTCGGATTTTTCCTGCATGACTGTAAATACCATGAAACAATCTGCGATGAAGAGTAAGGTATTCGACTGGCGAAAATGTAAATGTTTTTTCGCTCAAAATTTCTGTAATACGTGCCGAAACTTTGTCGGCTTCTTCTGTACGGGTTTCGTCATTTATTACGGGTTGCTGTTTGTAATAACTGTCAATTCGTTGTTTTACTTCTTCAATAGTAATATCGCCTTCAATGTTTTGTCTGGCAGTTTCAATGAGATACTCAGACGGTTTTAGCCCGTCAACTTGTTGCAAGCCAATAGCTATTTTCCAAACTTTTGCTTTTTCTGCTTTGTTTGGCTCACCCTGTCGCAAATATTCTTCAAAATAATCCATTGGTCGAACTATGATTTACTTTCTATTTCTGTTTGTTGTTTCTGTTTCCTAACCTGGGCTGTAACGACTGTCGCCATGGCATGTGCGGTATTAAATTGTTGCTCAACGGTCAGCCAGCACAAATGTATGTAAAGATTTCAAATGTTTCAACGAAAACGCTTACCCGCATTTGCTATAGCATTTAGAAGCATGCGTAATTCTTTCATAATCGATATTTTAAATTCCACAAAAGCATCGGGAACCAATATTTCTCATAGTCTCGATAACCCATTCCTGGAATATAGTTTCTATAACCATACAAGTCCTCGTAGTTTTTGCCAGGTAATGAAATTTGAAAATCAATGTTCGATTTAATTTTCTTAAAAAAGGAGAATTCGTAACCTCCTGAAAAACTTAACCCGGGAACATAAATTGTATGACTTACAGGTAGTATGCTTGTCTCGCTTTCTCCTTCAGGCCGGTAATCTCCACTTTCATACACAATTGAATTATTTAAAAATAAGCCTACATGAAAGAAGTTTTGTTTTTCGAATGATTTTCTCAGATTCAGGAACGCACCAACTTTCAGGTAAGCGCCTGTTAGTTTCTCTATATCGTAACCATCATTATCACATTTGCAATGAGGTGTCAATAAGTTACCAATAAAGTCAAAACTTTTCTCATAATTAAAGGCGTAACCCATATCAACTGTTGGAGTCAGGAATGGTTTAGATTCAATTGAGTAGTTTGCATTTATTGTCAAAGCAGGTAATTGCAGGACATTTATTCCGATAAATTGACTTCGCGAAGTCTGTCCAGAAGTCCAGAAAGCTATTAATAAGCAAAGTGTTATAAAGAGAATTATTCTCATTTGGTTCGGTTTTTTATTATGCATGCTAACGAATATGTGTAGCCGCCTGTGCCGCAAACTTGTACTGCTTTTTCAATTCAGCTCCGCAGTTTCATGCGGCATGGCCGGCTAAACACTGTTAGCGGTTCGTTGTTTAATCAATATTGTTTGTTATATAGCCATTTTCAAGTTCAACCAAGCCAAGTTTAATGAATACTTGAAGATGCTTTGAACTTAAATGGTCATTAAATGATTGCTCATCCTTAAAGCATTCCCAAAGAATTATTTTTGTTGGTTCGTTTTTTACTTGTTTAATGTCAAATGAAATGTTCCCACTTTCTAAAAGGGTTAGATTTCTTAGTTTTTTAAGTTCAGAAATTGTGAAATCAATTTTTGTCGTGTCTTTTATTTTTAAAATACCTGTCGAATAAAATTGTTCTTCAGATTTTGTTGGTTCAATTAAGTCCCAAAGGTTGCCATATAAATCTTCAAAAACTGCTACTATTCCATAGTCTTCAAAACTTGGTTCTCTAACTATTTTAATGTTGTTGTCAATGAGGTTTTGATAGTCTCTTTTAAAATTGTTGGTATGTAAGAACAGAAAAACTCGTCCGCCTGTTTGGTTTCCAATTCTGCTTTTTTGCTCTTCATTTGCACCTTTGGCTAATAATAAAGAACACTCATTTGCACCTTTTGGTCTCACTAAAACCCAACGTTTTATGTCTGAAAGTACAGTGTCCTCTAATAAGGTGAAATGTAGTTTTTCTGTGTAAAATTCTATCGCTTTGTCATAGTCGTCAACTACAATTGAGATATGTGTCAAATTCTGTTTCATTTTTGTTTCTGTTCAATTTTATGGTTTTGTACTTACAATGACCGCTTACGAACGTGTAACCACCGTAATTTAGGTCATTTAAATTACATTTATTCTTTGTTACCCAAAGAATTTGCATCATACCGTCAAAAGTAGCGGTTAATTTTGTGTTAAAGTAAGTTATTTCCCCAAGCTCTTCTCCCCTCTCCGTTCTTCCCAAAGCTGGTTAAAGTTTTTGGGGGCTAATTTTGGAAGCACCCTGCGTGGTCCCCACATTTTTTTGATGAATGTATTAAGGAGCATATTTTTAAATGAAATTTTTCCAAAATTCATCATTTTACGGCTCGAAAGGATGCGGTTTACGCCGAGTTGAATAAACTTTTCATCTTTGCTGATGTAGCCCCGTGCTACCGATTCTTTGCGGTTCAACTGCAATAATTCGTGAAGATTAATTTTTACAGGACAAACCTCGGTGCATTTTCCGCAAAGCGTCGATGCAAAACTAAGGTGCTTGTAATCCTGCATTCCGCGGAGATGCGGCGTAATAACCGAACCGATAGGTCCAGTGTAGGTTGTATTATAGGTGTAACCGCCAATATTTTTATAAACCGGGCAGGCATTGAGGCAGGCTCCGCACCGGATACACCAGAGTGCGCTGCGTTGTTCGCGGTGCCGGAGTATTTCGGAGCGGCCATTATCAAGAATGATCACATACATTTCGGCTGGTCCGTCGGTTTCACCAATCTGGCGTGGCCCTGAAATAACCGAATTGTAAGCAGTGATATTTTG
>CAYOWJ010000055.1:0-2849 GCA_964407625.1 uncultured Lentimicrobiaceae bacterium
TTCCGATCGAAAAAACGGTGAGGCTAACCGTAAAAGTCCCGGGTGATGTGAATTTATGAAAAGGATTAACCAAATTGGATGTGTTTTGGGCTCCTGAAGCGGGATCACCAAAATTCCACAGCGTGATATAAATCTGCGCCAAGCCTAGAATCGAGAATGATGTTGAATCGCCGAAACAAAAATTCTCCGATAATATGTTAATTTGACTTGCCTCACCAGCGTAAGGAAATCCCAACTGTCCTTTTTTTCCGTTCAGGTAAACGGCATCATCAACAAAATTACATGCCGCACCAATAATATCGGGCGCCTCAATGCTTCCCAGATAATCATCCATGTATTTGGCGACATAAATTTTTCCATCCTTTCCCAATTGCATCCCACCCGAAATATAATTCACGGGCGTTGGTGTATTGGTGGCTGTGCCAATCAGGGTCTTGGAGTTTAGAATTCCACCAGGAGATCCTGCCTCGAGATTGTACTGAAAAATCTTACCCGAATAAATCTCTTTAACATACAGCAAATGGTTGTTTGGCGAAAACTCCACACCATAGCATCGTTGATAATTATCAAAAGTGAGTTGATGAAGAATAACTCCGTTTGATTTATTGAAATCAAATAATTCAAATATTCCGATTTCATAAACAGCAAGTGCAAGCTTTTCACCGGAAGGGGAAGGCTTTAGATAACCGACCGAATTGTAAGTTCCATAAGTTCCACCCTGTTGAGCCGTGCCGGTGTTGCTGATTACAGGATCAACACCAACTCCTGCGGCAGTAAGGAGGTATGAATAAAATGCATCAGAATTATATTTGTGGACAATTATCCAATAATCTTCATTGTTGGCATGTTTTACGACCGTTAGTTTTTCGGCAACGGGTGTCAGCAACTGATGATTTTTTTCGGTTATTTTCCCCAGACCACCATTTTGTGAAATGTCGACAATAGAATAACAAAAGCCGTTTGCTGATGCAAACTCGGAACATGTGAAAACATAAAAAAGTTCATTTTCTCCGGGTTGTTTGAGAATTAAAGCGCCCTGGGTAGTAGTTGGATTTCCAAACAGTTCTTGTCCGTTTTCCATGATTTCATGGTTTTTATCCCAAACTGTTACGCCGTCAGTATAAAATAAAAGATTTCCATTCAAATCAGACATGGTTGCACTTCCTTCGATCGAATTTACCATTCCATCGGTGAGAACGGTGGGTGGCTGGGTTGAAAAATCCAGCCACGCATTTTGGCCGAAATACCAGATATTACCGGGGTATTGGCCAAAAGAGCTAAGCGAGCATATTAAAAAAACTGTGTTAAGAAGCAAAAATTTCGCTTTCATATTTTCATCTCAATAAAGTTATCGTTCCCTTGCTTGTTGTGATGGTTCCGTCAACACATTTCCCTTTCAGGTAATAATTATAGGCATCCACAGCCTGGGGTTGTCCTTTGTAACTCCCATCCCACCCTACTGAGCTGTCGTTGGTTGTAAAAACCATCTCGCCCCAGCGGGTGAAAATCATCAGCTCAAATTCGATAAAATTCTGGCCTCTTACGAATAAAACATCATTTGCTCCATCAGCATTTGGCGAAAAAGCTGTTGGAACAGCCAGCACGCAAGGGGGGTATTCATCAATAAAAATGATATCATAAGCAACGCATCCATCCTGATTTACAGCGACCCAATACGTGTTATTACTTGATGCAAGAATGCTTTGTGTGGTAGCACCGGTTGACCAGAAAATTTCTGCACCCGGGTTTCCGGCATTAAGCGTTATAAAATCTGATGCACCAATGATGGTGTCGTTTCCAAGTTCGATAATGGGAGTTGGTTTTACTTCAACATTCATCATATCAGCGGCCTGGCAGCCAAATTCATTGGTCACCGTAAGGCCGTAAAGCCCGCTCGAACTGGCGAGAATGTATGGTTTATCGGAACCATCCATCCACAAAAAATCGACATTTCCGGCATATTGAGCGGGCAAAATGGTATCCATGCTGCAAATGGTAATATCTGCACCAAGTTCAACAAAGGGGGAAGGATTCCTGAAAATTCCGATCGAATCGGTGTATGAACAATCGGCAGCATAAGTTACGGTTACTTTGGCAAAGTCGTCGGCTGGTTTTACAAGGTACGATGAACCTGTGCTTCCGTCGTGCCAGAGGAATGTTGTGTTTTTATCAGGGTTGAAATTCTGGGTGCCAATCACCGAAACATCCGAGGCGCAAATGGTTGTATCAGGCGCAAAACCATAAATGTAACCAGGTGCATTGGTAAAAATCCATCCGGAATTATTCGAAATATCGGTGCTAAAATTACCCGCATAAAAAGTTGCACCCCCAGTTGCCTGAATATCTCTTAGCTCAATAAAATCGCCACTTACAATAACGCCGGTGGGAACCGAAACAAGCGCCTGCTGGCCTAATTGCTGCGATCGTAAAGTAATCGGAAAACAATTGTTTCCTCTCACAAAGAAATCTTCGGTAATATTTTGGGTGATTCCACCTTCGAGTTCATAGATATTTCCGGGAGTAAGTTTTAAAGATTTGAAATTGTTTGGCCCGTTAATCTGGCCGTTTCCCATCAAAATTGTATTTCCAAAATTATTCAAACCTGCTATCACCGCCTTTTTGCCAATGATGAGCGATTTGGTGATCGTATTGGTTCCATCAATGTTGCCCGAACCAAAAATAATCGTGCTATCAATTGAGTTGTTGCCACTGATCTGGCCATTTTCATTGAACAAAATGGTTTTTACAATGTGTTCGCCACCAATGAGGTTTCCCTGTGTACCCTGGATTTGCGCAAAATTGATGGTATCCGAATCATAAATGCTGCCTGAACCTCCAAAAATCAGACT
>CAYOWJ010000055.1:2949-4530 GCA_964407625.1 uncultured Lentimicrobiaceae bacterium
GGTGGTTTTCAAATCATCCAAAAGCAGCCATTCGCCGCCAATTCCCTGAAAAGTAACTGGTCCGGCCAACGAAATTCCATTGCTTTCGATGGTGTGGCCGGGTTCGGTGGTTTCGAAAAATATTGGACCTGTAAAACAATTTTCCATCAACGGATTAAGCTTCACAGAACCGTAAATCCTGAGGTTGCAGGTATCGGCTCCGGCCAGGCACGACGTGGCAAGTGCGCCGGTCCAGTTCATGTTGTGGCAGGTGGCATTTCCAATATTAATAAAAACCGTGTCATTATTTTGGTTGAATGAGTTTTGATCGAAATAAACATTATCAATCGGGGTTGGGATGCAAAAACCGCCATCACCGCCTGAGATGCCTGCCCAGTGAAGTGAATCGCTCCAGTTGCCGATGCCATTTACCCAGTAAAGTTCCTTGGCATCACTGATCGAAATTTCCCAACCAGGATTGTTTCCCAAATCCACCGAATTCAAAGCCATAAAAGGAATTCCACTTCCGGTAGCCTTCATATCACGCAGTTGAAGATAATCACCATTCACGGTTCCGTTAACTTTGTGAAGAGTAGCCTGGAACGTATTTTCGTCGCTTTGCATGATGATTGGCCCCGTGCAGGTTCCTTGTAAGTTGAGATTATCGTGAATGGTTTGCGTTTTTCCGTTTTCGAAATAGTAAATCCTGCCTTTCGAAAGTGTTAGGTCGCTAAACGTGTTGGTTCCATAAATGCTCCCATCTCCCAGCAGCGTAGCCGTTCTGAAAATATTGGTTCCTTCAATCTGAGCTTTGTTAAACACGATGGTGGTATCGATCATGTTGGTGTCGGAAATAAACGCATTCCTGTAAAACAGGGCAGTATCAATGATATTTCTGCCTTCAACAGTGGCATTATCATAAAAATAGGCAATTTCGATAACATGATTTCCACCTTTTACCAAAGCTCCATTTGCATTGAAAATGGCAGTTTTGATGGTATCGCTGTCGAAAATCTTACCCTGAATTCCATGAAATGTCACCGTGTCGATGGTGCAATCGCCTCTTATTTCATTATTTTTTTGGAAAAAAGTCACCAGATTGTATTTGCAGAAAGCGCCATCATTTAAAAGCCTCGAATCATTTCCATAAAACTCAACATTGTTATAAACCAGCGGTGATGAAACCGGTGCATTAAATGAAGTTACATCAGCCGCAATATTCAACGACTGCAAAAGTGATGAATCGGCCTTTAAAGTCAGGTTTTGGCCATTCATCAGCCAGACATTTTCGCCGGGGTTTTGAAGTTTAACCGTTGAAGTGCTCAGATCAAGGTACCGTGTAGTAGTGTCGGTCGAACTAAAAGCGCTGCACAGAACCTGGTTTCCGCGGGTTTTGATGCCGCCCTGCTGGAAGTAAATCCGGTTTTTGGCAGTAAAATCATCCTCAAAATCCCAAAAACCACCCCGGCCCGTAAACCAGACGTGATTCTGAAAATTTTGTCCTGCCGACCTGATAATTTTAGCAGAATCAACAGCTTCAAAAAATACTTCGCCGGGAAAGGAATTGTTCATCAACTGGTTAAAATAAAGTGAACCATAAAT
>CAYOWJ010000055.1:4630-16199 GCA_964407625.1 uncultured Lentimicrobiaceae bacterium
AGATCGCATTTGAGATATTTGATGGTGCTTTTCCCACCCATTATTCCGCCATTTCCAAAAATCCTGAGGTAGTTTATCGAATCGCTGCCGCTGATATTTCCGTCTTCTGTAAAAACCAATGAATCGATGGTGCAGTCGCCCGAAACGCTGCCTCCGATAAAATTTACCCTGTTAAAAACTGCGTAAACGCCGGTGTTGGTGATGGATCCGGAAAAATCTGTAAAATCGACATTGTTATAAATCAGGCGAAGACCATTCATATTCGACAATGAATTTGTAACCGAAAAATGCGACTCAGAAGCATCCAGCATCAAATTGCTGCCATCAATTTTCCAGGAATTTAAGATAATTTCGGATGTAGAAATCGAAATAACTCTGGGTTCGCTGGTTTCGGAGAGAAATGAAAAACATTGCAAAATTTTGCCGGAGGTTTCGAAATTTCCCCGAATGAGATTGATGGATTTTGTTGAACTGAAATCATCAGCCAGGGTCCAGCCCCCTCCAGCTCCTTGCATGACTACTTCACAGTTTAAAATAGTTCCCGCACAATCGATTACCTTGCCGGTGGAGGTTGCCTCAAAATAAACGATTCCAACATATTGAAAACTCATCGGATTATCGAGGAAAAAAGAGCCGTAAATTCGAAGACTCGTGGTATCGCTGCCTGCGAAAACCGGGTTGTTGTTCACGTTTTCCCAGTTCATATCAAGGCAAACCGCATTTTTTTGATTGACGGTTACCGTGCTTCCGGGAGTTAAAAACGAATTTGCATCAAAAAAAACATGATCCGCCGAAGTCGGCGCCTGGTAATGCAAAACCGAGCCTCCGCTTGTTGTTGCCCAGTGATTGATGTCGCTCCAGAATCCGCTGCCGCCAACCCAATAATAATTATCAGCCTTTATTGGTGCAGCAAGTAAAAGAAGGCAAATAAACAAACACCCTCCAAAAAGTTGCTGTCGAAAATTGTTCAAATGGTATTTTTTCTCAGAATCCATAACACCTGGTCCGGTTTTGTTTTAAGGAAATGGTCTTTATAATCGAAATTTCCATGCCGCCGCGATAATTAGTAGCAATATGAAGTTTCGAAACATTTATATCGTAGCTGAATTCGGCTATAAAATCGTTCACCACAATTCCTGCATGTGGGATGATATCCCGCTCAAAGCGGTACCACAGGCCGGTAATAAATTTCAGATCGTCCTGAACGATGAGCAAATTTGAACCTATCAGCATTTCGTTAACATTTTGCTGGGTGGAATAATAAAAACCCGGCACAATCTGGAGTTGTTCACTGATTTTTAACTGAACCAGACCATGAAATACCAGTTTGTTTTCGATCCTGTTTTCGGATTCGTAAAACGTAAGTTTTGGCCGGTTGATGTGGTGAAGGGCAGCTCCAAAGGTTGTAAAGATTTTTTCATCGATTGCCCACGAAACGCATCCTCCAAAATTAAAATCAGGCGAAAAAACCGAAATACTGGAATAAGGCTCACCACTGGCAACATCAGGGTCGAAAACGGTTCCATTCCATTGATTATCAAAAATTAATTTAGAAAAATCCAGCGAACGGTTAATTAATCCCACCGAAAAACCCAATGAAGCCTGCAAGGTATTTTCCTGATTAAATCCCTTGATAAACGATGCAGTCAAATAACCTGAAGTGGTTTGAAGACCGCCATCTCCAGCCTTATCGTTAAGCAAACTGATGCCCAGTCCAATCGCGCTGCGATTGAGGCTTTTTGGCTCCAGGCGAAACTCGCCCCAGGCAGAATAGGTAATGTATGGCACCGACAAAGATGCCCCCTGACTTCGATAATTTCCGCCAAATCTAAGGGTTCCATCGAAATTTCCTGCGGTGGAGGGATTTATTAGAATCTGGTTATTGCTTATCTGCGAAAAGTGGATTTCCTGTGCCTGAAGTGTTTCAACGAAGGCCAGCAGAAAAATTACATATTTCAACTTTGTAATCAAAGGTCAAGTAATCAATAATATATGGTTTCAAACCCAAACACTCGTTTACAAATCTACCTTTTTCTGATGGCCGGGAATTGTTAAACTGATGAAATTTTTGTTTCGGATCGTATGAAAAAGGCGCTGCAAAAAATCTTTGGTCAAAAGTAGATTCATTTTTTTGCAATAACAAGGAAATTCCGGAACTTCAGGATTGCAAATGCTGTTGGAACATGCGTGTTTTATGGGAACATTTTTACATTTCGTATGGTTATTTTTTATCCACGAGACTGGTCTAAAAAGGAATCGAGAATTAAATGAATGTGGCAAAAGCCCTGAATATCACGAATATCAATTGGCCCGACCTTAAGGTCGGGGCAATTGAAAAACAGCCAGTTACCGGGCTTTAGCCCATAACCAACAGTTTTTCGACTGGACTCAATAATGAAAATGGATTTAGATTCAAAAATCCGTAAATCTCTCTGTTTGTCAATAAAGCAGAACACTTTAGCTTTTTCAGGAGGGCTGGGAATTTCCTGGCAACTCAGTTTCACTGGTAATTTGCGAATGATCGTGTTTAAATTTGAAAACCAACAAAGTGAGGTCATCCGAAGGAGTGAATCCGTTGATAAATTTATTAACCTGGCTGTGGATTGCAGCCGTAATGCCGGATGCATTCATATTTTTGGATTGAATGATCGCATTTTCGAAGCGGCTTTTGTTAAAGAATTCGCCATGTTGATTTTCTGCATCGGTAACTCCATCAGTAAAAAGAATCATGGTATCGCCCGAATTGACCACAAGGCGTCCGGTTTTAAAATTCTGACCTTCGAGCACACCCAAAGCCGTTCCGTGTGTTCCGCGAATTTCGAAGAGTTCACCATTCCGGAGCAGATATGGGAAATTATGGCCTGCGTTGCAAAAGGTAAGCTCGCCTTTAGGAATGTTAAAAAGCCCGATAAAAAATGTGGTAAACATCGAGTTGTCGTTTTGCGCGCACAAAGCAGTATTAATTTTGGAAACTATCGTTTTGAGATGTTCGGTGGTGTAATTTCCCGATCGCACCTGCGAAAGTACGATGGTCATTAAAAGCGCAGCCGAAATACCTTTTCCCGAAACATCCCCGATTGCAACGCACATGGTGTTTTCGTCAGCCATAAAATAATCGTAAAAATCGCCTCCAACTTCACGTGCAGGCTTGAGCAATGCTGCAACTTCAACATCTTTTCCTTCCGAAAAAGCTTTAAAGTCGTTCCGCAGAAATCCCATCTGAATGGTTTTCGCCACCTGGAGTTCACTTTCGATATGTTCTTTTTCTTTGACTGATTTTATCAGATTTTGAATGTAGGTTTGAAGTTCGTGTTGCATCGATTCCAGGGAATCCTTTAAAATGCCAACCTCATCATTGGTTTCGATATCTGGCATGATGACTTCAAAATTTCCCTGCCCGATTGCTTCGGCAGCTTCCGATAATTCCCGTAAAGGCCTCGTAAGGCGCTTGAGAATGATGATAATTGCAAAAAATATCATTATAAAACCTACCAAACCTACAGATGCCATCAGCATCGTAGTTAAATACAAATCAGCATAAAGTTCATTATTCGGGAAAACCACGGCCACCGACCAGTTGGTTGAAGGCACGGGAGCATAATAGACTGCCGATTTATCATGAGTCATAATTTGAGGCATAACGGTAAATCCGGTTTCATCATTCATCATTTTTTTGCCTAATTCAAGTATGCCTGGATTATTCAGTTCTTTTGCTATGCCATAAATATCTGTATCGTGCCGGTTTCGCGGTGTGATTACTGGTTTTCCACTTGTTGTTATAATAAAAATATAGTCTGATTTGTAGATTTTTTTTGATTCGATCAAATCCTTTAGCCATTTTAAACGAAATTCAACACCGACAATTCCTTTGACAAGTGCATTATTTTCACCGCTGAAATAAGCCGGAACCATGTATGCTGCCTCGATCTCACCACTTGCCTCATCGAAATATGGTTCACTCCAGAAAGCGCTGTTCCTTTCGATGATTTTAACAATCGCCGAATTGATGAAATTATCATTTTTCGAGGAGTTGGCCTGCACAACACCATTCTCGTCTTTCTGAAAGTAATAATGAAACCTTGCAGGATTTTGATCATTTACACCCGGATCGAGCAAAACGAAACTGCTCGAAACCTGCTGGTCGTTTTTAGCCAACAATTTGAGTACTTTTTCGATTTCAGGATTGCCGATGTAGTTTTGAGAAATGAAGCCTGCAACTACTTTTGAAGCATTTTCGACCGAGTTCAGGGCGTCTTCGATCTGGCTGATGGTAAGGCGTGAAACATTCCGGGCATTATTTTCAGCCTCCTTCAATAAAACCCGTTGCGAAATTTTGAAGTTGATAAAAATGATCAACACAAAAATGAGCAAAACAATGGACAATATCGTCAGGCTTAATTTAACCGATAAACTGTTTTTGGATTTAGTTGATTTCATTATTAAAAATTTTAAGAATTAATCATATTTAAAAGATCGTCGATACACAATTCCTCAAAAGGTTGCGGAAATTCAGGCTCAAAACTACAAACAGCAAGCTTATGATTTTTATCCGGCATAAATTTTTTAAGATAAACTTCCATTTTCCGGGTTCCGTCGTAAAGTAAGATATCATCTCCGTTATGATGCACACTAAACGAACCCAGAGATTTTGTCAAGCCAGTTCCCAAAGCTTTCAGATAACTTTCCTTGAGTGTCCAAAGATCGAAAAAAAATCCGGTTTGCTCCTTTTCAGGCAACGAAAATAACTGATTGGTCTCTTCATCAGAAAAGAAACGTCTGGCAATATCGAAATTCACGCGTCTGATCTTTTCAACATCAACACCTACAGGCAAACCGGAAAAAGCACATACCACCCAATCGCCGGAATGCGAAATATTAAAGTGTGAATTTTCCGATCCACTGAGGTAAGGTTTACCATCGGAATGATAATCGAAACTTACCTCGCTGTTTTGAAAATGAAATTTATTACATAAAATGGCCCGCACCATCAATTCGCCAAGAAGTTGCCGCTGAGCACCGGCATTAAACCGAAAACGGGAAGCTTTTTTTGCTGTGCTTTCAGGCAAACCCGAACACAGCAATCCTTTGATTTCGATGAATCTTGCTTCGTCAATTAATTTAATACCATATAGTTGAACCATTTTAACAGGATTTCTAAAACGAAATTTTATGAGCACCAAAGATTTGATGAAATTATAAAACTTTCGGTTACCTGGAATATTTTGAGAAGTTGTAATTATTTTCAGGCTTCACTTCTTCTGATAATACCTTGATATAAAATTTATTAGGATTCCTTTTTTGATTTTTTAACTTTCATATTTCTCAATCCGGGTGTATTAACCCCCCTCTATTTTTGTAATTTGTAATAAATTCGCCGCTTCAAAAATTCAAACTAATACACGATAACCGATGCAAAAATTCAGGATCATTTTATTTTTCATGCTCACCATCCTGATAAGCTGCAACTGGTCGAAAAATAATGTGAATACGGCTCAGGCAGAGCCAATTGAGCCAGTTCTCAAACCTACCCTACCCCTCGAAAAAATTCACAAAATCGATTCTTTGCTTTCCAAATACCTTATTCAGCGCCATTATAACGGCAACGTCCTTGTGGCTTACAAAGGTTATCCAATTTCCAGGAAAACGCTTGGCTACCGAAATCGTGCTACCAAGGAAAGGTTGGATTTTAACACTGCTTTCCAGCTCGCTTCGGTAAGCAAATCCTTCACAGCCATGGCTATATTAATTTTGAAGGAGCGTGGAAAACTGAATCTTGATGATCTGGTGCAAAAATACATGTCTGATTTTCCTTTTAACAATGTCACGATAAAACACCTGCTACAACACACTTCAGGAATGCCTAACTACATGTTTTTTGTTGATAATTCCTGGAAAGACGACATGCCATTGACCAACGAAGATGTGCTAAAAATCATCAATATTAATAAACCCACACTCAGCTTTGAACCTGGCAAGCGGCACATTTACAGTAATACAGGCTACGCTATGCTGGCCTTGCTTGTCGAAAGAATTTCGGGACAACCATTTTATAGATTTCTTAATGAAAATATTTTCGTTCCACTCCGAATGAAACATACCTTTGCCTGGAACAAAGCCGCAATTGATACCATTCTCAATGTTGCCCATGGTTATTCACGTCCGGGATTCAAATACAGATCGATTGAACATGTGCCGCTCGACGAAGTTTTAGGCGACAAGAGCGTTTACAGCACCATCGACGATCTTTTAAAATATGAGCAAGCCTGGCATAATTATAAACTCATCAGTAAAAATTCAACCATTGAAGCATTTACACCAGTGGTAACCAACTCAAAAAGGATTCAGAAATATGGTTACGGCTGGCGTTTAACCGATTTTGATGGCAGGAAAGTTATTTATCACAACGGCCTTTGGAATGGGTTTACCTCAAGCCTTACCCGCTATGTTGACGACAGTTTAACGGTGATTCTGGTCAATAATACCAATGCTCATGTTGGCCCGATGGTTAAGGAGATTTATGCAATTATCGAAAACGAAATCAACACAACTGACAGTAAGCAAATCGTAAGATCAGGGGGTAAGAATAAATGAGTTTGATAATTATTTCTTTCATTTAATTTTTTTTCTATTTTTGTGCTTCAACAAAACAGCGTAATACTTTCAAAACAAATACAAATTCAAATCATCATGGACGAAAAAATGAATAATATAGTTTTGGTTCCAACCGACTTTACACCCGTAGGAGACAATGCTATTAGCCAGGCAGCAGAAGCAGCAAGGTTTTTAAATTACAAAGTTGTGATTTTACATGTGGTGGACAGTACTACCAAAGCGCAGCTTAAGAAGGAGAACCTGACCGAAGAAACCATCGAAGAAAAATTGCAGGCAATAGCTAAAGATGTCCATTTTAACTATGGTATTGAGGCTGAAGGCATTGCCCGTGAAGGGAATATTTTTACAACCATCAGCGATGTGGCAAAAGAAATCGGGGCAAATCTTTTATATCTCGGAACACACGGAAAAATTGGCATGCAACACATTACAGGCAGCTACGCATTAAAAGTAGTAACCAGTTCTCCTGCACCGGTTATCGTTGTTCAAAAACGTTCGTTTAACGATGGCTATCGTCACATCGTGTTGCCAATCACCAGCGATTCGGGGCCATGGGAAAAGACGAAATGGGCTGCTCATATTGCCAACCAGTTCAAATCAGAAATCCATATTTACCAGATGGCCGGCGAAAATATCGAGGAAGCTGTAAAACAGATCACCGAATTTTTCTCGAAAAATGACGTAAGTTTCACAATTAAAGTGGCTCCAAAAAACACCAACTTCGCCAAACAAGTGGTCGATTATGCTACTTCAAACAACGCTGATCTGATCATGATTATGACCGACCCCGATCAGAGCCTCGCACGTTTTATCCTGGGTTCATGGGATGAACAGATTATCTTTAACGGATCGCAAATTCCGGTAATGTGCATCAATCCCAGAAAATTGGAGTGGAAAAAAATTGTATCGTATTAATCGGTTTTCGAAACAGCATATCAAAAAAGCCGGAGACATATCCGGCTTTTTTAATATTTCCAAAACAAAATAAATTACTTTTACAAATACCTTTCCATGTAACAAAATAATGCATCATGAATTATAATGGAGTAAAATATTTTATTCTCGAAAAGCTAAGCAGAGAGCTAAATGCGACATTATACTACCACGACCTGAGCCACACGCTTGATGTTCTCCACTCGGTTGAAAGGCTGGCTGATTTGGAAAATATTACCGGTGAAGACCTGATTCTGTTACAGACAGCTTCACTTTTTCATGATGCAGGCATGATCAGGACTTACCTGGGTCATGAACAGGCTTCCGTTGAAATGATCGAAGAATTTTTACCCCATTTTGGTTATAATCCGCCACAAATCGCTAAGATTAATAAAATGATTATGACCACCCGACTTCCGCAAAGTGCTACCGGAACTTTAGAACAAATCCTTTGTGATGCCGATCTTGACTATCTTGGGCGCGATGATTTTTTTATGATCGCACACCGTTTAAAATTGGAATGGGCTGTCAAAAACATTAAACCGACCACCCTCAAAGAATGGTATTTGCTGCAAATTAGTTTTTTGACCACTCACCGGTATTTCACAAAATCTGCCATCGAATCGAGAGAAGAAAAAAAACAGAAAAACTTGCTTGAGATTCACGAAATCCTGAATGGTCAACCAAAGTGAACCACATGACCATATTTTCCTCCTCAACTTCCGGATCAGTCATTTATTTAACCTGCTTCAGGTATCCTTTTGAAGCACATTAAGTTTTATTTTTAGCAGGCTATGAAAAAAATAATTTCGACAATCAGGCTACGATGGGAGGAAAATCCGCTCCCGCTTATTTTATGGATGGCCATTTTCGCCAGGCTTGTTTCGGTGATTTTTGCCAAAGGCTGGGGCATGCTCGACGATCATTTCCTGGTTATCGAAGTGGCGCAGTCGTGGGCCGACGGTGGCGATGTAAGCCTTTGGCTTCCCTGGACTGCCGGCAACGAAGGTCCCACCGGGCATTCTTTTTTTTACGCCGGATTACACTACCTGCTTTTTTCGTTCTTGAATCTGATTGGTTTTGACAGTCCGCAATGGCGGATGTTTGTGGTACGCCTGATTCATGGAGCATTTTCATTAATCACCGTTTACCTCGGTTATAAAATTGCAAACCAGCTTTCGGATAAAAAAACTGCACGGCTTACCGGACTTTTACTCGCCGTTTCCTGGTTTATGCCCTGGCTGAGTGTCCGGAATCTGGTTGAGGTAGTAGCCACTCCCTTCTTGATGATCGGCACCTGGATGATTCTCAAAAGTGAAGAAAAGAAAAACCTCTGGAGAACCTTCCTGCTGGCTGGATTTATTGTCGGAATTGCATTTTCGGTGCGCTTCCAGACCATCATTTATGGCGGTGGAATGGGGCTTGCGCTGCTGTTTTATAAGAAATTCAAAGAAGGTATTGTTTTCGGTGCAGGATATTTTGTTGCCGTAATTTTGATTCAGGGAGGAATTGATTTTATCGTCTGGCAGCAGCCTTTTGCCGAACTCACCGAATATGTGCGCTATAATCTCGAAAACGCCTACAATTACATTACCGGTGGCTGGTACAATTACCTGCTTCTCCTGCTTGGTGTGATGATTCCTCCTGTTTCGATCTTTTTGTTGATTGGCTTTTTTGTAAACTGGCGCAAACATTTATTGGTTTTCCTGCCAACATTCCTGTTTCTGGCCTTTCATTCCTATTTTCCAAATAAACAGGAGCGCTTCATTTTTACCATCGTTCCGTTTATCATTATTTTGGGGATGGTGGGATGGAATTTTATTTTGAATAACTCAGGTTTTTGGAAGAAGAATCTGAAGCTGAACACCGGAATCTGGATTTTTTTCTGGACGCTGAATATTATTCTGCTCGTTCCCGTTTCGACGATGTACTCAAAACGGGCGCGTGTTGAAGCCATGACCCATCTGAGCCATTACAAAAATATCACATCAATCATTATCGAAAACATCAACGAAACCGGCGTTGACATTGTCCCTAAATTTTATTCGGCACAATGGCCCAAAGTTTACGAATTAACCAAATCGAAACCTGCCGGATTGCTTCCTGATTTTACGATTAATCCGGAACTTGAACCTCGTTTTGTGTTGTTTTATCGTGAGGATAATCTGGATGCTCGAGTTGCGGAAACTAAAAAGATTATTCCCGGCTTAGTCCCCGAAACCATTGCCTTGCCCAGCTTTGTTGACCGCGTAATGCACTGGCTGAATCCGAACAATAAAAACGAAACGATTTACATTTACAGGAATACGAAGTTTTTCCCGTAAGGTAAATAGAGGAATTCCTCAAATGCAAATTCGCTGATTAATTATCCGAAATTTTCAATACACGTAAAATTTCATTAACCAATTTTGCACGTTTTTCGTCGTTGGAAACGTAAAACCGACTTCCCAAATATCTACTCTGATCTGTAATAAATGGTACGCCATTAATTCTGTAAATCCATCCATTTTTTTCCGTTGGAAGTTCTTGTTTCAGGTTTAATTCTAAGAGGTATTTATGAATCAATTTATCAGTTAGTGCGTTTGACACTACAACAATTTTTGGATTTAATTCACTTAATATTTCAAATGTCAGTTTCATTTGATTAATCAAAAACAGTTTATCCTTTTCGATGGTAGATTTTGATGCGAATTTTGACTCTAAATCTTTTTGGCTTGATTCCCGAACATAGAGTAGTTCAATAGCTGTCCATGAATTTATAGATTCTCCCAAATTGTAAAATTTTTTATAAAAAGAATTTGGTGAATTTTCTGCATTCCAATCTATTAGAGGGTATGGCTTTTCAGGATAATATCCTCTCGTTGCCACTTGTCGATCTTTTGGTCGTAAAGATGGGTTTAGGGATAAGAAAGTCACAGCATTTTTCAAAATTTCTGCCTGAAACACACCTGATATTGGATTTCGATCTTCAGTGTAATACTCTGACCAAATAGCTTCAAGTTTTTTGTCAACGTAAAGTTGATCTATCAGGTTTATTGTTTTTTTTGTGTTGCTCATCGTGTAAAATTGTTAAGTTAATTTTATAAATTGATCAAATTATTATTCTCAAAATTGAAATGGCATTTGTTATTGATTACATCACCCTCTGCATCAATTTCATTCTAAAATCACCTGAAATGTTGATGGCTGATAATCTATTATCCTCAAATTTGAAATCCCCGGAAATTATCTGAGTTTTCAGATCAAATTTTACATTTGTTATTGAATTCGGATTAGAATAATCATCATTGTCCTCCAGATTAAGCCATAAATCTAATACTTTATTATTATCTAAGCTCCTGCAAATTCCAATTTGAATACTCTCTTCCGAGATTAAATCGCCATCCAGGCAAAAACTTATAAAAATCCATGTTGACATCTGCTTACCAAAACTACGCTTTAGATTAAATGAAATTTTGCCTTCATCATGAATATGAATCCAAAACGAATTTGAATAGGATAAATCACATACTTCAAATTTGTCGGCAACAAATGTTTCATTCAAAACAATTCCGTCTCTGGATGTACCTTGAATGTTTACATTGATATAACCATCGGTCACCCATAACTTATTGTTGTTTGCCTTTTTACTAATTTTTTTGTAGGAAAATTCATTTAAAGTATTGGTTTTTAAGATTTGTTTCAAGGCTTTCATTTTGAATAATTTTTAATTCAGGTCAACATTTGATGATTTCAGATTAAGATAATTGTTCTTTAGAGAAGCGGCAAATGTAATCACGCCAACCCTGTTTCCAAAACTGTAGGTAAAGTATTTTGGAATTATTTTCACTTCTACTGAATATCATTGGTTTGCAAACCTCTTTTAACGAATGAAGTCCTGCATGTGGTAAATCCAAATCTCACTCACCCTTCACTTTATCAATCGCCACAAGCCTTTCCAACAAAGGTGGGTGGGAATAATGAAAAAACACATAAGCCGGATGTGGCCTGAGGTTGCTGAGGTTTTTTACTGAAAGTTTTTTCA
>CAYOWJ010000056.1:0-8211 GCA_964407625.1 uncultured Lentimicrobiaceae bacterium
CGGTCGTTACCAAGTTGTCCCCAGCTTGCACGGATTTTCAGATAAGGTAAAGTCTTGTTATTTTTGAGAAATTCTTCCTGCGTGATTACCCAGGCAGCACCTACAGTTGGGAAATAGCCCCAGGTCTGTTGGTATTTATTACTTCCGTCAGCACGATAGGTAGCATAAACCAGGTATTTTTCATTAAAATTATACGAAACCCTTCCAAAATATGACATCCCATACTGGCGTAATCCATTATCATTAACACCTGTTGATGGAATATTCAAAGCCTGATCGATGTACCAGGATTGTTCCATGTCGGTTGGGAAGTTTTTGCCCTGAGCGGTAAGAAACTGGTATCCTTCATCTTTAAAAGAGGTTCCTGCCATCACAACAAAACTATGTTTTTTAATGCTTTTGTTGAATGTGAGGATGTTATCCCAGATATTGTTATTGGCATTGGTATAATTACGTGTAATTGTAGCATCAGGATTTTGAAAACTGTTTCCGATGTACCATGGTAAATTCACAATTCTTTGATCGATTGATGTGAAGCTGTAATTATAGGTCGATTTAAAAGTAAGTGCTTTTGGGATAAGATTGAACTCCATATAAAAATTGGCGAGCATCTTTTTTATTTTCATCCTGTCGATGTTGTTATCCATCGTTGGGAATGGATTCTGGCCACTCCTGTAACCCAAATCCTGGGCATTTGAATAATTGGTTGGATCTGCTACGGTGTTCAGAGAATCATAAACAGGCATAATCGGAACGGCAAAATAAGCTTCGTTCCAAGCCCCGGCCTGATCGTTGTATTTCGTGGCATTGCTCAAAATCATGTTACCACCGATGGTGAGCCAGTTGGTTGCTTTCATGTCGATTTTTGAACGGAGATTCATACGTTCATAGGAATTTTTCATGTCCATGAGTCCATTCTGGAAGAAATAATTAGCACCCATCGAATAACGGGCTTTATCGGTTCCACCTGAAAAATCAAGACTATGATTGTTGATGGAAGCTGGTCGCAGAATTTCGCTGTACCAATCTGTGTTTGGTTCAGGGATACTTGGATCTACATAGCTTCTTCCATAACGTTGCATTGCATTAAGAATGAACGATTCGTCAGCAGCCGATCCTGATTCCATAGCCATCGTAGTAAACTGTTGTGAATTGGCCATTTTTACAACATTCTGAGCAACCTGATAACCGGTGTATCCGTTGTAGGTTATTTCAGTTTTCTGGTTGTAACTACCGGATTTGGTTTCGATCAGCACAACTCCGTTTGCAGCTCTGACGCCGTAAATTGCTGCTGCGGAAGCATCTTTCATGACCGACATCGAAGCAATGTCCGATGGGTTAAGAAAGTCGATGTTATCGAAAAACATACCGTCAACAACATAAAGAGGTGCTTCGTTTTCTCTTCCCGGAAATGAACCAATACCGCGGATTCTTACTGTTGGTGAATCACCTGGCGAACCGTTGGTGACAACCTGCAAACCTGCAACTTTTCCCTGCAATGCTTGCAGTGGCTGAGAAGCCGGTGTTTTGATAATATCCTCGGAACGAATTGTAGTGATGGATGAGGTAAGGTCTTTGACCTTGGTGCTACCGTAACCAACTACAACTACTTCCTGGAGGGAAGTTTTAGAAGGACTCAACTGAATGTTGATCACATTCTCTGGACCAACTGTCGTTTCAGTTGTTTCATACCCAATGTAACTGACGACCAGAATGTTTTCGCCAGTGGAAATAGTTAAACTGAATTTGCCGTCCATGTCGGTTGATACACCTTTTGCTGTACCTTTAACAAGTACAGTGGCACCTGGCAACGATTCGTTTGTAGATCGGTCAAAAACAGTACCGCTGACGCTCCTGTCCTGCCCGAATGCTGCAGTTCCGGCAATTGCCAGCAAAAGCAATAGGATGCTCTTCAAATGGCTGATTGCTTGTTTTAGTGATAAAGACTTCTTCATAACAATTTCTTTCGTTATTATTAAGATTACTAAATGAATGATTTAAAGCTTGTACACCCTCATATCAGAATTGACATTATTTTTAAATTTAAAAGTTCATTTTCTCAGTTGAAAACCAGGAGAAATTAACTTAAGAACTTAACTTGATAAATCATTGTAAATAAACAGTCATTATAGCCTATGATCGATGCAATTTCTTTAATTACCTGCAAAATTATACAAAAAATCCGATGTTCAACCACAAGGAGTTTTTTTTAAAAGGCAATTATTTTTTTAATGAAAAGGCTTGATCAGGAGCAATAAAAAAAGGGGAGCGAACTCCCCTTTTAATTTAAAAATATCTAATTATTCTGATTATTTCATCAATTTGGTTGAGCTTGATGAAGAACCCGAATAAATGGTCAAAATGTACATGCCTGATCTCAGGTCACTGGTGTTAATCTGAGCTTGTTCAACTTCGTTGTAGTTGAATGATTTAACTAACTGTCCGGTAACATTGTAGATTTCAACTTTAGTAACGTCTTTCATGTTGCCGATAAATAGTTTATCAGTAACAGGATTAGGATAAATGTTATAAACCTGCTGAACCGGGTCATTAATGCCAGCGTGTTCATCGTTGAACCAAACTGTAACTTCCTGTAATCCATCAACAACAGTAAGGGTACGGTTTGCACCGCCACCTGGGAATTCTGACAAAGAATCTGCCCAACTTCCATTGATACGGAATTTGTAATCAACTACCTGGTCTACTGTAAATCCTTCTACGGTAATAGTATGGATTCCATCGCCTGCAGGTGTTAAATGATGGTTATCACCATTCCATTCATTGAAGGAACCGGCAACATCAACATAATCGGTAGCTTCGTTAAATTTGCCTTCACTGATCCAGTATGACATGTTTACATTCCATTTAATTGTAGGTGATGCTGGTGGAACAACAATTCCGTCAGCGCCCCATTTGTAAAGAACATCCATTGTATTTGTAAGTGTGAGAGTTCTGTCTCCACCTGGTGCAGGGTCACCATTAGCCCAGCCCATTCCCCAGAAGAATTTGAAAGCTACGAGGCCTTCAGGAAGTGCTAAAGTTAATGAGTAAATTCCATCACCATCGGTATCTAACATTTCATTAGCTGGATTAGTTCCTGGTTCTACCCATGTACCATGAATACCACCAAGAGCTCCGGCAATCCACACTTGTGAACCAGCAGTCATGCCAGATTCAGTCATGTCGACATTAATTTTCTGTGAAGGTGGGGTAATTGGATTAGGGTCATTGTTTAAAATGATGTCGTCAAAATAAATGTGAATATCCTCTGTAAGTCCAACAGGGTCAACAAAATCAGCTAAGAAGGCAATAATTGGGTAAGTGCCTGTTTTTGCGCTAAAATCGAAAACGATGTCTTCCCATGCGTTAGTTAAAGTTTGTGGATACATACTTTCGATTTCGACAGTACCGGCTTCACCACCTTCAATTTTAAATTTAATCATGCTAACGCGTGGTTTCCAAACTTTAACGTGTACGTATTTGTTGGTAGTTACATCAATTACTGTTGGTAAAGCTGACCAGAAACCTCCCCATGGCACACCGTCTTTATCACGTAAAAAGTCGATTACATTTTCGCTAAGATTTACTCCCGATTTATCAGGATTTGGAATCATAGTCATGCTGCTTAAATCTTCTGCGCCTCCAAGTAAATAATTCAACTGGATGTGTTCAAAGTCTTCCATCATTTGAACTGGTGCACTTCCGACTGTAGGGTCGTTGTTCACATACATGTAATCGTAAAAAAGTGTAATGTCTTCGGTCAAAGTCAGAGGACTTTCGAAGTCAGGAATAAGAACGATTTTAACATATTCCCCTGTAGCTGGTGAAGCACCCAGGTCAAAAACCAGTTCTTCCCACTGATTAATCAAAGTCTGTGGAGCCATTGAATAAACATCACCAGAATTTCCTGCGCCACCTTCTACCTTAAATACAACAGGGCTGATACGAGGTTTCCATACCTTTATGTGAACGTATTTGTTGGCGGTAACATCAATTGCTGTTGGCAAAGTTGCATACCAGCCTGCCCATGGGTCACCATCGAATCCGCGAACCATTTTAGCTACGTAACCACTGTGGTTTCCAATGGTATCAGGATTGGCAATCACGCTTATTGCACCATTTGTTCCACCGGAAAAAATGTTCATTGTGATACTTTCGAAGTTTTCGATTACCTGGGCTTGGGAAATGCTTCCTAAAGCCATCATCATTACAAAAATTAGTAAAAGCTTTTTCATAAAATTTAATTTTAAATTAGTAATTATAATTTGAGACAAAATTATGTAAAATTTATTTGCAAATAAAAATTTGATATTAAAGTTTTGTAAAACATTTTTATCTGAATAATCTTACGAAAATTTATTTTTTTAAATCAGCAAAATTTAGAAGTGCTAATCATCACTTTATCAATAATTTTCTAACCAAAATGCCATCTTCGGATTGAAATTTAATGTAAAAAAAACCTGGCGAAAATTCTTCAATATTCAGGCCAATCTGATGGGTTCCTTGTTGAAAATGTTGATTATTTTCGAGATATTTTACCAAAACTCCTTTTGAATTAAATATTTCCATCGATATTCCGGAACTTTTTTCAATCGAAAATTCAAAAGTAACTTGTTTTGATGCCGGATTAGGATAATAATTCAGAGTTTGATTTCCTTCACCTGGCAGATTGATTATTGAGCTTGGATCGGGAAAAAAGCCGATTGTATCGAGCATAGGTTGAATTTCGGGGTTTGCCATGAATTTGTTCCATAACAATTGACTTCTGTAGTTTTCGATCATATCAATAATTGGTCCCTGGTCAATGGCAAGGTAGGAATCGGCATACCAGTTTACTTCCTGATTAAAAGCATCATAAAAACCAAAATTGCCCCAGATTCTGTCGCCGAGGTTTCGATAAAAATGCTTCAAAGCAGCCATTGATTCAACCGGAGTGTAAGGCATGGCTGAGAGCGCTGCTGTTGGTGTGATGGTTCCGTTGTCGCGACCACTTGTTGGCTCATGTGCAGAATAGCCGTAAGGGTCGTCACTGGCAGTAAGCCCCCAGCAATTTTCACTATAACCTTCATAATTTTTAGGATTATCGATGCAATAAGCTCTGTTGATGAGCGAGATATTTCTGTTATTGTCAAAATAATTGGCATAATCATCCGCGATGTCAGTGGGATTGAAGCCAAGGAATGAATAATGAGTAAAGAATAATGGTCCGCCGTAATCCCAGCCTACCCAGATTTTGTGTCCGTAAAAGGAACTCCCATTTACATAATAGCTGCTGGCAGCCCAGCCATTATGAAACAATGCTGGAGGAACGCCATGTGTTGGGGAGGCAATAGCCAGCAAATAAACAATCATAGCCTCATTTGGCCCGGCAACTGTCATATTCATATCCCAACCATAATTTGGTGACCAGTGCCAGTAAAGGTAATTGCCATTATTCCTGCGATACCAGTCCCACTCGATGCCTTCCCACAGGTAGGTAATTTTTTGGCTGATAAGCTGTTCATTGGTAGTTTCCTGGTCGAAATATTGACGTGCCGTAAGTAATCCCTGAGCAAGAAAGGCAGTCTCTACAAGGTCACCGCCATTATCTTTTGTACTGAAAGGGATTACTGCACCTGTATTACCATTAATCCAGTGCGACCAAGCCCCGTGAAAGCGATCTGCATTTTCGAGGAAATTCAAAATTTTAAGCATTCTTTCGATGCCTTGATCGCGGGTAATAAAACCTCTTTCGACGCCAACAAGTAGTGCCATAATCCCAAAGCCGCTACCACCGCTTGTTACTGTATTTTCAGAGTTATTGCGCTCCCTTGCCATTCCGGAGGCAGGGTGTGCATGGTCATAAAAATACCTGAAAGTGGCTTCCTGAACCATGTCGAGTAACAGTTCGTCGGTCATATCATATGTCGAAACATTTACAATGTCAGAAAAGCCAGATGGTTCGTTAGCTTCATTGAGGGCATTAATTTTGTATTTAAGAAAAAGATTGGTTCCCTGTGCCCTCACAAAATCTGTAAAAATGGTATCGCTAGGACTTACTGCTGCTCTGAGTGCGTAAGAATTTCCGCCATCGGCCGATTGGTAAATTTCATATCCACCAATATTGCTTTCCGGGTTTGCATTCCAGGATAAGAAAACATGACTATCATAGCCTTTGGCCGTTAAACCCTGAGGTGCGGAAACCGGAGGTGAAAATCCGTTTCCGGCATAAACTCTGACATCGTCGATTAATAAGGTATGCTGTGCATTGTCGGCAATATTTTGAGCAAAACCAACTGTTTTAATTTGGGTGTAATCGATGGGGTTTGCCTGTGTTAAAAACGGAAGCATCGGGACTTTGATTCTGATCCATTGGTTTGCCTGAAGGGTTGTTGAATAATCAGTTAAACTGATCATAACAGATTTATTGTTTTGAGTATCTTCAAGAAAAACTTTAGGAAGATTGGCAGGAACAATTCCTTCGACAGAATACAAATAAAAGGAAAGCGTGTCGGTGTTCGTTAGATTGTTAGCATCCCAATTGGTTCCTGCAGCGATAGCGAACCAGTTTCCCCCTGTTTTTGAAGTCCATTTTAAGCGTAAGGAATTTATCCCCTGCGGTCCTGGAGTGTTAGATTCGACTGGGAATTTGCGTAAATCCTCGCCTTTTCGTTCCAGCTCGCTTGGTGCAACAAGTTCCATCCATGAAAAATCATAAAGATCAGGATCGGGGCTATCCTGAAAGTAAAGATAGGATTGTGCCTCGACGAATGGTGTTGCAAACGAAAACAGAATCAACCAAAAAAAAATAAGGGCTTTATTTCCAGATTGTGGGAGCATTAATAAAGATTTTAGAGCTAAGTGTGTAAGTTTCTTCATGTGGTTCTGATTTTTTTAATTACAAAATTACCTGCCTGTTAAAACAGTCAATACTATTTCTCGATTTATTATTATTTGATTTCACTTTTAGATGTTTTGTTTTTGATTTTCTTTAATCCCGAAAAGCCAACAAAATCGTCTGGCTCAAAATTAGAATTTTTTTATTGGAAAAATCCCGGATTATTTTCCAAGATCATCAATCCAGCCACCTTTAAAACCTGCTTTTTTTAATCCTTCGATGATGTATGGATTTTTCTTCATGATATTCCAAACCAGGTTACTTTTATAATTTTCGATCATAATCAGAATCGGCCCCTGGTCGATACCGATATAATCTACATCATACCAGCCGTTTGCATTGTTCTTTTCATCTTTCCAAGTTGGGTTAAAAGCATCCTTGAAGCCATACTCCGAATAGAGATTTTCGCCATATTGGTCGTACATCGCTTTTAAAGCAGGCAGACAGATTTCGGGGGCAAACGGGATGGAACCTCCGGCAGCAGTTGGCGCAATGGTGCCGTCATCAACAAGGTAATCAATGGCTGCACCCCTGGCTGAATAGCCGTCAAAATTTAATTTCTTACCGTTGATCATTTTTTGAGTTCCCGGTCCATCGCAGGCGGTGAGCCCCCAGATGTTTTCGCCATAACCTGCAAACCCTTGTGGATTTTCGATGCAATAGGCGCGGTTGGCGTAGGTTGCTCTCCGGCTGTTTTCGAAATAGTCGATTCCTTTGCTCTGCATGTATTCATCCTGAATTCCTTTAAAGTCGATGAAAAGGTGTGAATATTGGTGCCCGAATAGAGGACCAAAATTTACATGCTCAAAACTTTTATAATTATCCCATTTGTATTTTTTTGTCCAGTTCTTCCAGATTTCTTCTTTAACAGGATGGGTAGGCGAGCCTAAAGCCAGAATATTTAAAATCATGGCTTCGTTGTACCCGCTCCACTCGGCGTTGAGAAAGCCCTTTCCGGGATGCCAGCCCATGGAGAGCAGGTCGTTTTTGTTCATAAACCAGTCCCACTCAACCCGCCGGTAAAGCCGGTCGGCAAATTTGCGGATATCAGTTTCTGTGCTGTTATCGCGGTCAAAATAGGTAAAACAGGTCAAAACACCAGCCATGAGCAGTCCGGTATCAATCGTCGAAAGCTCGACATTATTAAACCTTTCGCCGGTGCGCATATCCAGAAAATGATAAAAAAAACCTTTGTAGCCCCCAATACCAGCCTGGTTATCACCCTGTGGTAATTCGTAAAGAAAGCGCAGGCATTGGAGGACTCTTTTTGCGGCATCTTCGCGGGTGATGTAATTGTTTTCGACACCTATAATATAGGCTGTCAGGCCATACCC
>CAYOWJ010000056.1:8311-11390 GCA_964407625.1 uncultured Lentimicrobiaceae bacterium
CGCGGGTGATGTAATTGTTTTCGACACCTATAATATAGGCTGTCAGGCCATACCCGGTTGCAGCAATACTGCTGAAGGATTTTGTCGGCCAGCGGTCGGGCGTTTGTGCACTCACTGTGTCGGCCAGTTCCCAAAAGAAATTGAAAGTCCGTTTATGAAGGTCGGTGAGACTGAATTTTACGGTAGTATCAGACTGTGAAATAATGGGTGTTTGCTGCTGAACTTCAGGATTGTTGCATGAAATAAAACCTGTGAAGGCCAACAACAACGAGAATAATTTTAGTTTTCTAATCATAAATTTGAGCTATTTTGGATTTCTAAAATCAACATTTTCCGCACTTTTACTTACCTTGATTATGATTTCAAAATTACATTTTTTTAGATGTTTTTGAGAAAAACCTATGTTAACAGCAAAAAAAGCTTTGGACGAATTACCGCAGATTATGGCTTTTCGCAGAAATTGGAAATTAATCGCTGATAATTTGAAAAGAACGTGGGGCGTTTGGTCAATTTGTATATTTTTGCAGCCGTTTTGGAGAGTTGGCAGAGCGGTCGAACGCGGCGGTCTCGAAAACCGTTTTCCGGTGTAAACTGGAACGAGGGTTCGAATCCCTCACTCTCCGCTGGGTAAAAGCCTTGTTAGTGTGATGCTTGCAAGGCTTTTTTAATTGCAGGATATTTTCATTTTGGTTGATTTTAAAATTTGCTGGAAGAAATTTATTTTCCAGGATTGAAATCAAGTTTAACATGCTGTCACCCGGAACTTCTCAAAATCCATTTCCAGGCAGGAACAACTTCAATAGTCAAATTGTCCTCCAGAATTGTCTCTTCATTGTTAAATGTTACGATGATCAAATTTTTGACCGGATTTTTTTCGTGTGCTTTTATCAAGGCTGAAATTTCCCGTTTGCGGGTACTTTGCTCAGAAAACCCAAAACAAACCTGTATCAATGTTTCGCCGGGAATGAAAAAATCTACCTCAAAACCATTTCTGAGATAAAATAGCTGATCGCCATATTTTTTCCGCAAGGTATTAAAGACCAATGTTTCTAACAGGAACGAATTTGGATCTATCAGGAACAGCGAAAGCAGACCATTATCCCTGAAATAGTATTTCTTTTTCGATTCACGGCTGCTGATTTTAGCCATAAAGTTGCTGAGCGAACTTATCAGGAAAGCATCTTCGAGGTGTTTCAGATATTCGATAATCGTTGCTGTTCCAACCTGCAAACCTGTCGAGATGATAATGTTGCGCATCCGGTTAAATGAAACCTCATCCATCGTGCTTTCGGCGAGTTTTTTAATCAAAATACGCAGTGCAGCTGGATTTCTGATTTGATAGCGGGCAATAATATCCCCCAGAAATACCTTCTGGAAAAGGTTACTGAGATATTCTTTTTTTTGGCTAAATTTTATGAGTTCGGGAAAACCGCCTTCGGCAAAATATTGTTCAAACAATCGGATTACCTCAAATCTTGACGGAGAAAATTCAATATTTTCATCTGGCTGTATTCCGTGAAATAGCAGAAACTCAGTAAATGTCAAAGTTTCTATTTCCATGACCATAAATCTTGCGCCAAGTGTGGAAGCCATTTCGCTGCTCAACATTTCGGAGTTGCTCCCGGTGATGTAAATCCGGTAGTCGTTATCCGCCATTCTACGGGCAAATTTCTGCCAATCCCTGATATTTTGGATTTCATCAAAAAACAGCACCGGAGGGTGGCTGAACAATTCCCGGTAACTTTCGATGATGGAATCTAACCCGGAAACATCAAGCCCGATAAGCCTTTCATCCTCAAAATTGATGTAAAGAACGGTTTCGATAGAAATTCCCTTTTTTAGCATTTCCTGGATGAGGCTGAAAATGAAAAATGTTTTACCAGCCCTTCGCTGACCGGTAAAAATGTAATTTGCAGCAGGCTCCGGCGAATAATTTCTTTTAACAATTTCCAATCCCGGAATCCTTAGCTGGTTTTCGAGTATAATTTTCTTGATGATGCTTTTATCCATTTTATTCTATTTAGAATACAAAAATACAGTATTTTGTTCTACATACAAAACAAAATTGAAAATACTTTAAGGATAAATGTATTCACCTCAATTTTTATTGATCTGTGTTTTGGCCATACAGTGCCATCGTTAAAAAATCGCTATTTTTGCCCATTAAAATTTTAAAAATGAATAAGTTTAAAACACTTCTTTCTTTAATCATTACCCTGGCCTTTAGCCAAATGTTGCTTGCACAGCCAAATGATACCCAGCGGCAAACCGGTAAAAAATTCAAAAAGACCGTGAAAAAGGAAGTTGGTTTTAATTACCTGATTTACCTGCCGGAGAATTACAGCAAGACCGAAAAATTCCCGCTGATTATGTTTCTTCACGGTTCAGGCGAGCGTGGCGATAGCCTGGCTTTGGTTAAGAAAAACGGCTTGCCGAAAATTGCTGGAGAAATGAACCTGCCATTTATTATCGTTTCACCCCAATGTCCGGCCGAAAAATGGTGGGATGCCGAGGCCCTGAAATATTTGCTGGACGATATTTTCAAAAAATATAATGTTGATAAAAGCAGGGTTTATCTAACGGGTTTGAGTATGGGTGGCACCGGGACCTGGGAGATGGGCTGGAAGTATCCTGAATATTTTGCCGCCATTGCTCCGGTTTGCGGCAGCGGCAACGACCTTCGGGTTTGCCTGATGAAGGATCTTCCGGTATGGGCATTTCACGGAGCAAAGGACGACGTGATTCCTTTGCATGCAAGCCAGGAAATGGTAGATGCGCTTAAGGAGTGTGATGGTAATGTAAAATTTACCGTTTATCCTGAGGCAGATCACGATTCATGGACCGAAACATATAATAATCCTGAACTTTACAAATGGTTCCTCGATCATAAAAAGAAATAAAACTGATTCTATAATTAATTCCCCAAACGTATCGAATGAAAATGCAAAGTAAAAATCTTAACTCAAATTCAAAAATCCTGAAAAACACTTTATTTCTCCTTTTATTTGTATTTGGAACAATTGTTCCATTGTTTGCCCAGAAAACAATTCCTTTAAAAGTTGAACCGCCCTCCTGGTGG
>CAYOWJ010000056.1:11490-13179 GCA_964407625.1 uncultured Lentimicrobiaceae bacterium
TCCATTGTTTGCCCAGAAAACAATTCCTTTAAAAGTTGAACCGCCCTCCTGGTGGGCTGGAATGAATAATCCTGAACTCCAGTTGCTGGTTTATGGCGAAAATATCTCCGAAACCAAACCAGTATTAAATTATCCCGGCGTAAGCCTGATGAAAACTACAAAACTGGAAAGTGCCAATTACCTTTTCCTGGATTTACGGATTGATAAAACTGCAAAACCAGGAAGCTTTGATATCACTTTTGTAAATGAAAAAAAGAAGGAAGTATCGAATTATAATTTTCAACTTCTTGAGAGAATCAAGGGGTCAGCAAACAGGCAGGGTTTTAACAGCAGCGACGCGATTTATCTGGTGATGCCCGATCGTTTTTCGAATGGAAACACGGGAAATGACTCTGTCCCCGGCCTGACGGAAGGTAGCGACCGATCGAAACCCAGCGGCCGCCACGGTGGTGATATCCAGGGTATCGAAAATCATCTGGATTACATTTCAGAGCTTGGTTTTACAGCAGTCTGGTTTAATCCGCTGCTCGAAAATAATATGCCTGCATTTTCGTACCACGGCTATTCGATTACCGATTTTTACAAAGTTGACGGACGATATGGAAGCAACCAGGATTACAAAAACCTGGTTGAGACGATGCATAAAAAAAATCTGAAAGTGATTATGGATATGATTTTTAATCACTGCGGAAATAAACATTACTGGATCAACGATTTGCCTTCGCAGGACTGGATCAACCAGTTTCCAGAATATACCAAATCGAATTTCAGGGCGGGAACCGTTTTCGATCCACATGCCTCCGATTACGACCGCAATATTTTCCAAAAAGGCTGGTTCGACACCATGATGCCCGATTTGAACCAAAACAACAAATATTTGAGTAATTACCTCATCCAGAACAGCATCTGGTGGATCGAATATGCCGGTCTTGACGGAATCCGCATGGATACCTATCCTTATCCTGAAAAGGAAGCTATGGCTGATTGGGCAAGACGCGTAAGGGTGGAATATCCGGATTTTTCGATGGTTGGCGAAGCCTGGTTGCCGCAACCTGCGCTTGTGGCTCCATGGTCCGACAATCCGGCCATCAAAACGGATTATAAATCTTACCTGCCTTATGTTTTTGACTTCCCGATGTACGATGGTTTCAGAGTGGCTTTTAACGAAAAAGACTCGTGGGGTGATGGAATCGTAAAAATGTACGACATCCTTGCACAGGATTATGTGTATGGTGAAAACCCAAAAATCGTCATTTTTGCCGATAACCACGATGGCGACCGTATTTTTACGAAGCTTCAGGAAAAAATGGACCGCTTTAAACTGGCGATGACTTTCCTGCTCACTACACGCGGTGTTCCTCAGATTTATTATGGTTCCGAAATTGCTATGACTGGTTATGAAAATCGCGGTCACGGCGATATCCGCAAAGATTTTCCGGGAGGATGGGAAAATGATTTACGGGATGCTTTTACGCCGGCTGGCCGAAATGATCTCGAAAATGAAGCTTTTGATCACATCAAAACCTTGCTGAATTACCGGAAAACAAAAACGGCCCTGCATGATGGCCTGCTCAAGCATTTTATCCCTGTTGACGGGGTTTATGTTTATTTCAGGTACGATGATGCAGGCACCGTAATGGTGATTCTCAATAATTCGGATCAGGAAAGAAGTTTTGATCAGAAACGTTA
>CAYOWJ010000056.1:13279-14871 GCA_964407625.1 uncultured Lentimicrobiaceae bacterium
CCTGAAAATGGTGAAGTTTACCGCGATGATGTGGTGCCCCGCGTTGATATTTTTGTAAACCCCGACACCTTAACCTGGCTCTATGAAAATCCGGACAGCGACCTGGAATTTCATGCCGTTTTTATGTTTGATAACGGTACTATTAAAGATACCGTCGAAAACATCGGTTTCCGGCTGAGGGGAAATACTTCCCGCTATTCGGCCAAAAAATCTTTCAAAGTTTCGTTTAATAGTTTCGAAAGTGGACGAAAATACAATGGCCTCGAAAAAATGAATCTCAACGGCGAGCACAACGATCCCACCATTTCCCGTGCAAAAATTTGCTGGGATATGTTGCGGGAATCCGATATCCCGGCTCCGCGCTCAAATCATGTGCGACTTTACATCAATAACAATTATCACGGCCTCTACCTCAGTGTTGAACATATTGATGAAGAGTTTGCCGAATCACGTTTCGGGAACAAGGATGGAAACCTCTATAAATGTTTGTACCCGGCTGATCTTAGATATTTAGGCAGTAATCCGGATCTTTACAAATACCAGAGTGGCGACCATCGCGCTTACGACCTGAAGACCAATACTGCCGCGGACGATTATTCCGATCTTGCCAACTTTATCGCTATCCTCAATAATACGCCACTCAACGATTTGCCATGTAAGCTGGAGGAGGTTTTTAATGTGCAGGATTATTTAAAAATCATGGCTTTTGATGTGTTTACTGCCAATTGGGATGGCTACATTTTTAACAACAATAATTTTTACCTCTATCACAACACCAAAACCGGCAAATTTGAATATGTTGTTTATGACCCGGATAATACTTTTGGGATCGACTGGTTTGGGATTGATTGGTCGCAGCGCGATATTTATGAATGGTCGTCGGGTGAGCGCCCGCTCTACACAAAGATTATGCAGGTTCAGAAGTACCGTGACCAATACTCAAAATACCTTAAGGAGCTGTCTGATTTTACCGGCACAGCGGCCTATTTCCCTTACATTTATTCACTGCGCGACAAAATTTATCCTTTTGTGGTTAACGATCCTTTTTACCCGCTGGATTACGGTTACGACATCAGCGATTTTACATCATCATACGATTTTGGTACAGGCGCTCATGTTCCCCAGGGATTAACTGAATATATCACCGACAGGAGGATTTCCCTCCAAAACCAGTTGGTTTTGAACAACATTTATCCAGTATTGAAATATCTCAATGCCCATCATTCGGGAGTTAACCAGCCGGTTGCTTTTAATGTTTTTGCCAAAGATGATGGGGCAAACCTCATGGTGAAACTCTCTTACACGGTAAATGCTGATTTGCCGGTAACGTTTGAGCAGATGTTCGACGATGGCAATCATGGAGATGGTGCTGCCGGAGATAATATTTACGGGGTATTTTTAGATGGATATTCCAGTTCTACTGCAATTTTATACACGATTCAGGCCACTGATAATTTCGGAAAAATGACCGAATTTCCTTGTGATCCTGCAACTTTGATTATTCCGCCGCCTTATGTTTCGGGTTTGTACATCAACGAATTTATGGCTTCAAACGAAACCTCTTTTGCCGACGAAAGTGGTGATTTTGACGA
>CAYOWJ010000056.1:14971-16135 GCA_964407625.1 uncultured Lentimicrobiaceae bacterium
TATGCTCGACTTTCAAAAGAAATTATCCAATGGATTTTACCTTGTACTTGGCCTTCCTTCTACGGCCATGGGCTTTGGCCTTTCCATCCAGATTGCGGTTTTGAGTTGGATTTTATCCACAAAGTACAATCTCGATATTCATCACATCGGTTTTGTGTGGGCTGCCGGGCCGATTGCCGGAATCCTGGGTCAGCCGTTAATCGGGCTGATCAGTGATAAAGTCTGGTTTCTGGGTGGACGCCGCCGTCCGTTTATCATTATTGGTGGTATTCTTACAGCCCTTGCTGTTCTTGCACTTCCTAATATTGGGGCGATAAACGATTTTCTGGGGCTTGGCAGTCTGATTGCCGTTGCCATCACTGTAGCGCTGACGCTTGATCTGGCCATCAACATCAGTTTTAATCCTACCCGCGCCATCATCGCCGATGTTACACCAGATGGAAGCCCGCGAACCAAAGGTTACACCTGGATGCAGTCGATCTCAAATCTTTTCGGAAGTCTGGCTTACCTCACAGGTGCACTTTTGGGAAATTACACACTGATTTATGCCGGAGCATTTGTAATCCTTGGCTTTTCGATTATTCCGATGTTTTTTATCGAAGAACCGCGTCATCTGGTTCAGAAAAAAGATGAGGTAACTGCCGAAGCCACACCGACACAATGGGGGCAGCTTTTCAGGATTTATGGTGCACATTTTTTTTCCTGGCTTGGAGTTCAGACCATGTTCGTTTACATCATCGCCTTCCTGCAGCAAAAAATGTTCAGCCCTGATGTGGTGCAGAAATATGCCCTGGTGCAGGAGCTCAAGCAAAAAGGTGAACTGCTGACTGAAGAGTTGTTGAAAATCGAAAAACTCGTTTCAGCCGAAACCGGTCAAATGATCGGGATTGCTTTCTTTCTGCTTAATGCCGTAAGTTTTTTAATGCCTGCATTTTTGCTCGAGCCACTTTCCCGTAAAATCGGACGGGTCAGGGTTCATGTGGCTTCGCTCACCATTATGGCGCTTGGCTACTTCACCATTGCCATGTTTGTGAACACTCCACTGATGCTTTATATCATGATTGCTGTGATTTGTGTTGGCTGGGCTGCGATTGTCAGTCTGCCTTTTGCCATCATGTCCGAAAAAGTTGATAAGAGCCGGATGGGTTATTTTATGGGAATTTT
>CAYOWJ010000057.1:0-1930 GCA_964407625.1 uncultured Lentimicrobiaceae bacterium
GACGATTAGACAATTCGACAATTAGACGATTAGACGATTAGAAAATGGAAGAATGGAAGGATGGAAGAATGGAACCCCGATCCCGATAGCTATCGGGAGGATTATCGGGGGAAATGTTGAGGCGTTAGCCGAAATCCCGCTTCAGCGGGAGAATGATAGAAAAATTGATGAGACATGACAATTCGCCCTGTTCTTTGCTCTTTGCGCTCTGCGCTTTGCAATTGAAAAGAAAAAAATGATTAGATTATTTTGAGTTTTGTGATTTGTGATTTGTGATTTGAAATTTAATGAAGATGGAAGCAGAAAAAGTAGGTATTTATTTGTACGGAATAATCAGGCACAGCGAGCCGATTGAGTTTGGCCCGATTGGCATAGGCAGCCGCAGCGACATGGTTTATGGCATTAATTATAAAGATATTTGCGCCGTGGTGAGCAATTCGGCAGTGATGAGGTACGAAGCCCGAAGAGTAAACCTGACGGCTCACCAGCTAACCCTTGAAGAAGTAATGAAAACGTTTTGCGTACTGCCGATTCGCTTTTCGACAATTTCGGCATCTTACGATCAGGCCAAAATTGTGAAAATACTCGAAAAAGAATACGACAAATTTTCGGATTTACTCACCAAAATGGATGGCAAAAAAGAACTCGGTCTAAAGGTGATGGCCAACGAAGAACCCATCTTTAAATTCATACTCGAAAAAAACAGTGATATCCGCATTTTAAAGGAAAAACTGGCTAAATTAGATCCCGAAAAAGCCCATTACCAGTTAATGAAAATTGGCGAAATGGTCGAAAAAGCCCTGATCAGAGAAAACTCCAACTTCAACGACATCATCATGGATTTGCTTACACCACTGGCTGAAGAGGTGAAAATAAATGATAAATATGGAGAACGGATGATTTTAAATGCAGCTTTTCTGATCAAAAACGAAAATGAAGCCGAATTTGATAAAGCAATCAATGCTTTGGATGAACAATACGGAAACCTGCTGTCGTTCAAATATGTCGGGACTTTGCCTCCATACAATTTTGTAAATCTGGTTATTAACACTCAGGAGGCCTAATATGTTTTTGCTGGACGACATCGTGCTTGCACCTTTAAAAGGAATCATCTTCATCGGCAAAAAAATCGACGAACTGATGCAAAAGGAGATTTCTGATGAAGGCAGAATTAAAGAACGTCTCATGGAATTACAACTGAAGTTTGAGATGGATGAAATTACGGTGGAAGAATATGATAAACGTGAAGAAGAGTTGCTCGACTTGATCGAGAGAATCAGAGCTGATAAAGAAAATAATCAACAATAAGGAGGTATTATGAATGCTTTTAAATGTCCGAATTGTACTAAATCAACAATGGGTTGGGAAAATTACTGTGTTGACTGCGGTTATCCCCTCAACATCGAATGTCCTGAATGTGGCGAAAGCTGGCGATACATGTTTATTTACGAGCATTGTCCCAACTGTGGGCATGACATGTCGCAGGTCCCCATTGTTTTTGAACAACGCCCCGAAACAGTTACCATAACCAAAACGCTAAAAAAGGAGAAATCAAAATGAGTAAAATAATTGATATTAAAAATCTGGTGATCCAGTTTCTTAAAGAAAACGTTAATTGCCACGAGGTAACGGTGATTAAACTTGACAAAATTGACGAAAGCTGGGACGCCATCGCCGAAGTTTACGAGGATGACTCATTCCTGAAATCGATGAACCTCCCTCCGAAGTTAAAAAGAGTATTTTATTCGGTTAAGATTGATGAAACGAATGAAGTTGTCGCCTACGAAAAAATGAATGATTATTCACAATAGCCGGCATTTTAAAACGCTAACCTGGTAAAACAGAAATAACAAATAACAAATAACAAAAAAACAAAACTCAAATAAGACCTTTCTATAATTTGACTTTTGTGATTTGACTTTTGTGATTT
>CAYOWJ010000057.1:2030-15885 GCA_964407625.1 uncultured Lentimicrobiaceae bacterium
ATTTGACTTTTGTGATTTGACTTTTGTGATTTCTGCCAAAAAAACATCAATTTCAAAAATAAGACACTTTGAGATGGCTGAAGAATTAATTTACATCTATTGTATCGCAGATAATCCACTGAAGCCAGACGAAATTTCGGGGAATGAAACTTTGAAAAGCCTTGCCTACGGTGAATTTTATGCGATCTCCAAATTGGTTTCGCCAGAAGAGTTTTCAGAGGAAAATCTGAAGAAAAATTTCGCCGACATTGCCTGGATTGACGTTCATGCCCGCGAACACATCCGCATCATCAGCGAAGTGATGAAAAACAGCACGGTAATTCCATTCAAATTCGGCACCATTTTCAACTCAACCGAAAGCCTTGGAATGTTTGTAAACGACTACTCGGTTTCACTTGCCGAAAACTTCAAATCCCTCAAAGGCAAAGAAGAATGGTCGGTGAAAATTTATTGCGACCGTTCTGTTTTAACCGGTCAAATCGACGAAATCAGCGATGAAGTGCGGATTCTGGAGGAAGAAATACAAAGAAGCATGCCCGGCAAAGCCTTTATCTTAAAGCGAAAAAAGATAGAATTAGTCGGAAAAGAGGTCGAAAAAATAATGAGGGTTTGCGGACAATCCTGCTTTGACGGGTTGGCCGAAATTGCCGAATTGACCAGGATAAACAACATTTTGCCCAAAGAACTTACCGGGCGCACCGACGACATGATCTTAAATGTTTCATACCTGCTCGACGCCGGTAAAGTTGATGAATTACTTGAATCGGTGAAGAAATCTACAGAAAAATATAAAAATACAGGCCTTCAGGTTGAGGCAACAGGTCCCTGGCCATCGTTTAGCTTTGTAAACATTAAGGAAAAATAATGCAGGAAAATGTAATCGATCAGTCGAAAGACATCACCATTCTCGAATTACTGGACAGAGTGCTGAACAAAGGAGTGGTTATCACCGGCGAAATCGTCATTTCGGTGGCCGATATCGACCTGGTTTATCTCGGGCTGAAGTTAATCCTTACCTCAGTGGAAACTATGCAGCAACGAAGACTCACCACGATTAAACCCAATCAACCCAGACAATAATTTTGAGATGGAAAAAATTATTTATGCAATCATCGCCAATAAAGGTAACCCTCAGCAGGTAAACGAAATTACGAAAAATATCCGGGGCATAACAGGGTCGAACCTTTATGCCCTTAATTTTGAAGATATTTCGGTTGCTGTCAGCGATTTTCCTGCATCGAAATTTATTGTTTCGAAAGAATTTGCGCTCGATTTTGCCAGGGTCATCGAAGAATTATCGCACAAATCAACCCTGCTTCCCATCAGGTTTGGAACTGTTGTAAAGTCCGATGAAATTATCATTCAGTTAATCACCGACAACTACACTCCATTTCTGAACAATCTTGCGAAAGTCGAAAACAAGCATGAATTTGGGATGAAAGTGATTTGGGATTATGATAAATGCTCCGAAAAGATCCGTGCAAAAGTCGAATCAGAAGAATTCACCATAAGCAGTTTCTCTTCCAAAAGCACCATTCATACCAATTATCTGCTCGAAAAAGTAAAAAAACACAGGCTGGAAGATGCATTGCTGAAACATGTCGAACAACTCATCGAAGAGATCACCTGGCATCTGAATCAAATAAATCCTGAAGGGAAATTTAAAAAAATGCTGTCAAAAAGCATCATTCTCGATGGCGTTTTCCTGATCGAAAAAGCCAAAAAGGATGAATTTATCCGGGCTATTGAGGCTTTAAAACTTTTACACGACGACCTCAATTTTCTGTTAACCGGTCCCTGGCCGCCCTATAGTTTTGTCGAAATCGCCATTGATAAAGATTAATACAGAATTTCTTCTGACCGCATGGATTCATCAATACTGTAGGATGAGTTTTTAATCCTCAGCATGAACATCCGTTCAAAAACAAAATTTTCAGCCTGGGTTTCATCCCGGAAACGCCTTTCTTAAAAAGCAGTAACTCATTTATTTTTAATTCTTCGACAAATAAATTTAGCAGGCACTGTTTATTTTCATTGCTGAAAAACTTTTTAAATTACATTTACAATTCATTTTAAAATAGAATTTTAACGACTTTAACATGAGCGAGAATAAAATATTACTGAACTCGGTTCCGGTAGATGAAGTTAAAGAAGCCATCGAAAAAATTGAAAATGCGGTAACTTCGCGAATCAATGCTACACCCGACAATGCCGATCATGGCCTGGCACAGTTGGTGCTAACACTGATTGAGCTTATCCGAAAATTAGTCGAAAAGCAAGCCATACGCCGGGTTGAAGGTGGTTCACTCTCCGAAGAAGAAATCGAACGCCTGGGCGAAACCCTGATGAAATTAGAAAACAAAATGGAAGAACTCAAAAAAATATTCAACCTCACGGATGAGGATTTAAACCTGAATCTTGGGCCACTTGGCGATCTGATGTAAATTTTAACCTGTTAACCTGCCGATGAGAACACTTCTTTACTTTCCTATCATTCATTCTGGTGCAGATATGGGCTCATTTGCAGCCAGTCATGCACAAAAAGGTGAAGTTGAATTTGGTAAAGAATTCTGGGAATCGCACATCTCAACGGTAAGTAAATACTGGGAAATGATCGGGCAATATTGCAGCTCGGTTGATTGTAAAAATAAAACTGTCAAAATTTACCAGGATGGGATGGTGATTGATGGCGAAATCGCCCGGAAAATCATCGAAGACAGCGTAAAAGCCGGCAGCAAAAATTATGAAATCATCTCAGACCTGGTTTTTAGGGGCGCTGTTATCGTTCGCACCGAAGAACTTTCGCTGGTAAAAAAGGAGATCGATTTACTAAAAACCATTCCCTCCTCCGGTCCGGCAATCCTGAAAATCATTAAAATTTTATGGTTTAAAATCCTTCGGTCGGCGTTGCTTATGCGCCGTGATAAATTTATTGCTGGCCGCATTGCCGAAACCCTTGGCCCGAATGAAACAGGTATTATTTTTATCGGAGCTTACCATGAAATCCTGAAAAGACTGCCAAAAGACATCCATGTCACCGAATTTAAAGAAATTCAAAAAGTAAGAACTTACCAGAAATTACTGCCATTCCATTCGAATAACAAGCAACAATTTCTTGAGCTCTCCCAATATCTGGCGAAACCTGTAATTAACAATGCCCCATGATCAAAAAGAGAACTTGTGAATTTTTGGAAAATGAGCGGATTAAGATACCTCACACGTTGTTCCCGTTTTTGTTTTCGAGACAGTGTGAAGCATGATTTGTAACGAATCCACACCTGTTCAATTGCATGCGGCAACTTAAGGACAAGAAGACATTCACTTGTAAATTAACATTTTATGCACTAAAAAATGAGAAATACTTTACATAAAATTGTGACTTTTTTTCAGGAACGTTATGAACGCGACATCTCGATTTACGCCGAATCATTTCTCGATACAACAATTAATGAGAGGGTTGTGGCCACTGCTTCAAAAACTGCCGGCGATTACCTTGCGCTACTCGAAAGCAACAAGGATGAAGCCTCACTCCTGCTCGATTCGCTCACGAATGCTTACAGCGAGTTTTTCCGCAATCCGCTGACCTTTGCTTTACTCGAACAATTTGTTCTGCCAAAACTAACAAACGAAAACTCAAAATTGCCTTCCGGCGAAATCCGTGTCTGGTCGGCAGGTTGTTCTGCCGGGCAAGAGCCTTATTCCCTGGCAATGCTGATCGAGCATTTTAAAACAGCCCATCTGATAAATTCAAGGTTCCGCATTTTTGCCACTGATATCTCAACAAAACAAATCGAAATAGCCAGGCAAGGATTTTATGACGTTAAAGCACTTCAAAACACCAGGATGAGATTTATTAAGAAGTATTTTGATGAGAGCGAAAATGGTTTTTTACTTCATGATGAGATAAAAAAACAAGTCGATTTTTCGCTGTTCGACCTGCTAAATAACGGATCAAGTGCGCCTCCTGCAAGCATTTTCGGCGATTTTGACCTGATCATGTGCAGCAACGTCCTCTTTTACTATCGCCCCGAGATAAGAAAAATAATACTGTCGAAATTTTATCGTTCGCTGAAAAGTGATGGATTTTTTATTACTGGTGAAGCCGAGGTTTCGGTCGTAAAAAGTTTTGGGAAATTCAGGCAATTTGCTTCACCGGCACCAATTTTTACAAAAAGTTAATAAAATAAATGTTTACATTTGGCTACTTAATTTTTAGGATACTAAAATGAACTACCAGAACTTGAAAATCAGTACCAGGCTTAGTCTGGGATTTGGAATCTTCCTGCTTTTCGTCTTCATGCTCGGTGGCCTGGCCTACTATCAATCAAACCGTTTGTGGGAAAATACACGGAATTTGTACGAACACCCCATGCAAGTAGCCAGGGCAACCAGGGATATTAAAGCCGATGTTCTCTCTTTAAATTTACTCATCAATGAAATTGTAACCAATGAGAGTCTCACTAATGCTGAATATCTGGAAATAGCGATACACTTTAAAACTATTGAGAAGCAGATTGATAAAACTTTTGAACTCGTCCAGGAACGGTATTTAGGATCAAAAACACATATCGACAGTGTTTATCGGGCTTATGCTCACTGGGAAGCATTGTGCAGCGAGTTAATAACTTTATCAAAAAATGGTAACCATGAAGCTGCAAAAAGGCTGTATTATTCAGCCGTCAAGCCTCAGATCAAAGAAATCAACGAAAAGATACAGGTAATGATCGATTTTGCCAGGCAAAAAGGAGACAGTTTTTATCTGGCTGCCGAACAAGAAAAAAAACTTTTATTCATACGACTTTCGGTTTTTACCGGAGTTATTTTTATACTGACTTTCTTTTATGCCTATTTTCTGATCCAGGGTATCCGAAAACCACTTCAGACTTTAGCAGTGGCTACCGAAGAATACCGAAAAGGAAAATATGACACCCGCACAGATTATAATTCAACCAACGAAATCGGTGCTTTAGCCACAGCTTTTAACCGGATGGCGGGAACGGTTCAAACAGAAATGAACCTCAAAGAAAATGCCGCATCCTTTTCCGAAGTTATGGCAAACGAAAACGATCTGAAAGTGTTTTGTCAAATCCTGCTCAAAACGTTATTAGCTAAAACTCATGCCCAGATAGCTGCTATCTATTTCCTTAATACCTCTAATGATACCTTCGAGCATTTCGATTCGATAGGATTGGATGCCAAACACATCAAAGCTTTTTCGGCTGTACGGCAGGAAGGCGAATTTGGTACCGTTTTAGCAACAAAAAAAATCCAGCGGATATCGCAGTTAACCGAAAATTCAAGTTTTATTTTTTCAGCCGTTACCGGTGAGTTCAAACCCCGCGAAATTATCACCATTCCTGTAGTCGAAAACAATACTGTTGTAGGCGTCATTTCGCTGGCAAATCTCCATGTTTTCCCGCCTAATGCTTTTCTATTTCTTAAAGAAATATTGATGGCCCTCACTGCCCGGCTCAATAGTGTTAGATTATTCCAGAAAATTACCGATTTCTCAGCCTTGCTCGATAAACAAAACAAGGAAATGGAAGAAAAAACCCATGAATTGATGATGCAATCTGACGAATTGAAGGAATACAATATCGAGCTTGAGCTCCAGAAACGGCAACTGGATGAAGCCAACCAGCTTAAAAGTGCGTTTTTGTCGAACATGAGCCACGAATTACGCACACCCCTCAACTCGGTTATTGCACTTTCGGGGGTTTTGAGCAGAAGATTAAAAAACTCAATCAGCCAAGATGAATACAGCTACCTCGGCATTATCGAAAAAAACGGAAAGCAGTTACTTACACTGATCAACGACATCCTCGATTTATCGAGAATTGAAGCCGGGAAAGAAGATTTAAATTTCTCGGAATTTTCACTCCACAGTTTGACCCAGAATATTCTCGATTCCATCGAACCCATCTGCCATCAAAAAGGGATTGCACTCCTTAACAAGATCAACACAAACCTGTTACCCATTATCAGCGATAGTTCCAAATGTCATCACATCCTTCAGAACATTATCAGCAATGCTGTAAAATTTACCGAAAAAGGATCGATCGAAATATATGCAGAAAGTACCAACGGATACATCCGTATCACGATAAAAGATACCGGAATTGGGATTTCTTCCGAACACATCCCTTTTATTTTCGATGAATTCCGGCAAGCCGACGATAAAGCATCACGCAGGTACGGTGGAACTGGTCTGGGCCTGGCCATTGCAAAAAAATACACTTTATTGCTCAATGGGACCATCGAAGTTGACAGTGAGCCGGGCATTGGCTCAGTTTTTACACTGATTTTGCCTATTACGCCCGACAAACTTTTACATCCCAAACCGGAAAAAGAATTCCTGCCAGACAATCCGGGCTTTTCAGGAAATACTCTTTCGCCTTACCTGCCGGGGCAAAAAAACATTTTGGTTGTCGAAGACAGCGAGCCCCAGATTATTCAGCTCACCGACATTCTGAAGGCTGAAGGTTATCATATCAGCATTGCACGCAATGGAAAAGAAGCACTCGAATCGATAAAAATTTCGATACCCGACGCCATGATTCTCGACCTGATGATGCCTGAAGTTGATGGTTTTGAAGTGTTGAAACAAATCAGAAATCTTGATGAAACCAGGAAGATTCCTGTCCTCATCCTTTCGGCAAAGCATATTACAAAAGATGAGCTGAGTTTTCTTATCGAAAACAACATACACCAGCTTATCCAGAAAGGCGATATCAACCGCAGCGATTTACTCGGCTATATCCGGAACATGATTCAACTTCCGGTTAAAGCAAAAGTTAAGCCTGAAAATCAGCCTTACAAACAACCGCAAAGATCGGGTAAAGCACATATTCTTCACATCGAAGATAATCCTGACAACCAAATCAGTGTAAAAGCCCTGCTGTCTGACAAATTTGAAATTACCGATGCTGCCGACGGGCCTGAGGGCCTGCAGAAAGCAAGTCATTTTATACCTGACCTGATTTTACTCGACATTTCCCTGCCCGGCATGGATGGATTTACTGTGTTTAATGAACTCAAAAAGGATCACCGGTTACAGCATGTACCGATCCTGGCACTCACAGCCCGCGCCATGAAAGGCGACCGCGAAAAACTCCTGGAGCATGGTTTTGATGGTTACATTTCAAAACCTATCGAAAACGAAATCTTTGAAAATACTATTAACGAATGGCTTTATGGAAAATAGGTCTTGTATAATTCTGGCTATCGATGATAACCAGGATAACCTGATTGTTTTAAAGGCACTTTTTGGCGAAATTTTCCCAAATGCCAAATTGATTACGGCTTTATCCGGCAAGGAAGGCATTGAAAAATCTATCAACGAAATGCCGGATGTGATCCTGCTCGACATCGTTATGCCTTTTATGGACGGCTACGAAGTATGCAGATTCCTAAAAAACAACGATACCCTCAAACACATTCCGGTAATAATGATTACGGCTGCACGCACCGACAAGGAAAGCCGCATCAAAGCACTCGACGCCGGCGCCGATGCTTTTCTGGCTAAACCGGTGGACGAATCCGAACTCACTGCGCAGATAAAAGCCATGCTTAGGATTAAAGAATCGGAAGACCATAAACTGAACCAAAAAGTATGGCTCGAAAAACTTGTTGACGAGCGTACCGATGCATTGAAAAAAGAACTCGAGTATCGCAAAAAAGCCGAAGAAGCGCTGCATGTCACCGAACAAAACCTGCAGACGCTTTTTAATACAATGACCGAAGCTGTAGCGCTAAATGAAGCCATCACCGGTCCGAATGGTGAAATTATCGATTACAGGATATTAAATGTAAACAAATCCTACTATTCAATAATTCCGCTACCACCCGAACAGGTAATTGGTCAACTTGCCAGCAAAATTTATAACCTTTCATCTGAAAAAATTGGTTCATTCTGGAAAGAAAATAAGGCTAAAAATACCACGGTTTATACCGAAATGCTGATAGCAGAAACCAATCAATGGTTTCATATCACAACATCTCCGTTAAAGGATAACCGGTTTGTTACAACCTTTTTCGATATCACCGAACGCAAAAAAGCTGAAAAAGCCTTGATTAACAGCGAAGAACGGTTTAAACAAGTTGTCGAAACATCTGGTGTCTGGATCTGGGAGGTTGATACAGAGGGGCTTTATACTTACGCAAGCCTTAACGGAGAATCGATTTTGGGCTACAAACCCGAAGAGATTATCGGAAAGAAATATTTTTATGATTTCTTTACACCGGACGTTAAAGAGGAACTTAAGAAAGCAGGTTATGAAGCATTCTCCAAAAGAGATTCTTTAAGAAATTTTATTAATCCTAACCTTCATAAAAACGGGCAGGTAGTAATTCTCGAAACAAGCGGCCTTCCATTATATGATGAAAAAGGGAATTTTATCGGGTATCGTGGTGCCGACCGCGACATTACTCAGCGCGAAAATGCCCGCAGGATGATGAAGGCAAGTGAGGAAAAATTTGCTGCATCATTCAATAATGCCCCGGTATTGATGACAATCAGCGAATTTGAAACCGGCAGATATATCGATGTTAACCAACGATTCCTCGAAGTTTCAGGCTTCAGCCGCGATGAGGTAATCGGCAAAACCTCTGTCGAAATAGGCTGGATAAGCCAGATTGGCCGTGACCTGATTAAAAATGAATTTGTCAAAAACAATAAAGTATCCGAACTCGAACTTCATCTCAAAAAGAAAAATGGCGAAGATGTCATTGCTTTATACAACGGCGAATTAATTACCATTGATGGTAAAACCCGCATTCTTTCGCTTGCAGTTGACATCACCAGTTCGAAGCGCGCTGACGAAGCGCTCCGCGAAAGCGAATACTTTTTTAAAGAATCGCAGCGCGCTGCCTTTGTAGGTTCCTATCAAACCAATTTCAAGACCGGCTTCTGGGAATCATCGGAAGTGCTCGATCAGATTTTTGGCATCGATAAAGGTTATGAAAGAAATATTCAGGGTTGGTTGGACCTTGTGCATCCTTTTGACAAAGAATTGATGCAACGGCATTTGAACGAAGACGTGATGAGGCGAAAACAGCTATTTAACAAAGAATACCGCATTATCCGCAAAGTTGATGGAATTACCCGATGGGTGCACGGTTTGGGAAAAGCAGCCTTTGATGAATTTGGCAGAATAATTTCGCTTACAGGCACGATTCAGGATATCACCGAACGAAAAGAGGCTGAAGAAAAGTTGAATGAAACGCTTAATAACCTCAAAAGAAGCCAGGAAATTGCCAATATCGGTAACTGGCAGTTAGACCTTTCTAATCAAAAGTTCAGCGCCTCAGCGGAAGGGCTCAAACAGTTTGGATTTCCACCAGATTATCAGCCAACATTTGACGAAGTTAGAAACCAGTTTCATCCCGACGACCAAACGTTAGCACATGATGCGCTGGAAAAAGCGCTCCTCTCAGAATCATCCTACAGTGTCGAAATGCAGATTATCAAAAAGGACACCGGCGAAATCAGAAATATTTTGTCGATTGGTGAAGTCGAAAAAAACAAAAATGGAAATCCCATCAGGATTTTTGGCATTAATCAGGACATTACCGAAAGGAAACATGCCGAGCTGACGATTAAAGAAAGTGAAATACGTTTTAAAAACCTTTTCGAAAATGCCGCTGATGCAATCTTTATTGCCGACGCCGAAACAGGAATAATCGTAGATGCAAATCAGGCATCGTCCAGATTGATGAATATGCCGGTAGAAAAGATTATCGGACTACATCAAACTCAATTGCACCCACCTGAAAATGAGTCGTACAGCAAAGAAACCTTTGAAGATTCACTGGCTCACGCAAATCGGCTAAAACCGGTTCATGCCATCGAAACGCAGGTTCTTCGGTCCGATGGCACAAAAATACCGGTCGAAGTTCTGGCTTCAAGTGTTGTCCTTCATAGAAAACAATGTCTTATGGGGACTTTCCGCGACATTACCCTGCGAAAACGTAACGAAAAGATACAACAAATCATTTTCAACATTTCCAATGCATCTTTAACTTCGATAAACCTAGACGATTTTATGGGTTTAATCAAAAAAGAAATCGGTACCCTGATCGACACAACCAACTTTTTTATTGCCTTGTACGACGAAGATGCTGATGCCATAACCTTGCCTTATTATATCGACAAAAAGGATAATTACACCAGTTTTCCTGCCGGAAAAACAATGACCGCTTATGTAATCAGAAGCAGGAAATCGGTTTTGGCAAAAAGAGATACCCTCGCCAGGCTGGAAGCCGCAGGAACTATCGAGACCATCGGATCAACCTCAAAAGTATGGATGGGTGTACCACTTTCGATTAAAGGAAAGGTTACAGGAGCTATCGTTGTTCAAAGTTATGACGACGAAAACGCCTATACTCACGAAGACATGAAAATGCTCGAATTTGTTGCCGGACAAATCAACCTGGCCATCGAGCGAAAGAAAACAGAACAGGATTTAAACGATGCGCTGATTCATGCCCGCGAATCCGACCGCCTCAAATCAGCTTTCCTTGCCACGATGTCGCATGAATTGCGCACGCCGCTTAATGCGGTCATTGGCTTTTCGGAGCTTATCGGCGAAGATATTCCCATGGAAAGCATCATTGATTTTGCGCATATCATCAACAACAGCGGCGCACAACTGCTCGAACTCGTCGAAGAAATTTTCGACATCACCCTGCTCGAGAGTGGCCATTTGAAGATTAAACAGGAAGAATTCCTGATAAATCCGCTGTTAACCGAAATCTATGAAACGATAAGCATTGATCAGCAAAAAATGAGTAAAGAGGATATCCGGATAAGATTCAATCCTATCATCGCTGATAACGATTTTGTCGTTTTTTCGGATCCACGAAAATTAAAGCAGATTTTTATGAACCTGCTGAAAAATGCGCTCAAATTTACGCACAACGGTTTTGTTGAGTTTGGATATCATAAAATTACAAACCAGGAAGCCTCTTTTATCGAGTTTTATGTTAAGGATACAGGCATTGGAATTCCGACAGAATCGCGCGAACTCATCTTCGAAATATTCAGGCAGGGCGACGATTCGCATACACGTAACTTCGGGGGAACCGGAATAGGTTTATCGGTAGCCAAAAAACTAACCGAACTTCTTGGAGGAAAAATCAGCGTCGATTCGAAGGTTAATGTTGGCTCAACTTTCTATTTTACAATTCCATACACCAACAACAATAACCATCTACAGGTAATCGCAGAAAAGATGCCTGCTTTGGCTCCGAATTATTACCCCGGCAAAACCATTTTGGTGGCCGAGGATGAAGATTCGAATTATGAATTGCTCGAGGTTTTGATAAAACTAACCTCAGCCAGGGTAATCCGGGCAAAAGATGGTCAGGAAGCTATTGATCTCTGTAAAACAGTTCCGGAAATTAACATGGTGCTGATGGATCTGAAAATGCCCGGAACTACCGGCTATCAGGCTACTATTGAAATAAAAAAAATACGCCCCGGACTTCCCATAATTGCCCAAACTGCTTACGCTATGCCCGGAGACCGGTCAAAAGCCCTGGAAGCAGGTTGCGATGATTATCTTTCGAAGCCGATTAAAAAGCAGCCCCTGATGGAGAAAATTGAGAAGTTTTTAGGAGTCTGAGATTGAAGGTTTCGGTCATCATTTTTTCCTGACAACAGTTCAAACAAAAACTTCCACGATCAAAGGATGTTTCTTTTTCAAGAATCAGGGAAACGACAGAACCTGTTATTATCCTGTCGGTTTCAGGCTCATATCCAGCGAAGAAATAAATTCTGGTTTACGCCTCATTGTTGTCGCTTGTTCAAAAGCATAGGCAATTTTTATCAATGTTGGTTCGGAAAAGGCTTTTCCAAAAAATGAAATGCCCACCGGCAAACCATGAACAAAACCTGCCGGCACTGTTATGGCCGGATAGCCGCTCATGGCAGCGGGAGATGAACTCCCACCAATAAAATGATCACCATTAATCAGGTCAATCGTCCAGGCCGGGCTACCTGTTGGGGCAATGATTGCATCAAGATTATTTTCATTCATCACTTTATCGATTCCTTCGGGACCAGCCATCCGCTTCATTAATTCAAGACTTTCGAGATATTCATTTTCGTCCAGGCCACCTTTTGCATCGGCCATTTCCAGAATTTCCTGACCAAAAAACGGCATTGCTGTTGACTCATTTTTCTTATTAAAACCAATAATGTCATTTAAACTTTTGATGGGATAATCTGCCGGAAGCGTTGAAAGATAGCTATTTACACCAGCCTTAAATTCGTAAAGCAAAACCAGCCATTGCGCTTTGTTTACTTCATCCGAAATTTTATAATCAGCCAGTTCGATAAAAATGGCGCCGCTATCCTTCATCCTGCCAATGGCATCTTCCATTACCTTGTCAACCTTTTCATGAAAATTAAAGAAACTTCGGGCTATTCCAATCCTTGCACCATTTAATCCTTTTGCATCAAGAAACCGGGTATAATCCTGATTATCCTGACTTACGGGAAGATTTGTCATTGCAAAATCGGCCTCATCTTTGCCGGTTAAAGCTGTCAGAAGAATAGCGGCATCAGTTACCGTCCGGGCCATCGGGCCGGCAGTATCGCAGGTTTGCGAAATAGGAATTATTCCCGAACGGCTCACCAGTCCTACCGTTGGCTTTATGCCGACAATTCCGTTTATGGATGAAGGACAAACGATTGAACCATCAGTTTCGGTGCCAACAGCAACCGGACAAAGGTTTGCCGAAACTGCAACGCCCGAGCCAGAACTTGATCCGCATGGTGAACGGTCGAGCAAATAAGGATTTCGGGTTTGTCCCAAAACGCTGCTCCATCCGCTCGACGACCTTGTAGACCTGAAATTAGCCCATTCACTCAGATTGGTTTTTCCCAGGATCACTGCACCGGCATCACGAAGTTTTTCGACTAAAAAAGCATCGTTTCGGGCAACCGAATTTGCAAGTGCTGTTGCTCCGGCGTTGGTAAACATCTTGTCGGCGGTATCGATATTACCTTTTAAAAGTACTGGAATTCCGTGAAGTTTCCCTCTGATTTTGCCGTGTACCCTTTCTTTATCCAGGTTTTCGGCGATCGAAACTGCATCTGGATTTAGCTGGAGAATACTGTTTAAACCCGGCCCTTTATTATCAATCTCCTGAATCCTTTTCAGATATAAATCAACAATATTGCGGGATGTTAGTTTTCCGCTTTGCATCATCGATTGAAGGTCGGCAATGGTCAGTTCATCGAGTTCAAAAGTGGGATAGTTGTTTATTTCACCTCCTTCACTCCGGGTTTTTAAACCGGCAGGATTGGTGCAGCCGGCAATTGTTCCTGCAGCAATTATTCCACTGCCGGCAAGGGCAGTACGCTGGATAAAATCTCTTCTTTTCATAAAATTCGACAAAATTGTAAAATGAAAATAAAATTCATGCAAAACCTTTCAAAAGTATGATTATCTGAACAACTTTTGAAATTTTTATACTGAAATATGGGAAGGCAAAACATTTTGAGGGCTTTCAGTGTTGGGATTTATCCAAATTTATTAAACTTCATGCAATGTCTTTTAGTTAAGGATTTGAACGCTGATAACGCTGATGCAAGCAACGCTGATTTTCGCGGATTTCTTGTATCATAAACAGTTTAAATCCGCGTTTGAAAATCGGTTTGATCCGCGTTCCATTTTATATTTGTTAACTAAACGACATTGAAACTTCATGACTTAGATTTCTATCTTTGTCAATAAAATTACAAAATCATGAAAAAAGGCAATTTTGCTTTTACAGCAGTTTTCATCGAAGACCCGGAAGGTGGCTATTCAGCTTTTGTTGAAGAAATTACAGGTGTAAATACCCAGGG
>CAYOWJ010000058.1:0-5640 GCA_964407625.1 uncultured Lentimicrobiaceae bacterium
TTCTTATCGAATTGCTTTTGTATTATTCCCTTCAATAATCTGCTGTTGATGGGTTTTGAGATGTATTCGTTGCATCCTGCTTCCATTGCTTTTTCCTGGTCACCGGCCAAACCATAAGCGGTCTGGGCTATGATAAAAACATCTTTGTTGAACCGGCGGATTTCCCGTGTAGCCTCATAACCCCCCATTTCGGGCATTCTGATATCCATCAGGATCAGGTCGATGTCGGGGTTTTTGTGGCAGGCTTCAACGGCAGCAATGCCATTACGCACCTTTAGTATTTCTTTTCCAAACATATTGACCGTTAACGAAATAAGTAATTCCGATGTTTCGTCGTCTTCGGCTATGAGTATTTTCAGTCCGGCAGTGGCAGGATTAGCTTGATCACCTGCATTTTGAGATGAAATTGCCATTTTACCGGTGACATTTTCATGCGGTTTGGGATTATACGGCAAGGTGAAATAAAATGTTGAGCCGATTCCTTCAGCGCTTTCTACCCAGATTTTACCACCAAGCATTTCAACATAAGTTTTTGAAATAGCCAACCCCAGGCCGGCTCCCTGCTGTGCTTTTTTATCTTCGATATCGGCCTGCACAAAACGTTCGAATATGGCTTCATGCCTGTTCTTTGGGATTCCGATGCCGGTGTCTTTTACGTAAAATTGTAGAGACGCAGAATTCTGCGTCTCTACCGAATACCCAAATTCGATGGAACCTGAAGGTGTGTATTTAATGGCATTTTTTACCAGGTTGGTAAGTATGGCGTATAATTTTTCGCGGTCGGTATGAATGATGGCTTCCTTAGCAGGCAAAGTGTTTCTAAAGGAAAGTTTCATTCCTTTGGCTTCTACTTCAGGTTTGAAAAACATATAAATGTATTCGATCTGTTCGTTGACATTTGATTCCTTGATTTCAAGTTTCATCAGACCGGCTTCAATTTTCGAAATATCGATAATATCGTTAATGATGTTGAGCATACGGTTGCCGCTTTTCTCGATGATTCCGATGTATTTCTGCTGTTCTGCGCCTGTAAGATCGGGTTCTTTAAGAATTTCGGCAAAGCCGAGAATTCCATTCATGGGAGTACGGATTTCGTGGCTCATATTGGCGAGGAATGCCGATTTGAGGCGGTCAGCTTCTTCGGCTTGCTCTTTGGCTTTTTGGAGGTTTTCTTCCGATTTTTTCAATTCATTAATGTCGGTACAAGTACCAAACCATTTGAGTACCACCCCATCAGCATCCATGATCGGCACACCACGAACCAGCCACCATTTATATTCGCCATCAAAACGGCGCAGGCGACATTCGAGCGAATAAGTTGCCATATTGGCTGTTGCATTTTGCCAGGCATCCCAGGCATGTTGCTGATCATCGGGATGGAAAGGTTTGTTCCAGCCATCGCCATAACTTTCGTCAAGGCTTAAACCAGTATAAGCCACCCATTGCTGATTGAAGAAAATGTTAGATCCATCAGTGCGGGTTATCCAGACAATCTGTGGCATCGACTCAGCCAGTAATCGGAACTCATATTCACTTTTTAACAGAGCCTCCTCAGCAAGCTTTCGCTCTGTAATATCATGTATGATGGAGAAAAGTATTTGATGATCTTCAAAAACAATTGGCGACGAATGAACTTCAACTGTGCGCAATTCGCCGTTGGCCAACCTGTGCGGGAATACAAAATAACTTTGTTCGGTGGTGGCAGCAAGTTCACGTTCGATCTTTATTTGTTCAGGACTGAGCATATTAATTTCGTCGATGCGCATGGTAAGCAGTTTTGACTTGCTATAACCATAAAACCTGGCAGATGCTTCGTTAGCTCCAATGATCCTGCCCGATTCCGGTTCGATTAGCAACATAATCGAACTGTGCCGCTCAAACATATTTTTGAAACGTCCTTCACTTTCTTTTAATTCTTTTACCGCCTGCTCGCGTTCAAGTTCGCCGGCAGCGCGAATGGCCACCAACTTTAAAACGTTTTCGGCAAAAGCAGCATTTTTCAATGGTTTTTGTCCGATAATGGCAATCAAACCGATGGGTTTCCCATCGAAGCTCCATAACGTTGTGCCAATATAACTATGTGCCCTCAACTCCTGAAGTGCCTGGTCGTGAGGGAATAACTGGCATACATTTGCAGGAAAGCAACAAATGGTTTTTCCTACCACATCGCCACAAGGGGTCTCTTTAAGTGTGTATGAAACGTTTGGATCAAATTTACCTTCGTTATAAATGGCAACCGTTTGGGCAGTATGTCCATCACCTTCGAGTTTGTCGATGCACACGTACTCCGAATCCAAAATTGTGGCCAGGTATTTCGCCAGCGATTCAAAGAAATTTTCATTGGAGCCCGGGTACCCGGAAGTGCTCAGGAAAGCATGCACACCTTCCAACCGTTTTCGTTCGGTGATGTCCTGAACTGTACCGTGTAAGCTTACCAATTCCCCGGCTTCATTATAATTGGCGCAACCACGGGTATTTGCAAATATAATAGTGCCGTCAGGTTTTACCATTTCAAAGTCAAGGTTGTAGGGTTGACCGGTATTAAAAGTCCTTGCTACTGCGTCATTTAACACTTTCCAGCTTTCGGGGGTATAGTAAGATGCCATATCAGCAAAAACGGGTACAGGAATGTCGGGATTATGGCCATTTATTTTATAAAGTTCTTTTGACCATGCTACAAGGCCAGTTTTAATATCCCAATGCCAGCTCCCAATATTTGCCAATTGTTGTGCTTCCAGCAAATCTATTTCCGCCAGGCGATATTTTTCTTCGCTCTCTTTTAAAGCATTTTCAGCAAGTTTACGTTCGGTAATATTTTCGACAACCGATAAAATCCGTGTGATGCTCTTTAGCTCATCAAATAATGGAACCGTTTTGTAAAGTTGAAATTGGTTATTGATAAAAAGCTCAAATGTAGTTTCGATGCCATCAAATGTTTTTAAAAAGTTTTCTCTGACAATTGGCGCAAACTCACCAAAAACCTGCTCAAGGGATAAGCCCACAAAATCGTTGGGATTCAGATTCTGTCGTTTAAACTCCTGTCCTCCCGAAAAACCAACCGTCAAATCCTTTTCGATTACTGAAACAAATGAATTTGGGTAATTCTCAGCTATTTTGGCTAACAGCTTTTCGCTTTCTTCGGCCCGCTCTTTGGCATGATATAATTCATGTTCGGCGTTTTTTTGATTTGTAATATCCATACACAGGCCAATCATTCTTACCGGTTGGTTATTCACATAGGTTGTAATTCCGGTTGACCTTATCCACCTGATTTCTTTGTTCGAAAGGATAATCCGGTAATCGTTTATCAGATCCGAATGGTTTTCGATTGCTTCCTGAATTTTCAGTGAAGCCCTTTCGATATCATCAGGGTGCAACGCCTTAGTCCAGGCTTCAAATCCGGATATGGTATTTTTTGGTAACCCAAATAACTGCAGAAACTCATCCGACCAATAAAAAGTGTTTTTCAGAATATCCCAGTCCCAGGCACCAGATTTGCTTGCTTCCAAAGCCATTTTCAACCTGGCTTCATTTTTTTCAGAGATTTCATAAGCCTCAGCTAATTCCTGATTTGTCTGATAAAGTTCTTCGTTTATTTGCTGTAATTCTTCGTTTTGGGCTTCTATTTCTTCAGTTTTTTCCTGAAGCAAAAGTTCGGATTGTTTACGCTCGGTGATGTCCTCTCCCGAACTTAGTAAACCGATAACAGCATCCTCTGCATCTCTGAGTAATGTATTGTGCCAGAAAACATACCGCAACAAACCTTTCTTGGTTTTTACCATGTTCTCATGATACTTAACATTTTCGAGTTCTGCATTCATCAGTTTGTTAAAAACATCAGAAACTTTACTTACAGAGTCTTCCGGCAAACATGTCTTAAACCAGTTTTTGCCGATCAGTTCACCCGGATCATAGCCCAGCAGTTTATGGCCATTGTCGTTAAGTAGCGTTATGTTCCCTTGTCGGTCTAAAGAAATGATTATCTCGGCAGCCACGTTTAAATATTGCTCAGCCTTGATTCTACTCTCTCTAAGCTCTGCCTCCGCCTGTTTTTGTTCCGCAATATTAATAAAACTGATGACTATTTCGGTAATTTCGCCCATTTTATCAAGCACCGGAAAACCATTGACGGTAACCCAAACAACATCATTTTTGCCGGGATGGCAAATTCCCAAAACCTGATTTTTTATCGGAAGCTTACTTTTTACGATGCGGGAAACGGGATATCCCTCAGGATGCAAAGTCGTCCTATCTTCATTAATAAATTTCCATGCAGGATCGATGGCTGCTTTGCCTCTCATCTGATCGTCGCTTAATCCCAACAGTTCGGATGCTCTGTTATTATTCGTTATAATGGAAGTATCCGGAGCATGAACCACAATACCGGCTTCAAGATTTCCTATCAAGGCATGGTATCGCTCTTCACTTTCTTTGATCTGCTTTTGGGTACGGTAGGTTTCGGTGATGTCGGAAAAAACCAGAACCACTCCGCTGATCTTACCCTCTTTGTTTTTGATGGGGGCGGCACTATCGGCAATCTGGTATTCGGTTCCATTTTTTGATAGTAAAACCGTGTGGTTTGCAAGACCGATAATTTCACCGTTTTCCAGAACTTTTTTAACCGGATCGGAAACTGACTTGCGGGTTTCGGCATTAACGATGTTGAAAACTTCACTTAATGGCTTGCCCATAGCTTCGGCCAGTTGCCAGCCACATAGATTTTCGGCCACAGGATTCATCTGAACCACTATTCCATTGTTATCGGTCGAAATTACTCCATCGCCAATGGAATGGAGGGTGATGGATAAGTTTTCTTCGCTTTTGCGCAACGCTTCTTCGGCCAGTTTTCGTTCGGTGATATCCTGAAATGAACCCGAAACAAGCACTGTTTTTCCATGTTCCATGTGAGGTGTTGCTATTGCATTAACCCAGCGTTTATTTCCTTTTGCAGTTACAACCTCCCATTCCTGATCGTAAGGCTCGCCAAATTCGATTGCTCTTTGTATGCCAAGCATTGCCATGGGTTGAAATTCGGGAGCAATAAAATCAATCCCTTGAGGTACGTTTGGTGCCCCGTCTGTAAGATCAAACCCGAGGATGCGGAATACTTCCTCAGTCCAGGTTTGCTTCATGGTTTCCACATCGAATTCCCAGCCCCCAATTTTAGCCGCCATTTCGATGCTTTTAAGCATCCTGATGCTTTTCAACAATTCCTCTTCAACGATTTGGTGTACAAGAAGGTCTTTTTCAACAAAAACCTTTAAAGCATCATGAGTTTGCTTCAATTCCAGCAATTCACCAATGAGTTCTTCTTTGGATTTCTCAAAATAGTTTGTCATTCTTTCTTGCTTAATAAAGTAAGTGCCTTTTAAAGTAAAGTGTCCATTAACAGCTGGTAAAAAAAAGCGGGAATATCAAGTACTGAAATAAGAACGATTTTTCGATAATATCGGGTCAAATGTAAGCAAAATTGAATATTATCAAGCATCATAAAATAAAATTGAAGTCTCACCCCGAATCAATAAATCACTCATCCTGTTTTTAACAATTTCAGACTTGCTGTGCCATTTTTTGAACAAATTCGTTTAAGCGGATGGTGGAATCCCGATAGCTATCGGGAGGAAGGGTGGAAGAGTGGAA
>CAYOWJ010000058.1:5740-15757 GCA_964407625.1 uncultured Lentimicrobiaceae bacterium
TGGAAAAATTCGACAATTTGGCAATTCGACAATGAAAGAATGGAAAAATGGAAAATTGGAAGGTTGAGGCGTTAGCCGAAATCCAGCTTAGGCGGGAGAAGAGGGGAAGAATGGAAGAGTGGGAGAAAATCCTGTAATCTTGAAATCCTGTAATCTTGTAAAAATGGAGTATTGGAATGTTGGAATGTTGAGAAATTCCGGTGATGAACGACCCGCCATCATGCAGGCCGGGCCGAACTTTGGAACCGTTAAATGCAGCATTGCAAATGCCGCTTAGCCTGGGTTTAACTGGGTTGACAATGGAAAGTCTTAAATAGCAAACGCTATTTTGATTCCTTCGATCAGCATATTCACGCCCAGGACGCCTAAAATTATCCCCATTATCTTACCGATAATTATGAAATTTTTCTTTCCTACAATTTTAATCACATACCGGCTGTAAACGAAAGCCAGGTAAGTCAAAAAAACGATCAGGCCAAAGATTAGGCCCGTGATTAATACATGAAAAAAACTTGCTCCAACAACAAAATTCATAGCCGTTACAATGGTTCCGGGCCCGGCTAAGATAGGAATGGCTAAAGGAGAAATGGCAATGCTCTCGTCATAAACAGGTACCCCCTGGAGATGAATGCTCGATTTTTTTGATTGGAGCATCTCGAAACCGATGTAAAAGATTAAAATGCCTCCAAAAACCTTAAATGCGGGAATGGTCAGCCCAAAAATCTGGAAGATGTATTTTCCAATCAAAATAAAAGCGATTACGATGATAAAGGCAACAATGGTGGACGTTTTGGAAATTTCTTTTTTCCTGCGCTCATCAAGACCTTCGGATAACTGGACAAAAATCGGGATGTTGACCAAGGGGTTCATGATGGCAAAAAACGCCATAAAAACTGTAAACGAATAGCTCCAGATATTTTCCATACTAATCGCCTATTTCGTAAAGCCGAAGCCTGTTTTTAAGCCCAATAATCTCATTTTGCATCGCTTGTATCCGCCCCAACAAATGATTGATGGTATCGATACCTTCGAGATTAATATCCAGCTCGAAATAGAACCGGACAATCTTTTCGAGATGCTGAACCTGGTCAACATCAATAAATCCGGCTTCATCGATGTTTGTAATCTCAATCAAACCAATTTGCTGCAACGACGTGATAAACGAAATTTCGATGTTGTGGTTGACACAAAACTCGTTTATAGCTATTAAGTTTCCTGTTTGCATGGTTACGATTTTAAGATTACGATTGCGACAATTCGGTGAATAATGCCTTTTGCTTTTCGGTAAGGTTTGTCGGGATTTTGATGGAGTACGTTACAAACAAATCGCCGAAATTGCCTTCATTTTTATAAACCGGGAAACCTTTGCCTTTGAGTTTGATTTTTGCTCCATTTTGTGTTTCAGGCATTACTTTCAACTTCACTTTTCCGCTTAATGTTTCCATGGTGATTTCGCCACCCAGAACGGCCGTGTACAAATCCAGGTCGATAGTGGTATACAAATTATTTTCCAATCGCTTAATTTTTGGATGGTTGTTTATCGAAAATGTAATGAGTAAATCGCCGTTAGGGCCACCATTTATTCCCTGACCTCCATGTCCTGATATCCTGATGGTTTGTCCGTTTTCGATACCAGCCGGGATTGTGATTCGTATGTTTTGCCCGTTTACCGTTAAAGTTTGTTTGTGGGTTTTAAATGCGTCAATAAGGTCGAGATGCAATTCGGCCTGGTAATCCTCACCTCTGTACTTTACCTGACGTCCCCTTCCAGCCTTTGAAGCGCCGCCGAACATTGATTCAAAGAAATCAGAAAAATCACTGTCCGGATGTTCTCCTGAATTCCTTGAACCACCTTGATTTGCATATTGTTGCTGCTGTTGATTTGCTTTTTCAAATTCATCGGCATGTTTCCAATCTTTACCGTATTGGTCATATTTTTTACGTTTTTCAGGATCGCTCAAAACTTCATTGGCTTCGTTAATTTGCTGGAATTTCTTATTTGCATCCTTATCATTTGGATTAAGATCGGGATGAAATTTCCTGGCTAATTTACGATAGGCAGCTTTGATTTCCTTTGGCGTTGCCGTGTTACCGATTCCTAAGATTTTGTAATAATCAACAATAGTCATGAGATAGAGTAATGGTATTGATTAAGCTTTTTGAAAAGGATAATCTGTGTAGCCCTTTTCATCGGCAGCATAAAATAAATCCATTTTGAGATCCTGCGATAAAGGCCAGTTGTTTTTAAACCTGGCTACAAGATCGGGATTGTTGATGAACGGTCGTCCGAAAGCAACGAGATCACCCAATCCACTTTGAATATCAGCTTCAGCTCTTTCCTTGTCGTAACCGCCGGCGAGAATAATGGTGTTTTTAAAAGTATCCCGGATAAGTTTTTTCATTTCCGTGGGAACTTCGGGAGCACCCATCGCTGAATGATCGACAAGATGAATGTAGCCAATTTCGAGGTTATTGAGTTGTACAGCAAGGTATTTGTAAGTGGCATCGATTTCGGGATAATGCGGCATGTCGCTGGCTACGCCGTATGGCGACAAACGAATACCGGTGTTCTCTTTTCCGATGGCATCAGCCACGGCAGCGGCAACTTCCAGCACAAAACGACAACGGTTTTCGATACTTCCACCATAATTATCCTCGCGGATATTGCTTACCGGCGAAAGAAACTGTTCGAGCAAATAACCGTTGGCGGCATGAAGTTCAACACCGTCGAATCCTGCATCTACAGCATTTAATGCAGCATCAACAAATTCTGATTTTGCATGTAAAAGGTCATCGGTAGTCATTGCTTTTGGTACCGGGAAATCCTGAAGTTGTTTGGCATCGGTCCACATCTGGCCTGCTGCTTTTACTGCCGAGGGTGCAAGAATCTGCGCTCCTTCGGGCATGTTGAGTTCATGGCTGATCCGGCCGGTATGCATCAATTGAACGACAATTTTTGCACCGTGTTGATGCACTGCCGAAGTTATCAATTTCCAGCCTTCAACCTGCTGGAGGCTGAATATACCGGGTATGCGCGCATAGCCCAGCCCGTTAGGTGAAGGAGACGTCCCTTCGGTTATTATCATTCCGGCGCCCGAACGCTGGTTGTAATATTCGGCCATCAGCTTATTTGGCACATTTCCGATGGCTCTGCATCGTGTCATTGGGGCCATTACAACCCGGTTTTGTAATTCTTCTGTTCCAACTTTTGCTGCTGAAAACAATTTGTATTCATTCATATTTCTTTATTTTATCGAATTTTATCAGGCAGCAAAGCTACTCCGATATGTTTACTTAAATTTTAAATACTTTTCGATGATGGCATTTATTTTATCCATTTCGATGGGTTTTGCCACATAATCATCACAGCCAATGGCCAAAATTGTGGTTCGTTCTTCGCTAAAAGCATAAGCTGTCTGCGCAATTATTGGCAAATCGGGCCTTATCAGCTTTATTTGTTTTGTTGCTTCAATTCCATCTAAAACAGGCATGCGGATATCCATCAGGATTAATTCAATCTCGGGAATATTTCTGACAAATTCAACTGCCTGCTCCCCGTTTTCGGCATTAATCACGGTAAAACCAAACTTTGCAAAAACTCTTCCAAGGTACTGGGAACTAATCCAATCGTCCTCAGCAATCAGTATTTTACCCGATGTTCCTTTAACAGGAATTTCAAAAGATGTTAAAACAGTTGGTGCAATTTTAGCAACCGGAATATATGGTAAGGTAAAGAAAAAGGTGGTACCAACACCAATTTCAGATTCAACCCAGATTCTGCCACCGAGCAATTCGACAAGCCCCTTACAAATGGCCAGTCCCAGCCCTGCACCTTCGTACTTTCTGGTAACAGTGAGTTCGGCCTGGACAAACCTTTCGAAAATCCTGTCGTACATTTCTGCCGATATTCCAATTCCTGTGTCTTTTACGAAAAACCGGACTTCATTATCGATGATTTCATAACCAAAATCAATGCTTCCGGATTTTGTAAACTTTACAGCGTTGTTTATTAAATTCGTAAGTATCTGGTTGAGCTTGCATTCATCAGAAAATATGATTCTTTGCTTATCGTCGAGGTTTTGATAATTTAACCTAACATTTTTGACTTCAGTAATCGGAGAAAAAAAGGTAAGTAATCCCGAAAGAGTTGAATCGATAAATATTTGTTCTTCCTCAATTTTGACTTGTCCGGTTTGTATTTTCGAAATCTCGAGCACATTGTTAACAATTTCGATCAGGCGTTGTCCGCTTTGATTTATAATAGTGGTAAATCCTTTAATTTCATCCTTACTCAGACCTTCTTCATTCAATAAAGCCGAAAAACCAATAATACCATTTAGCGGGGTTCGTATTTCATGCGACATATTCTGCAGGAAAGCAGTTTTTAATTTATCGCTTTCTTCGGCGTTTTCCTTGGCAATAATTAATTCGGTGGCACGCTTTTCTTTCTCTTCATTCTGGAAGGCAAGTTCTTTGTTTGCAACGACTAACTCCGCTGCCCGCTGTTCTTTTTCGTGGTTTTGAAAGATAAGTTCCTTATTGGCAATGATTAATTCGGCTGCTCGTTTTTCCTTCTCCTCGTTCTGAACGATTAATTCTTTGTTAGCGATGATCAGTTCGGCGGCGCGCTTTTCCTTTTCGAGGTTTTGAAAGATCAGCTCTTTGTTGGCAATGATTAACTCTGCCGCCCGCTTTTCCTTCTCTTCGTTCTGGAAAATCAGTTCTTTGTTGGCGATAATTAATTCGGCAGCCCGCTTTTCTTTCTCTTCATTTTGAAAAATCAGCTCTTTGTTGGCGATGATTAACTCGGCAGCCCGTTTTTCTTTTTCTTCCTTTTGAAAGCCAAGTTCAATATCGGCAATCACCAGTTCGGATGCCCGTTTTTCCTTTTCTTCGTTTTGAAAGACAAGTTCTTTGTCGGCAATTATCAGCTCCGATGCCCGTTTTTCTTTCTCTTCGTTTTGAAAAACCAGTTCTTTGTCGGCAATTACCAACTCTGAAGCCCGCTTTTCTTTCTCCTCATTTTGAAAGACCAGTTCTTTGTTGATTTGGACGTATTTTATATTTTGAGCTTCGATAAGCTCGTTTTTTTCTTCAAGATTAATCTCAGCCCTTTTGCGCTTATTCTCGAGTTCATTTTCACGCATGGCTCTTCTGATTGCAGGAACCAGCCGTTCATACTTATTTTTGAAAACATAATCAGTTGCACCGTTCAACATGGCTGTAATGGCGGCATCTTCGCCTATCTTCCCTGAAACAAAAATGAAAGGTATGTCTGAATATTTTTCTCTTGCAATCTTTAATGCCTCATTGCCATCATAATCGGGCAGACTGAAATCGGATAAAATGATATCAATATTTTCGTTTTCCAGAATTTTGATGAAATCTTTCTCATTGTCTGCCAAAAAATACTCATGTTCGATGTCACCACTCTGGATAATTGATCGGATTAACTCGGAATCGTTTAACGAATCCTCGAGGTGTAAAATTCCTATTTTCTTACTCATTCAACAGGTTTTAAAAGTGCGTTAATAAAATTAAACTTTTGGGAATTTTAATGGTGGCGGCTGATTAATGACTGCCCAATATTGTCCTAAAACCTTTATTGCGTCGATAAACTGAAGAATATCAATAGGCTTTACTACGTATGAATTTGCGCCAAGCTGATAACTCTCGACCAGGTTTTTTTCTTCGCGCGATGATGTTACCATGATTACCGGGATATGTTTAAAATCCGGATCAGCGCGGATGTGCCGAAGTACTTCGATGCCATCCATTTTTGGCATTTTAATGTCTAATAAAATTACTGCGGGGTTACCTTTTTCGTTTACAAATTTTCCTCTTTTGTAAAGATAATCCAGGGCTTCTTCACCGTCTTCGGCAACAACAACCTCGTTGGCAAGGTTTTTTTCGGCAAGCGCAGCAATGGCAAGTTCAACATCATTCGGACTGTCGTCAACAATAAGAATCCTTTTTACTTCTGCATTCATATTAATTTGTTTTAAAAATTGCTATTTACAAGGTAAACTAAACGAAAATGTGGCTCCCTTATCAACTTCAGCCTCAGCCCAGCATTTTCCATTATGTCTCGTAATTATTCTGTTTACGTTGGCAAGGCCAATCCCGATTCCCTCAAAATCGCGGGCTTTGTGGAGCCTTTGAAACACACCAAATAACTTATCAGCGTACTTCATATCGAAACCGGCGCCATTATCCCTGATTGTAAATGTTGTTTTTTCGTTCCAGGTTTTGCCGGAAATTTCAATCAGTGCTTTTTCTTTTTTTCGTGAATATTTCAAAGCATTGGAGATAAGATTGACCCACACCTGATTAATTAAACCTTCGTCGCCCATGATATCAGGAAGTCTGGAAATTTTTATTTCGATATTTCTTCCAGCAAATTCACTGTCGAAAGTTTTTAATACACGATCGACCATTTGTCTCGAATCAATTTTGATCTTAAGCAATTCGGTTCTGCTTAACCGTGAAAACGTCAATAAGGCGTCTATAAGATTTCCCATTTCGTGTGAAGACACCGAGATAATGTTCAAATATCTTAAGCCGGTTGGATCGAGTTGTGTGGAATTATTTTTAATCAGCAAATCAATAAAACCGCCGATATGTCGCAATGGAGCGCGTAAATCGTGAGAAACAGAATAACTGAATGCCTCAAGTTCTTTATTTGCTGCCTCTTGTTTTTCTTTTTCCTGATGTTGAATAATAATTTCTTTGCCGGCAAGAATTAATTCGGTAGCCCTCTTTTCTTTTTCCCGGTTCTGAAAGGCAAGCTCTTCATTTGCAATGATTAATTCGGTTGCCCGTTTTTCTTTCTCCTTATTTTGGATCAAATTTTTACCGGTGACGATTAACAGAAGAATTGTAAAAAACGTCATGAAAATAAACATGATCACCGAAAACCGTGTAAAAGTCGCCACACTTTGCTCGTTTGCATGTTTTCGAAATTTAAGTAAAGCATTTTCTTCGTACTGAATTATATTTATAATCCGACGGATGTGGTCGGTGTATTGTTTTCCCCGCAAGGTTGAAACTAAAGCAATGGCAGGTTCCAGGCCTTGTTTGCTTCTGATATCAACAGTTTTATATGAAAAATCGAGGTATTTATGCAGGTAATAATCGAGCGAATCAACGCGCTGTTGCTGGATGGGCTTGTCGGGCGTCAATTGCCTGAGTTGTTCAATATAACCGAGAGTAGTTGTTGTTACTTTGTAAGGTTCAAGAAATACGCTGTCGTTTGTAATTACAAAGCCCCTCGAAGCGGATTCTAATTCTTCGGCAAGGAAAAGTACATTGCCCGTTTGATAAATTACCTGTTCGGTATGTTTCACCAGTTGTTCAGAACTCATGCGCTTTTGGTTGCTTTGATAAACAGCAAATCCAATAAGTCCATTGCCTGCCAGAATAATGAAAGAAAAAAACAAGAGTTTTTGAAGAATAGATATTTTCATTGGCGATCATTATTATTTGTTAACAAGCATTTTTTTATACCTTTCATCAAAAGGCAATCAAAATACAATCTTTGATATGATAATTCCGGGTAAAAAACTTCCACTACGGCGAAGCGAACAGTACTACCCGTTTCTGCCTATCTTCGGATAAAAACAAAAACAGGCTTAACCTGTCGGTTTACATTCGACCTGATATTCTTCCATGCCGGCAAAAACATCTTCAACAAGCCAGTAATAATTATACTCCTCATCTTCACGTGCCTCCAGTTCTTCAGGTGAAGGAAAAAAGTAATTCAGCAGCCTGTTTTTTTCATGCTTGATTTTACGCCACACAATTTGCCTTATATTTTTACTATTATTTTTTTTCATAAAATTTATAGTTTTTTCAAAGCACGAAATTAATTCCCGGGTACCTCAAAATCTTTACATAATTATCGAAAAGAGTTACATTATTCACACATTGGGGGGGGGGAAGGATGGAAGGATGGAAGGATGGAAAATTGGAAAATTGGAAAATTGGAATGTTGAGGCATTAGCCGAAATCCCACTTCGGCGGGAGAAGGATGGAATGTTGAGGCATTGCCCGAAATCCCTCCTCGGCAGGAGAAGGTGGAACCCTTATTATTATTAAGGTTACAAGGAAAAAAATCACTTTCAAATCAGAAAGCCCTGATGCTGAGCGGCATTTGCAATGCCGCTCAAAACATTGGACAATTTGCAATTATCAAAAGAAAAAATAGCTGAGTACGTAGGTTGAGTTTTATTGAATTACAAATTCAATGATGTTCAAAGCGGCATTGCAAATGCTGCTTAACGGAGTACAACATCCTTGATATACCCGAACGGATTTGAATCACCCAATGTGTGAATCATGTAAGACATTGGTAAAGTTGTGTAACACTATAAATTTGGTGAGGGTTTACTTTTGCCGCATCATTATTTAATGATAAATGTTTGCCTGGAATCGGGTTCGGATTATGACAGGATTGAAAAACGAAAGGAGTATAAAATCTTCAATTTTGTCAAAACAGGAGCCCTATTTTTGAAGGAATCACAAACAAATTCACAATCGAAATTTAACAATTAGACACAATTTTAACATGAAGAAATTAAGTTTTATCGTAGTAATGAGCGCGATGATCATTTTTGCAGGTTGTTCATCGATGAACAAAACCCAAAAAGGCGTAGTTATTGGAACCGCTGGTGGTGGCGCAGCCGGCGCAGTTATTGGCAAAGCATCGGGCAATACTGCTTTAGGTGCAATTATCGGGGCAGTCGTTGGTGGTTCTGCCGGTGCCATCATTGGTAATAAAATGGACAAACAGGCTAAAGAAATCGAAAAAACCGTACCTGATGCAAAGGTTATTCGCGTAGAAGAAGGTATTGTTGTTGAATTTAGTAGTAATGTTCTTTTTGGTTTTGACAAATCAGGATTGACAAACGACTCAAAAAACAGCCTTAACAAACTTGTTAACATACTGGACGAATATCCCGATACCAACATCGAAATCCAGGGACATACCGACAGTAAAGGCAGCTCAAATTATAACCAGGACTTATCGGTGCTTCGCGCTGATGCAGTTACAAATTATCTGATTTCGAGAAGTATTTCCGGTGACCGCCTCACGGTAAAGGGTTTTGGCGAAAGAATGCCAAAATATCTGAACGATACCGAAGAAGGACGCAGTCAAAACCGCAGGGTTGAATTTCTGATTGCAGCTAATGATAAGATGAAGGCTGAAGCTGAAAAAGAAGCTTCCAACTAAATAATGTTTAAATCGAAAAACTTTTAAAAATGAAGACAAGATTAATTTCAGTTTTGATTGCATTGATGCTTACGGCAACCTTTGCAACTGCCCAGGAAACAGGCAAAATGTCCTTCGGGATTATCGGTGGTGTAAATTTTCAGAATTTGAACGGTAAAGACGTATTTGGCGACAAACTCGAAAACGATATGAAGATTGGCTACCATATCGGGGCTAACGTCAGGATACCCATTGCTCCGGAATTTTATTTTCAGCCAGGAATATTGTTCAGCACCAAGGGCGCAAAAGACAACAGCACCTCAACAACCTATACCACCAATCTTTCGTATGTCGAAATGCCTTTAAATCTGGTTTACAAAGGCTTACTAGGTACTGGATATATCATTTTGGGTCTAGGGCCTTATTTCGGATACGGAATCATGGGCAAGGTAAAATCTGATGATGATACAAACGATATCGAATTTACCAATACTGTCGAACTAACCGATCCGTTAACGGTGCCTTATTACAAAGCATTTGATGCCGGTGGCAATTTATTTTTCGGCTATGAAATGGCAAACGGGATTTCGGCTCAAATGAATGTTCAGCTTGGTATGGTAAAAATCAATCCTGAGTATAAAATCATCCCCGATGATAAATCATCCATTAAAAATCCAGGTTTCGGTATTTCGCTGGGATACCGGTTTTAACACCCAGTTTTTAACAAAATTAAGGCCGCCTCTGCAATCAGAGGAGGCCTTTTAATTTTAAAGGTGCGTTGGTTTTTAAAGGTTTCACCTTTTGGA
>CAYOWJ010000059.1:0-3176 GCA_964407625.1 uncultured Lentimicrobiaceae bacterium
GTTAGTTAAAGTAAAATGTTTATTTGAAAAGTGATTATTGTGTTGCAGGTCTTCCAGCACCAATGATTTTGCTTCTTTCGATAGATTGAAGTGCCAGGTAATTGTCGCCAAATTTGGATAGATTTTCGGTTTCTTTGTCGAACTGGTCAAAATGGCGTTCTTCTTCTTCGACCAAGGCTTCAAAAATCTTTTTCGAAACCGAGTCGGCATTTTGCGAACATTCGTTTGCCCATTTGTTGTAGTCGTTTGCGCTGCCTAACTCCATTTTAACTGCCATCTCGAGCATTTGCTTTACGTCGTGGATTTTCTGAACATCCTCTGCCGGCTTCATTTCAACATCACCTTTAAGAAAAAGGATGCGTTCGGCAAGTTTCTCAACATGCAGCATTTCTTCGATGGCGGTGCGTTTAAAAAGGTTCGACAACAGGTCGTAACCCAGGTCGTCGCAATGAAAATGAAAATACATGTACTGATGTACTGCACTTAATTCGTCGGCAACAGCTTTGTTTAATAATTCGATACTTTTTTCCTTCATTTTGTTTAAATTTAAAGTTAATTATTTGATTTATTAATGGTTGGAATAATAAACCCCATGATTAAAGTTCCAATTATTCCAATGCTGATTATTAAAAGTTTTGTTGGTGTGTTTTCGACAAGAAAGACACAACTTAAAGTAATCATCGTCCACATCATAAAAATGGTGTAAAGTTTTGCTCTTAATGCCATTCCCTTGTTTTCGCGGAAATCTGAAATGTAACTTCCCACAAATCTATTATTGATCAAATGGTTGTAAAGTCTGTCGGAACTGCGCATGTATAGCCCGGCTGTAAGCAACAAAAATGGCGTTGTAGGTAAGCCCGGAACAACAATCCCAACAAGGCCAATACCTAACGAAACGGTTCCTGCAATAATCAATATGACTTTAATTACTGTCATGAATGTTCATTTATGAATTGGCCGTTTATTTGAAGCTTGATATCTTCGATTTTAAAACCGGTAATTTCCTTTTTTGCAAAATAACCGGAGATCAGTTCATCAAGCTCCTCATCAACATAATCCTTAATTTTATCAGAATCGATGCAATACAAATGATGATGATTAACCATCATGGCATCGTACCTCATAATATCTTTTTCGGTTTTTACTTTTGAGATTAATCCATTTTCAGCCAACGAATCGAGAACCTTGTAAACAGTACCGGTTGCAATATTTGGTTGATCCTGCCTGATAAAAGCAATAATATCTTCTGCTGTTGGATGATTTTGCAGCATTATGATGGCTTCAAAAATGGAAAGACGCTGTGGAGTGATTCTTAATCCCTTTTCAGTCAGCTTGTTTCTGATTTCTGTTTGATCCATGAATGATTTATTACTTTATGAGAATTATTCCTATAAAAGAATAAGCAAATTTACTATAAATATGAAGGCGACAAATATTTTCATTTTTTTTAACTTTTAATATTATCAAATCTTATGTTGAGCCGGGAAATTTCGAAAAGGCTAATTTTGAACTTGCCAGCCGCAAAGTGGCTTTAAACAAGGGTTTGCATCAATTTAGCTATGAAAATCCTGACAAAGAAAACCTCAAAACTTTCATTCATCAACACTGAAGTTTTGAGCGAATCATTATCTTTGCGCCATGCAGGAAATGATACTAATTCTCGACTTCGGTTCTCAATACACGCAGCTCATTGCCAGACGTGTTCGCGAACTAAACGTGTATTGCGAAATCCATCCTTTTAATAAGGCTCCATCGAACATCGGAAATGTTAAGGGTGTTATCCTTTCGGGAAGTCCGCATTCGGTGCTCGATACTAACGCGCCTGATCCTGAACTGGCAGGTTTTATCGCATCGGATTTACCGATTCTCGGTGTTTGTTATGGTGCTCAGTTTATTGCAAAAGCCAATGGTGGAAAGGTAGAATCGTCAGAAACACGTGAATATGGCCGTGCAAATCTTACCAAAATTGATACGACTCATGAGTTACTAAGAGGGATGTCGGTTGGTTGCCAGGTTTGGATGTCGCATGGTGACACCATTCTGACTTTACCTGAAAGCTATTCGGTTATTGCCAGCACTTCCGATGTTGAGGTTGCCGGATATCAGGCCGGATCGCAGAAAATTTACGGCATACAGTTTCATCCTGAAGTTTATCATTCGACCGAGGGCATGGTTTTGCTCCGGAATTTTGTGGTTAACATTTGTGGCTGTCATCAGGAATGGACGCCTGATTCGTTTGTGGAGACCACTGTTGAAGCGTTGAAACAAAAACTTGGTAACGATAAAGTCGTACTGGGATTATCGGGTGGTGTCGATTCATCGGTAGCGGCCATGTTGTTGCATAAGGCTATCGGCAAGCAGTTGCATTGCATTTTTGTTGACAACGGTCTTTTACGTAAAAATGAATTCGAAAATGTGCTGGAAGCATACCTGGGCATGGGTTTGAATGTAAAAGGTGTGAGAGCAGCACAGAAATTTTACGATGCTTTGGAAGGTCTGACAAATCCCGAAGAAAAACGCAAGGCGATTGGCCGCACTTTTATCGAGGTTTTTGATGATGAAGCGCATCACATCACCGACGTAAAATGGCTGGCTCAGGGTACCATTTATCCAGATGTTATCGAATCGGTTTCGGTAAAAGGACCATCTGCAACTATAAAATCGCATCATAATGTGGGTGGTTTACCCGATTTTATGAAGCTAAAAATTGTTGAACCACTCAATAGTTTGTTTAAAGATGAGGTACGAAGAGTTGGCGCAACACTCGGCCTGAAAAATGAAATTTTACACCGACACCCGTTTCCGGGGCCGGGATTAGGGATTAGAATTCTGAGCGAAATAACTCCCGAAAAAGTAAGAATCCTGCAGGAAGTCGACTATATTTTTATCGAAGGATTAAAGAGCAGCGGTTTGTACGATAAGGTCTGGCAGGCACTTGCTGTGCTTTTGCCGGTTCAGTCGGTGGGTGTGATGGGCGATGAACGTACTTACGAAAATGTTGTTGCTTTGCGCGCCGTTGGATCTACTGATGGGATGACCGCGGATTGGTCGCATCTGCCTTATGAGTTTCTGGCAAAAGTTTCAAACGAAATTATCAATAAAGTTAAAGGAATTAACAGGGTAGTTTACGATATCAGTTCTAAACCGCCGGCAACGATAGAGTGGGAGTAGGGAGT
>CAYOWJ010000059.1:3276-15535 GCA_964407625.1 uncultured Lentimicrobiaceae bacterium
TTATTTTCCAGCTATGAACCTTTCAAGAATACTTATCCTGGCAGCATTTTTTTGGGTGGTCAATTTTATTGAAGCTCAGAATCCGGTTGTGGTGAAACAATCCAAAGTTGTTCAGAATATGGATGGAAAAGCTTTCTATTTGCATCTGGTCGAACAAGGGCAGACTTTGTATTCCATCGCAAAAGCCTACAATGTTGATGTCGAAATCATCCGGCAATACAATAATATCCAGGGCGATAAAGTAATTACCGGCCAGAAAATTAAAATTCCAAAAACTGTTGAAACAGGCTCTGCAACGAATCCAAACGCAGCATCAATGAGCGGTGCCGACGGACAGCAGGATAAAAGCAAAAACTATTTCGAGTACCAGGCGCGCTCAAAAGAATCGTTGTTTCTGATTGCCCTCCAATATCGGGTGAGTATTGATGATATTTATGCGATTAATCCCGGGATTGAGGACCAGGTAAAGAGCGAACAGATTATTAAAATCCCCACTAAAAAAAGTAATACAAATTACATCAATCACCGGGTAAAATCCAGCCTGACCATAAACCGCCTTGCCAAAGATTATAAAATTACTGTCGATCAAATCAGGGAAATCAATCCCTACATTGCTAAAAATCTTGAGCCCGGGCTGACTGTCAGAATTCCTTTATCTAAAATTGAGGAGCATGAGCTTGCTTTTAGCGATACGTTGACCGAGCTTAAAACTGAAACAGATGCGGAGCCAGCTAAAGATTTATCAGGAAAGGAACTTTGCTTCAGCCTTTTAGAAAAGGGTGAAATCAAGGTTGCGCTGCTGCTGCCTTTCTACTTTTCGGAAATTGATACTTTGAAGAATATTGTGGCAAATCCTTCATCACCTTCTGTAAATACTGCAAACCCAAAATCATTCAACTTTATCCAGTTTTATGAGGGTTTTATGATGGCGCTCGATTCGTTAAAAAAAGTCGGATTGAATGTTAAGGTTTACGTTTTTAATGTCGAAGATAATGTTGCTTCATCGCAACAGGTCATCAATAAGCCGGAGTTGAAAAATATGGACATCATCATTGGCCCGGTGCATGCCAGAAGCTTTGCCGTTGTTGCTGAATTTGCCCGCCAGAATAAGATTTACATCGTAAATCCATTTTCGACTCGCGAAGAAATTTTAAACGAGAATCCGTTTGTTTTCAAGGTTAAACCTTCGGCGAAATCTCAGTTTCCTTCGTTAGTCAGCTATCTGAATAACGGTTACAGGCATGCCCAGATTTTTATCGCGCACGAAGGTACTACCCAAAATTACGATCAGATTGAAGATTTAAAAGCCGAAATGAAGCGTGAACTTGCTGTAAGAGAGTTTCCACTTACCGATTTTTACACCGAAATTATTTATAAGCGCGACAGCATCGACCTCTTGAAACGCAAAGCTTCGCCAGGTCGTGAAAATGTAATTGTTCTGTTTTCTGAAAACAAGGCTTTCCTTTTGGAATTTATGCGGAAATTGAACGATTTAAAAAGCGAATTTCAGATCACGGTTATCGGCTTGCCAAACTGGAGAAAAATTGAAGGTCTCGAACCCGCTCATCTGAGTAATTTAAATGCACGGATTCTTGCCGAAGATAATGCAGATTATAGTTTGCCGGTGGTCCGCAATTTTGTGAGGCGTTATCGCGAAAATTATAAAACCGAACCTCATAAATATGCCTTTGAAGGCTATGATGTGGGCATTTATTTCATGAGCGCTTGCATGAAATACGGCAGTCATTTTAGCGAATGTATCAGCTATTTTGATATGGATTTGATTAATTCCGGTTACGATTTTGAAGCTGAGCCGGGTCAGGGTTTTGAAAATAACTACTGGAAAGTTTTGAAGATTGATAATAGTGGATTTATTGACGATTCGGATAAATTGCCGACTTACGACTTTTCAAAACCCCCTTCGAAGTATTACAAATATCAGGATTAATAAATGCCTTGGCGATTTAAAACTGCATTTTGAGTAAAGCGTCCTGATTTTTTTTGATTCCCATTTGATTTTTGATGATTATCGTTTTTCTAAATCACGCCGTTTTCGATCATCCGAACGATGATTTCGATGTTCCTGTCTTCACCTTCAGGGTCGTATTCCACTTTTAGGTTGTAGCCAAAAACCCTGGCAAACGATTGGTAAAAAAAAGCCAGGAAATTCCCGCGAAGATCTTTAACCAGGTCGAAAGATGTGTTACCAGTTTCGCGGTCGATGAGTTTAATCAGGATTTTACCCTGAGAAAAAGTCAGTTTTTTTAATTCGTCGCCGTATTTATCGTTGATTTCATTTTCGAGCTCTTTTAAAATCTTGCGTCTTTCCCGCTCATTATCAACCTGGCCAAGGATGATTTCGTATTCTTTAAGCGTTTTACCAGCCAATCGGGCATAAGGGTAAACGATTTTTACGTTTTTGATGAGCCTGGTATTTTGAGAAGCCTGATGATTGTTCTTGAAAACCTTGAAATCAAAAATTTCGACAACATTAAGCTGGATGTATGGGAGCGTGTCCTGGCCAATTATTTTTGAAGGAACTACATGAAACTCCTGTTCCTGTGAGAAGGCAGTAAAAAAAAGGTTAATAATGAAGATAAAAATTAAGCAAATTCGCAACATTTGAAATGCCGGGTTAAAATTTTTCCAATAACGCAAAAACCCGGAAGTTTATTTGAAAACATCCGGGTTTGAGGTATTGTTATTTGTCAGTTTATCAAGCTGTTCAGGCTACTTTAAGACGGGTAACCGGATTTTTGATGAGTTTTTCGTTAACATATTCCACGGTGATATCGAGTTCTTTCACTGATTTTTTGGAAGGCAGCTCAAACATGGCGTCATTCAAAATTGCTTCAATTATCGAACGCAGCCCTCTTGCACCCAGTTTAAACTCAATCGCTTTATCCACAATCATATCGAGGGCTTCATCAGCAAAAGTTAATTTGATGTTATCCATTTCAAAAAGCCTCGAAAATTGCTTAACGAGTGCATTTTTTGGTTCCAGCAAAATACGTTTTAAAGCAATTTTGTCGAGTGGGCTTAAAAAAGTCACCACCGGCAATCGTCCGACAATCTCGGGAATGAGTCCATATTTTTTCAAATCCGGAGGAGCAATGTACTGCATCAGGTTGTTTTTGTCGATCTCAACCTGATCTTTATTTTTGGAATATCCGATAACATTGGCGCGCATCCTTGATGCAATAATTTTCTCAACGCCATCAAAAGCGCCGCCGGCAATAAAAAGAATGTTTTCGGTATTTATCTGAATCATTTTTTGCTCCGGATGTTTCCGCCCACCCTGAGGTGGAACATTTACAACCGAACCTTCTAGCAATTTTAATAAGGCCTGCTGGACACCTTCTCCTGAAACATCCCGTGTAATCGAAGGGTTATCGCTTTTACGTGCAATTTTGTCGATTTCATCAATAAAAACGATTCCTTTTTCGGCCATTTTAATATCGTAATCAGAAGCCTGCAGCAAACGAACCAGGATGCTTTCAACATCTTCGCCAACATAACCTGCTTCGGTAAGCACCGTTGCATCAGCAATGGCGAACGGAACATGCAGCATTTTTGCGATCGATCGTGCCAGTAAAGTTTTTCCGGTGCCTGTTTCGCCAACCATGATGATATTTGATTTTTCAATTTCAACATCATCATTATTGCCATTCTTAAAAGTGCCTTGTGAAATTCGTTTATAGTGGTTGTAAACGGCTACTGCCAAAATGCGTTTTGCTTCTTCCTGCCCAATAACGTATTGATCGAGGTACTTCTTGATTTCAGCCGGCTTCATCAGTTTAAGTTCTTTCGATCGCTCGGGCTTTTTAATGGAGCGTTCTTCCGAAAGAATTATCTGGGCCTGTTCAACACAATCCTGACAGATATTTCCATTAATACCTGCAATTAACACTTCGGCTTCAATTCTCGAACGTCCGCAAAAAGAACATTTATCACTGGATTTTGCCATAAAGTTTTTTAATTTTTCTTTTAGAAAATATGTTATTTCTTTTTCGAAACTTGTTCCAAAACCTCATCAATCATACCATAATCTTTGGCCTCCTGAGAGGTCATCCAATAATCCCTGTCCGAATCGTGCCAGATTTTCTCGAAATCCTGGTTTGAATGTTTGGCGATGATTTCGTAAAGCTCTTTTTTTAACTTTTGGATTTCACGGGCTGTAATCTCGATATCTGAGGCTTGACCCTGCGCACCGCCCATGGGTTGATGAATCAGGATTCTGGAGTGTTTTAAAGCAGTGCGTTTTCCGGTTTGTCCGGCACACAACAGGATTGCGCCCATCGAAGCAGCCATTCCTGTGCAAATTGTGGCAACATCCGACGAGATGTATTGCATCGTATCATAAATACCAAGACCGGCGTAAACCGAGCCACCCGGAGTATTCAGGTAAATCTGGATATCTTTTGATGAATCAACCGATTCGAGAAAAAGTAATTGAGCCTGAATAATATTGGCTACATAATCATCAATCGGCACACCTAAAAAAATGATGCGGTCCATCATCAAACGCGAAAAAACGTCCATTTGGGCTACGTTGAGCTGGCGTTCTTCGATGATGGTTGGCGAAATATATCCCTTTACAGCAGAAGTGTACCGCTGAAGGGTTAAGCTGTTGATGCCCATGTGTTTCGTGGCATATTTATTAAATTCGTTCTCTGGATACATAATAATTTTTTTTGTTTTCTGATTTCAGACTACTTTAAACCTGATAAAGTGAAATAATATTCAGTTTATTCGTTGGAATCGTGCTCATGGTCATGTTCGTGCTCATGGTCATGTTCCGGATGGTGATGATGAGGATGGACTGATTTCATGATTTCGATCAGTTCATCATAGGTAACATCAATTAAGTTAAGTGTAAGATTGGATTTGAAAAGTGAAAGCAGTCGTTGATTATATAACTGATCCTGAATTCTTTCGATATCCTCTTTGTTTTTCATGTATTTTTCAGCAATCAGATCTAACTGATGGCTTCTTTCATCGGCATTTTCGTCATCATTTTCGGGAATATAAAAGCTGAAATATTTTTTTATTTCATTTTTGATATCCACATCTTTAACTTCAAGTTCAGGATTTTCGGTGATCAGTTTATTCTCAAACAACTGATGTTTCATCGAGTGTTTGTAATGCTCAAAGTTACGTTCGATCTGGTCGATAGAAAGTTTGCCTTCGTTGCTGACGTAAAGCCATTTTTTCATAAACTCATCAGGCAACTCAATATCGGCGTCGTTGAGGAGTTTTTCCAGGGTTTGTTGTACAAAAATCTTATCCGACTCTTCATTATAGGCTCTTGATGCTTCCTGAGCAACTCTTGACCGGAATTGAACTTCATCAACAATTTCATCTGCCGGGAAGGCTTTTTTATACAAATCTTCGTTAAGGTCGGCAGGTTTTATCCTGGATATATTTTCAATTAAAACCTGGTAATTCGCTTCAATCTTCGCAGTCAAGGTGTTTTCGATGCCAAGAATTTTAGCAGTTTCGCCAGCATCAGTTGTTGCCTTCAGAAGATTAATTACCAAAGTATCTCCGGTTTTTAACCCGATAAATGCTTGTTTTATGTCCTGATCATTGATGTTTTTAAGAAAATCGAATAAAAGTTTAGAAACACCATTCTCCGCAATTTCTCCTGAATCATCAACTTCTTTGAGAAGTACATCAACTTTATCAGACACTTCAATGGTATCTGCATTTTCAAAACTACCGTTGCGTTCACGGATATCATTAATGAACTTGTTTATGATTTCGTCTTCAACCTTGATATTATAGTAGTCAACAACCGTATTTCCGGTAAGATCTAACTTGATTTCGGGTGTAATGGCATAATCAAAGTGAAAGGTAAAGTCTTTCTGAGTTTCAAAATCGAGCTGATTTTCCTTTTCAGTATTAGGAATCGGGTATCCGAGGATATTAAGGTTATTTTCTTTAATGTAATCGTTTATGGAATTTGAAACAATTTTGTTCACTTCCTCAGCCATGATAGCGATGCCGTATTTTTTTTGAATGATTCCCATTGGCACTTTTCCTGGTCTGAATCCGGGAATAGATGCTTGTTTCCGGTACGACTTTAATTCTTTGTCAACGTGCGCTGCATAGTCATTTTCAGTAATTTCTACCTTTAATGTTGCTGTTAAATCTCCTGTTTTTTCCTGAGTGATATTCATTAATTTCTGCATTAAAAATTTGAGGTGCAAAAGTAGTAATTTATTTTAAGCATTACAGTCTGGATGTTTTTTCAAATCTAAAATGAAATACTTTGCCTGCATGAACACTTAAAAAAAAATAGTATAAAAACTAATTTGACTTAAATATAGGAAATATCTGATAATGGTATGATAGTTGATAATTTTTGGAAATCCAAAATTGAGGAAAATTTTATAGTACATAATATCAGTTAAATATGGTGAATGTATGTTTTGAAATCAACCACTAAATCTCAAAATGAAACATAATTATGGGAATTGCTATTTGAAAAGTTTATTTTGGAAATACTTCAATTTTGTTTTGCCGACCTGTTTTTTGCTGTTCCGGACTGACGGCACAATTCCCGGAAACTTTATCTGGTTATTTGTTCCTGACTTGCATTAAAACCCGGTTTTATTATTCTTATTCAAATGCTTAGCAATTTTTTCGAATATGAATTCCTGTTTTTTAAAGGGGGCATTTTTAGAGAAGAAAAACATGTCAAAAATGTAGATTGATTACTATTGTTTTCCTGGAGTTGTCAATTTAGAATTCCAAAAATAGGAATGCAATAAAAACCTTGCCAAACAGTATAATCCGATATTAAGTTTGCTAAAACGATATCAGATTATGAAAACAAGATTAAATATAAAATTCGCAACCGTACTCTTTACGTTATCAATATTTGCGAATGCCGCCTTCGCAGAAGTCAACCACAACATTAAAGATTGGTTTGGTAACCATAATTTCTCCTTTGTTGAGCAAAACGATTTGTTGGTTGTTAATATCAATAAAAATCCATGGGAAGCGTTTACGCTGAGTATTGATAATACTGATTTAATGAGTAATCCTGTTGTTACTATCGAAATGAGCACCGAACAATCAATTACATTAAGAGTTGATATTTCGGATGGAGTTTTTGTTAGTAGTCAAACAAGAACCATCGAAAGCAAAGTTGACGGCAATGGCATGTTTAATAAAATTTCTTTTGATTTTACTGAAGTATTGAACGATGTAAATTTGAGTCAGGATGCATTTCTGGTTTTCTTTGTTAATCCAGGCCAAAAATTTAATGGAGAAGTATTAATTAAGAACCTGAAATTCTCGACTTCGACAGATGAATCAATAATTTTAAATACTATCCAGGACGAACTTTCAGTTTTCCCTTCACCAGCTAAAAGTTTTACTAATGTTACGATTCCGGATGGAACTTTTGATTGCCTTAATTTTATCGACATTACCGGAAAGATTATTGCAAAATTTGACATAAAGAACTTTTGCGGAACAACACATCGGATTGATTTGGCTAATTTTAGCAAAGGAACTTTTATGGTAATGCTTGTTGGTGAAACGCACTCATTATCAGGCAAACTTATTATCAATTAATAAATATTTTGAAAGAAATACTATCAGAAAGTTACAAACAAGGATTCCTTTATGATTTTCCAGCAAATAAAGAGCCTTTAAAAATTATCGACTATGAAATACATAAATACTAGTTCATTCAGGTTTCTCATTATTGTTCTTTCAATAATCGTCAATGCTGATTTTTTGTTCGGTCAGGTTACCAAAGTTACACTGTATCCTTACCTTGTAACAAATATTTCAGGCCTGGGTAATGCCACTGCAATGGTTGATGAGCAGGATTTGTCGGGAGATCCTTTGAACGGAGTCAATGGAGTGCCCTTAACGATCTGGCAGACCAGCTTTTCAGCAGTTTATCCGTTAAGTGCATACATCGACCTGGGTAGTGAGATGGCAGTTAAGAATATTTTTATTTATGATTCGTACAACATGGCCAATCTCATTATCGATTATGGTACACCTGATAATTGGCAAAATCTGTTTACTGAACCTTTAAATGGCTATAAAAAATGGAAACGTCATGATGTTAGCATTACTACAAGATATTTAAAAGTTACCAAAACAAGTCCATTGGTGAATTTTAACGAATTTATTGTTTACGCCGATAATCCAATTCTTCCACCACCAAATGTAACCAACCTTACGCCGGTTTTTTCGAATCCAACTTCGGTTAAACTAACCTGGAATGATGTAACAGGAAACCAGTCAACCGGCATTTTTACCGGATACGATCTGAGGTACAGCAAAACGCTGATTAATGAGGCGAATTTTAGTAGTTGTAGCTCTTTTCAAATTCCTTTTAATCCAAATTCTGGCACTAGTCATGAGGTTACAGTTACAGGGATTGAAAAAGGCACCAAATATTATTTTGCATTAAAATTGACCGGTGAATATTCAAATTCAGCAATTTCCAATATTTCAACCATTGAAACACCTGTTTTTTATAATCAGATCGAAACCAGGGTTATTCTGAATCCTGAAATGGTTTTCAACGAATCTGGCTTTGGAATCGCAACCAATATGGTTGACGAACAATCGATTGCAGGAGATCCACTCCATGGTTCTGGCGGAGCACCAACTACTCATTGGTTCCCCGGATCACAGACTTCACTTTATCCTGCTTCAGCATACATCGATTTAGGATCGATCGTTTACATCTCAAAAATTTATTTACGTGATATTAATTCAAATGGTAATGCAATATTTGAAATTGGTACTCCCGGAAACTGGACTACCATTTTTACCGATCCGTGCCTTTCTTATTTAAAGTGGAATCTTCACGAAGTAAATGCATACACCAGATATTTAAGAGTCACACTCACAACACGAGAGGCTAAGTTTTCTGAAATTGCGCTTTATGTTTATTCATCTGAAGTGGTCGAAGAAAAAATCGTGGTCGATCCTTCAAAAATGAATAATGTGGCAAATCAGGGTGATCCGGGAAGGTTTGTTGATGAGCAGGAAATGGCCGGTGATCCACTGAATAGTCCGGGAGGAAACCCAACTACAACATGGCAGACGAGTTATAGCAGCAGCGTTGTTTATCCACTTTTTACCGAATTGGATTTAGGGAAGATTTATGATCTCACACATGTTTTTCTCAGAGACGCAAACGATTATAGTGATTTTACAGTCTGGAGTGGAACACCCGGTAACTGGGAATTGCTGTTTACAGATAATTTGATGGGTTATCTTTCATGGAATCAACATGATATTAACGTGACAACTCGGTTCTTAAGATTTGGTAAATCCAATCCCCGCTCGAATGTTGCTGAAATTGTTTTGTATGGCTATGACAGGACTCCCGGTGAAATTGACTCGATAGCCCCATCAAAAATTACTGACCTTATAGCTCAACAGGATGGGGAAGGTAAAATCGAACTTACCTGGACTTCTACCGGTGATGACGGGCTTATGGGTACAAACGATTATTACCTGATAAAATATAGTACTGAGCTCGTCACAGCAGCCAACTTTTTGACTTCCACATCATGGGCTTTACCTCCGGAACCACAAATCAGTGGTACTCCACAATCGTTAACTATCAATGGATTGTTGCCGGATACACGATATTATTTTGCGATAAAGTCTGTTGATGACGCCCTTAATTTTTCAGAAATATCTAATTGTGCTGATCAAACAACACAAATTGTATTGGGTGGTGAACCTTATAAATTTACGCTTACTCCAAAAATGGTGATTAATGAATCTGCTCAGGGTTCGGCCTTTTTACTGGTTGATGAACAGGCGTTAGCAGGTGACCCCAAAGCAGGGCAATCCGGAAATCCGATAAATAAATGGGACATCGGTTCAACTTCCTGGATGTACCCGGGTTTTGCATTAATTGATCTGGGCGGGAATTGTTTATTGTCGGAGATTTATTTGTACGACATGACCGACGCAGGCGAAGATTCAACATCGCCGGTTTCCATTTACTATGGCTCTCCTTTTGAGTGGAATTTGCTTTTTACTGATAATCTTGCAGGAACAAATTCCTGGAATCAACATGATGTTAATCTTGAAACCAGGTATTTGAGAATTAAAATTCATTCGCCTGAAACCAGGATTGGCGAAATTGTAGTTTACGGAAGCCGTCTCGAAATGCCTGCAGAAGAGCCGGTTGCTCAAGCCCATCCTTATCCTCTTATGGATCAGTTGATTGGTGCAAACGCATTTGTTAACAGTCCCGTTGGCCGGATGCAGGCTGTTGGTTTTATCAGGGAATATCACAACTGGAGCTGGTGTGAAGGTAACACCAATACATCCTATCCTGGCTATCCGAACAATCAAAATGAATTTAATGTACTTGGATGGAATTTTGACTACTATTATGAAATTCTTAAAAAAAGCGGATTATTCGTCTTTCCCGATATTCAGGGAAGTGTTTTATGGTTGACAAATTTCAATCAAAGTAAGCTTAGCAATAAACCAGTATCAGAAGGTGAAGATCCTTTGCTGCCTGCATCCTATGCCGAACATGCCGATCACATGTTTCAATATGCAGCCAGGTATGGAAATACTCAGGTAAGCCCCGGCCTTTTAAAACTGGCTTCCAACCAAAAAGTCATTTCAGGAACTGCTTTGCTGAATTATTATGAAGACTGGAATGAGCAGAATAAATGGTGGAATTCAAGGGAAGGTCATTTCACACCTTATGAATATTCTGCTATGGCGAGTGCTGATTATGATGGACACATGGGAACAATGGGGCCAACTTTTGGTGTGAAAAATGCTGATCCAAATGCAAAACTCGTTATGGGTGGTCTGGCTGAAACAAACATCGAATACATCAAGGCAATGAAACTCTGGGCCGATTATTACCGCAATGGCGAATTTCCTGCTGATGTAATAAATGTTCATCATTATTGTCATAATGGTCCAAATCCTCAAACTACCGGCACTGTTGGTGTAAGTCCTGAGGCTGGCAATCTGAAAGGTTTTATGGCTGAATTTGCCGATTATCGAAACAAGTACTATCCTGGAAAAGAAGTCTGGATTACCGAATTTGGCTACGACACACATCCTGCCTCAGTATTGCGTTCTCCGGAAATTGGTTCATTTTCTCAATTTGAAGTTCAGGCGCAATGGCTGGTACGGTCATATCTTGTACTTGCAGCATCCGGGGTTGATAAAGCCGCAATGTATATGTTGGCAGATGTTAACCCTGCCAGTTCTACCAAATTTGACAATTCAGGACTGATAAGTTCAGCGGCTACCGGCTATGTTCCAAAAATTTCCTGGTACTATGTTTACACCATGAAAAATCATCTGACAGGAATGCGGTTTCAACAGGAAATTCCATCTGGCAATCCACAGGTTATGATATACAGGTTTAAGAATGATAATGAAAATGTTGGAGCCTACTCACTTTGGTGCCCAACAAGTAACCAGACTGAAGTTTCTGGTTATGAACTAACTCTGGCTGAAGGCGAAACACAGGTAAAACTTGTCGAATTAGTAAATGGATCAATTTCAGGACAGGAAACAATATTGGAAGTTATAAATGGAAAGGTTACGGTTAATGTTTCCGAAAGGCCTGTGTTTATTATAGTAGCCGGCGATGATTATGTTTTTCCTGAGTTTCATCAGGAAGTCAAACTTGAATTAAACCCAACAATGGTAACCAATGAAACAGGTTTGGGAGTTGCTACCAACATGGTTGATGAACAAACGCTTTCAGGAGATCCGTTAATGGGAAATAATGCAAATCCGGTGACTTCTTGGTCACCAGGTTTTTCAGCAACATACCCAAGAAGTTCCTACATTGATTTAGGTCAGGAATATGATGTGTCGAAAATTTATCTGCGCGATTACAGTTCAAGTGGAAATGTAACAATTTCGGCCGGTGAGCCTGGCAACTGGACTTCTGTTTTTGATGACGACTTAGGGCGTTACAAAGTATGGAGCGGTCATGTTGTAAACCAAAAAACCAGATACATCAGGGTAACTTTGTTTTCGCCTTCATCCACATTTTCTGAGTTAATCCTGTATGTAAAGGAATAAAATATTTAAGATAGTATTTCCTGCTTTTTTAAAGTGGAAATCTTTTTTGCTGGGGCCTCCGTCATTAATTTGGCGGGGGTTTTTTTTGATTTTTTCGTTAGAAAAAATGTGCAGTTCTGTGCACCACGAGGTGCGTGTAAAATTAATAATAAACACCTAATTGTATGAAAGTTGCAATCAATCAAATTTG
>CAYOWJ010000060.1:0-5274 GCA_964407625.1 uncultured Lentimicrobiaceae bacterium
TCAAAATTCTTACCGAGATAAACTTTTCTCACTTGTTCATCCTGGGCCAGTTCTTCGGCAGTGCCGTATTTCAGGATTGATCCTTCAAAAAGCAGGTAGGCGCGGTCGGTGATGTTCAGTGTTTCGTGAACATTATGGTCGGTGATGAGGATGCCGATATTTTTCTCTTTAAGTTTTGAGACGATGGATTGAATATCTTCGACGGCAATCGGGTCAACGCCGGCAAAAGGCTCGTCGAGGAGGATAAAATGCGGGTCAACGGCCAGGGCGCGGGCAATTTCAGTCCGTCGGCGCTCTCCTCCCGAAAGGGTGATCCCTTTACTTTTACGGATGTGCCGCAAACCAAATTCGTCGAGCAGGGTTTCGAGCCTTTCCTTTTGCTTATCTTTTGAGAATTTGGTAAATTCCAAAACTCCTTTGATGTTATCCTCAACGCTCAGATTCCTGAAAACAGAAGCTTCCTGGGCAAGATAGCCGATTCCGCGCTGCGCTCTCCGATACATAGGCTCGTTGGTAATTTCGATGTCATCAAGCATCACCTTCCCTCCAAAAGGCTTTATCAAGCCAACGATCATATAAAAAGTGGTGGTTTTACCAGCCCCGTTAGGACCCAGCAAACCAACAATTTCGCCTTGCTCCACATGAACCGAAACGTCGTTAACTACCATCCGGTGCTTGTACTTCTTGAAAATATTTTCTGTTCGTAAAATCATGAAATCTCCTTAAAAACAATAAGTGAGTCAAAAATACGCTAAAATGTGAATTGCAAACTAACAAACAGCCCAAATTTGCTGATTTCGGCATGATCGAGATACGACAATCGCCAGACTGCGTCAACCCTAATAAATTTAAGGATATTTTCGATGCCGGCTCCAGCCTCAAAATAGGGTTTATCTAAAGTATAGAGGCCTTCAGGGAAAACGGAATAATCTTTATTTTTTTGATCCATGCCACCAACCAGTCCTTTAACAAAGGCAACTTCGCGCCATTTGAGTTTACGCAATAATGGCAAACGATTAAAAAAGTAACCATCAAAATGATGGGTATAAAGTGCGCTGATGTATTTATCGCTCACAAATTCGTAATAATTCATCAGGTTAAAGGATGACTCATCAAAAAAATAGGTTTCGTTTCCTTCGTGCAGTTTTAACTCGGGATACGGCAAAACACCCCAGATGCGACCGGTTTGAATGTTGTATTTCGACCAACCGAGGTTGAACAAATTGAACCAATGACTGATTCCGAGTTGCAGCCGGTGATATTCGTAATCGCTGTTGAATAGCCCCGGAATTCCGTAACCGTACTGAATATCGAGAATGGGGAATTTTGCGCCAAGACTTACGCGCTCAAATTCACCTATAATAAAACGTTCACGATAAGCCAGCCTGGTATCGAGGCGGATTTCGGAAGAAGTTATGGCAGTTTCTTCAGCAATCTTCTGGGTAGCTTCATCCTGGTAATAAAACTCAAACTTAGCGCCACCAACCGGATACATGTTACGATGGATCAGGTTGATCGTATTGCTGAATCCATTGAACCATTCGTGCTCATAATGCATTTCGACCTCTTCAACCATAGATAATTTGTCGGCAGGATTTCTACGGAAGAGGAAGGCCAGAAAGAAATCTTCTCTGAAGGCATTTTGGCTTGCACCCAATTGCTCGAGGTCGTATTTAAAAGATCCTCCGAGGGCACGCCTGGGATTTTTGCCAAGCATGTACAAAAATCCCCCGCCATATTTCAAACGTTTATCGAGCGTACCATATGCCAGATACCCGTCGATCATGATTTTTGTGCTGAATTTGTTACTGGTGCGGCCACCAAACCTAAACCTTGCTCCTTCAATGGCATTAAAACTAAGCAATGATGCGTACGGGCCGATTTCAAAATTCCCGGTTTCATAATAGCCGGTTGTTACCATCTGGATGATATCAATGTAGGTATTAAAAAGTGGAATTGTTTTGAGGGTATCCACCATGAAATAAATTGTCTTTTCGTCTCTGGTCAGCTCCTCATGCCGGTTGTTTTCCCAAAATTCGATATCATATTTTCCGGCGCTGTCGGATACCAGAACATTTACCGGATTATTGTAAAATTTATCCTCCCTGGGCTGATTTATTACGAAATTCCGGTAAGTGGTTGTTTTCCTTCCAAAAAATCCCAGGACTTTATTATCGCCCTCTATAAAATTAAAATCACCAATCACATAATCCTTCGTGAGCAACCAGTATTTTTCATCAATCAAATCGTACTCTTTTTCGATGACCAAATCGTTAATAAAATTGATGTTGGCATCATCAACAATGCGCATGTCAACCTTTTTGATTGCAAAAGTTGTATCATGAACCCAGAAGCTACCGGTAAAAGTAAGCGTTTGTTTATGGCGTGGCTTAAACATGACTTTGTAACACCACTTGTTCTCAAAATAGCCACTATCGACGAGGTAATATTTATAAGAACCCAACCCGGAATTGGAGATGGGGCTGACAAAATTCTTCTGAAAAAGATCGATGTAATTATCGTAAATGTTCGTGTGCTGAAATTTATCACCCAAAAATTGCATTACACTTTCATTTTCGATGCCTGAAACTTTGTTGGCTTTAATAATCTCGATTGAACCCCGTGGGTTTTTCCGGGTGTAAACATCCGATAAAATCTCGCTTAAAAAAATCGGCAGGTAGGTTTTTCCATTTACAGTGGAGGTATCCACGTTATCAAAAATAAACTGGAATGGTCTGAAAATCCGGCTTTCTTTGAACTTATCAGTAATATTATTGGCGTCGATCTCGATTTTGTTGTAAGCCTCGTACTGGTATGCGTCGTACTTATCAGGGTCGTTAAATTTTTTGTTTTCGATAATCTTTCGAAGCAAAACTTCGGCAGGATTTTCACCTGGCTTGATTACCACGGTTTCGAGTAGGATGTTATTGGTTTTTAATTCGAAATTGATGTATTGGAATTTTCTCTTTTCAACAGCTTTTGCCTGACGCAGATAACCCACAAATGAAGCGATAAGGCTGTCGCCGGGAGTTTTTGTTTCGATAGAATAATTGCCATCAAAATCGGAAGTAATGCCGATGGTGGTTCCCTGAAAATAAATATTTACAAAAGGAATTGGCTCGCCGGTTTGGGCATCTTTAACCGATCCCATGATTTTTGTGAGCTGGCTGAATGCGTTAAACCCCATAAACAGGGCTAAGAAGGACAAAATAATATTTTTACGAAAAGTAAAAAACACGATACTCTTAATTTAAAATGAACAATAAAACAACGTTGCTGAATGGTTTATTGCTGATAAATTGTTAGTTGGTTAAGAAAAACCGGATCTGTCAGGACAAAAATGGATTCGGTACAAGAAATTTTAGGCCGTAAGGATTAGCTTTTAAGGTCTTCCCAATATTCAACTGCGCGCCGTGTGTGAGGAATTACAATGGTGCCGCCAACAAGATTTGCTATCCCAAACACCTCCATCAGCTCATCATCGGTTACACCATTTTTTTTACATTGCTCAAGGTGATATTTAATGCAGTCGTCGCAACGCAAAACCATCGATGAAATGAGTCCGAGCATTTCTTTGGTTTTTACATCCAATGCACCCTCGAGATAAGCATTGGTATCAACATTATAAATTCTCTTGATAACTTTATTATTGTCGTAAGCCAGCAACTTATCATTCATTTGCTGGCGATAACTGTTAAACTGATCACTTAGTTTTCCCATCGAAGCTAATTATTAATTTGTTTACAAAATTCCTTCTTTAAGTATGTCGTGAAGATGAATCACACCTTTATAATCTCCATTATCGGTAACAAGTAACTGGGTGATATTGTTTGCCCGCATAATTTCGAGGGCATGAACAACAAGACTTTCCGATTCGATGGTTTTGGGGTTTTTGCTCATGATATCGCCTGCATTCACCTGGTCGAAAAGCTTTCCTGACTGAATCATGCGGCGTAAATCGCCATCAGTTATCATCCCAACCAGTTTTTCACCGTCCATAACAGCGGTTGCACCAAGTCGTTTGGACGAAATTTCGATAATTGTCGATGAGATATCCTGATTAATCGAAACAACAGGCCGTTCGTTGAGGGGGTAAAGATCGGATACACGCAGGTACAGTCGTTTTCCCAAGGCTCCGCCCGGATGGTATTTGGCGAAATCGCTGGTTGTAAAACCACGACATTCGAGCAAACTTACTGCAAGGGCATCACCCATCACAATCTGGGCCGTGGTGCTCGAAGTTGGAGCAAGATTGTTGGGGCAGGCCTCTTTTTCGATGGTGGTTTCGATGATAAAATCAGCTTGCCTGGCAAGGTACGAATCTCTGTTGCCAACCATAGCAATCAATTTATTACCCGACATCCTGATAAAAGGAATCAAAACTTTAATTTCGGCAGTATTGCCGCTGTTCGAAATACAAATAATGATGTCGTCCTTTTGGATAATTCCCAAATCGCCATGAACAGCATCGCCGGCATGCATAAAAATAGCAGGAGTACCCGTAGAATTTAGCGTAGCCACAATTTTCCCTGCAATCAGGGCACTTTTCCCAACCCCGGTAATTACCACCCTTGCTTTACTTTGATAAATCAGTTCGACACAACCTGCAAAGGCATCATCAACGTAATGCGCTAATTTACTGACCATTTCGGCTTCAGTTTTAATGGTATTCCGGGCTATTTCCTTGATCTCACTGACTGTCTTACTCATGCTTTTTCATAAAAAATTGTTAAAAAAAATAAGTTACGTTACAAAAATAACCTAATCTCAAAATTTTGGATTATTTTTATAAAAATGTCCAGGGAATTTGAAACGGTCAAAATCAAAAATGAATATCGGAAAAATGTCCTGTAAAAAATTGTAAGAATTTTATTTGTTCTCATGGATATAATTTTTGATTAGATTTGTAAAGGCGTGCAAAGAAACTGGATGCTCTCAAAATAAGAAAAATTGAAATAAATTAATAATAAATACGTTTCCGACCTTCACCAAAAAAAATCAGTGGTCGGCAATATACTGAATGTAACTATTTTGTACTATGTTTAAACAAGAAATGATTGAAACCCGAGCAAATGATTATCCTCTTCACCAGATTTTGAAAAAATTCTTTGGGTTCGACAGTTTTAAAGGAAATCAGGAAGCTATCATAAAAAATCTTCTCGAAGGAAACAACACCTTTGTAATTATGCCTACCGGTGGAGGAAAATCGATGTGTTACCAGCTTCCGGCTTTGATGAAAGAAGGCACTGCAATTATTATCTCACCATTGATTGC
>CAYOWJ010000060.1:5374-9177 GCA_964407625.1 uncultured Lentimicrobiaceae bacterium
GATTTCAGGCCTGAATACCGCCGGTTGCGCCCCATCATCGAAGCCATCGGGCAGGATGTTCCGGTAATTGCACTTACAGCTACCGCCACGCCAAAAGTTCAGCACGACATCCAAAAAAACCTGATGATACTTGACGCCAAAGTATTTGCATCATCATTTGACCGGCCAAATCTTTATTACGAAATCCGCCCAAAAACCACAGATGTAATCAAGGATGTTATCCGCTACATAAAATTAAATTCTGGAAAATCGGGAATTGTTTACTGCCTGAGCCGTAAAAAAGTGGAAGAATTAGCTGAAACTCTTGTTGTTAACGGGATTAAAGCGCTTCCGTATCATGCAGGCCTGGAGGCAAGTGTTCGACGCACAAATCAGGACAGATTTCTAATGGAGGATGTTGATGTAATTGTTGCAACCATTGCTTTTGGAATGGGCATCGACAAACCCGACGTCCGCTTTGTAATCCATCACGACATGCCAAAAAGCCTTGAAGGCTACTACCAGGAAACCGGGCGTTCGGGCCGCGATGATGGCGAAGGTAACTGCATCACCTTTTACAGTTACGACGACATTCAAAAACTCGAAAAATTTATGAAGGGAAAACCTGTTGCAGAGCAGGAAATAGCCCAGCAGCTTTTACTCGAAACGGTTTCGTATGCCGAATCTTCGGTTTGCCGCCACAAGCAATTGCTTCACTATTTTGGAGAAGAATATAAAAACGAAAATTGTGGCTCCTGCGACAACTGCCTTCATCCCAAAGAGAAATTTGAAGGTAAGAAATTTGTCCGCATCGTACTGGAGGCTATTCTCGAAGTAAAGGAGTTATTCAAGGCAAAACATATTATTAATATTCTGGTTGGAAAAAATACAGCCACGCTAAAATCTTACAAGCATCATAAAGTCGAATCGTTTGGCAAAGGCGAGGAATATGACGAAAAATTCTGGAATGCAGTCATTCGTCAGGCACTTATTGCCAACCTGCTTACAAAGGACATTGATAATTATGGCTTATTAAAGGTTACAAAAAAAGGGCAGCAATTCCTCGACAGGCCTTATTCCATCATGCTTACCAAGGATCACGATTACGAAAATCCGGACGATGACGAAGATTTGATGAATGGAAGCCACAAAACAAGCTCTGCCGACCAAACGCTGTTTGCAATGCTCAAAGACCTTCGTAAACAGATCTCACGCAAGGAAAACCTGCCTCCATTTATTATTTTCCAGGATCCATCACTGGAAGATATGGCCATCCAGTACCCTATTAAAATAGATGAACTGACGCAAATTACCGGCGTTGGAGTTGGGAAAGCCCAGAAATACGGACAGCCATTCCTCGACCTGATCAAAAATTACGTCGAAGAAAACGAAATCATCCGGCCACTCGATATGGTTGTAAAATCAGTGATAAATAAGTCTGGCTTAAAAGTTTACGTTATCAGAAGTATCGACCGCAAGCTTTCGCTCGAAGATATTGCCCTTACCAAAAACCTGACTGTTGACGAGCTGCTCACCGAAATCGAGAGCATTGTTGCTTCAGGCACCAAACTCGACATTAATTATTACATCAACGAATATGTCGATCCGTATCACCAGGAAGAAATTATCGAGTATTTCCAGGTAGCCGAATCTGATTCCATCGAAGACGCACTGCGTGAACTGGGCGAAGATGAATTTTCGGAAGAGGAAATCCGCCTGGTAAGGATTAAATTTATGTCGGATGTTGGAAATTAGTGCGAATTCCCCCGGTTTATGCAAGTAAATTCGTTTATGACAGTTTTTATTAAAAATGCCTGTTTTGCTTTTGCGCTATTATTAATTCTGACCTCAGTTTCATGCGCCCCAAAACAGGAGATTTCTGATAAAAAAGTACCTCACGGAATAATTCTGCCTGATACAATGGCCGCTATTATTACTGATCTGCAAATTGCCGAGGCTTCATTACGCCAGCAAAAAATGGATGGTAAAGCCACCGACAGTATCGCAAAACAAGCGTTCGAAACGATTTTTGTCAAATACAAAATCTCCCGGGAGGATCTTGAAAAAAGTACGGCATATTACCAGGATAATCTTGAAACTTATGAAGCGATTTACAGCAGCGTTATTACCCGCCTGACCCAGATTCAAACCGAAATAAACAGTACCGAATAGAAATTTTTATCTAAAATTTATTTTTAACATCATAAAATCATGAAAAAACTTTTCACGCTTTCTTTTTTAATATTCTTTGTTGTTTCATCAGCTTTTTGTCAGGTTGACCTGAAAGACAAAGGCTCATTTATCTGTTCAGAAAGAAAATCAAACAGTCCCGACCGCTCGAATATGTTTCGCAGCCCCAACACCCCGAAGCACAAATTTGATGTACTCAACTACACGTTAAATTTTGATCTTTACAATAATTTCAGCGCTCCGTATCCGCAAACATTTACTGCAACCGAAATTATCACATTCAGGGTAGATACAGCCTTAAATGTGATAAAACTGAATGCCCGGAATAATTCTCTTTTGATTAACAGCGTGAGTTTAAGCGGGCTGTCATTTGTGCATGCTCAGGACACTTTAACAATTACCCTCGACAGGATTTACAATCAGGATGAAGTTGTTGAAGTTAAAATTGACTACAATCATAAAAATGTCGAAGATGGCGGTGTTTATGTAAATGGTGGCTTCTTTTTTACCGATTTCGAGCCAGAGGGCGCCCGCAAATGTTTCCCTTGTTACGACAGACCTTCAGACAAAGCAACATTAAATCTCACCACAAAAGTCCCTTCGGATGTTTTACTTGGATCGAACGGAAGGCTTGCAGATTCGACAAATATTGCCGACACCATCTGGTACAACTGGATCAGCCGCGACCCTATTGCCACTTACCTTATGGTAATTTCGGCTAAGAAAAACTGGAACCTCGATATTGTTTACTGGGACAGGCCATCAACACCTGGCGACCCGATGCCCATCAGGTTCTATTATAATAATGGTGAGAACCCAACACAAATGGAAGCCAAAGTTCCACTCATGGCCACCTGGTTTTCGGATCATTATGGCGAACACCCCTTCGAAAAGGATGGCTTCGTTTCGTTGAATAATGAGTTTGCATGGGGCGGTATGGAAAACCAGTCGCTGACAAGCATTTGCCCGGGCTGCTGGAGCGAAAGCCTCATTTGTCATGAATTTGCCCATCAATGGTTTGGCGATATGATAAGCCCCGGAACCTGGGCCGACCTGTGGCTCAACGAAGGTTTTGCCACCTGGAGCGAAAGCCTTTGGTGGGAGCGCGATGGCGGTTACAATGCTTACAAAAATGATGTTGATAATAATGCAAATTACTACCTTTCGGCAAATCCAGGCTGGGCTGTTTATAACCCTGAATGGGCCGAGAACACACCCAATAATAATACTTTGTTCAATTACGCTGTTACTTACTGCAAAAGTGCCTGTATGCTTCATTTGCTAAGATATTCGATGGGTGATGATGCATTTTTTACTGCCATTCACGACTATGGAACCGATACATTAAATTTCCGATATAAAAACGCTGTTACCGACGACTTTCAGGCTAAACTCGAAGCTTCAAGCGGGCAGGATCTGGAATGGTTTTTCGAATCATGGGTAAAAATGCCCAATCATCCCGAGTATCAAAACGAGTATTCCATCACCGACATGGGCAATGGAACCTGGAACCTGAATTTCCTGGTTAATCAAACCCAGACCAACGCCGGATTTTTCCCCATCCCCATCGAATTAACAGTAAATTTTATTGATGGTTCTGATTCGACAGTACGCGTGATGAACAGCGAAAACCA
>CAYOWJ010000060.1:9277-15508 GCA_964407625.1 uncultured Lentimicrobiaceae bacterium
ATCAAATAGTCTGATCCGGTTAATGTAAAATTGAAAATGCGATAACACTTTCGTTAAAGAGTTATCGCATTTTTATTTATCGTGTTATTCGATGATGATCTTCGATGGAATGATAAATTCCGGCATCCGGCATTTACATTTAATTGAATAATTTTACTTGAAAAGTAAGATCAGGCTTTCGGCTTGGAGCGGTTGATTGCAGTTTGAAAATCATCGGCAAGTTCCCTGAAAATTTCTTTCACGGTAGTAATTTTTGTCGCGAGATGTGCATTGGTTCCGGCAAAAGCATAACCACTTTCCATGTTGCCCCGGTAAGCACTGTACAATGCTTTGATAATACAATAAGGACTACTCGACACATCACAGGTTTTTATGCAGTGAAAAGGACACTTAATCGGTATTTTTAAACCTTGTTTAACTTTGTCGATAAAGTTGTTATTTAACGCCCTTCCCGGCATACCAACCGGGCTTTGGATTATTTCGATATCACTTTCACTGGCGTTGATGTAGGCTTGTTTAAATCCGGGTGAAGCATCGCATTCCTCTGTTGTAACAAAACGGCTTCCCATTTGGATTCCTTTAGCGCCTTTTTGCATAATGTTAAAAATATCTTCGCCGGTGTAAATCCCGCCTGCAGCAATTACAGGGATTTCCTTCTGATATTTATCTTCAAAATATTTTACTTCTCTTACCACTTCAGGAATCAATGCTTCAAGCGCATAATCTGCGTTTTCGATCTGATCCCTTTTAAATCCGAGGTGTCCTCCGGCTTTTGGGCCTTCAACAACAATTGCATCAGGAAGATAATTATGCAGTGATTGCCATTTTTCACAGATAATTTTTGCAGCTCTGCCCGATGAAACAATTGGGACAAGTCTGGTTACACTATCTGGTTTCAAAAACTTAGGAAGATCAAGTGGCAAGCCGGCACCCGAAAAAATAATATCTGCTTTTTCGGAAATGGCAGTTTTTACAAGGTCAGCAAAATCCGACATCGCCACCATAATATTGATGCCGATAATTCCTTTGGTTTTTTCCTTTGCAATCCTGATTTCCTTCCTTAATCCTTCGATATTGGCCTGAAGAACATCAAGCGCAGGGTTGCGGTGAACAAGCCCTAAACCAGCTGCTGAAATCACTCCAACTCCACCTTCATTAGCTACAGCAACAGCCAGTCCTGATAATGAAATCCCGACCCCCATACCTCCCTGGATAATGGGAACCGCGATTGTTAATCCACCAATTGTTAATTCTCTCAATGTAATTTCCTATAAATTAATAAAATACATCCGATCAATAAAACTGCAAAGTAATCGCTTTTATTTGACTCTTTTGTAATTAATATTTATCTATGTTTATTAATTAAATATAAAAACCACAGGAAAGCCATGCAAAATCGACCGTCTCAACGAATTTTAGATACGTGATCTGATCGCCAGGATTGAGGTTTTTTACGAAATTTTAAATAGAAAAAATCAGTGGCTGCAGGCACTGCCTTCGGCATTTCCGTGATGATGACCGTGCTGTAGGCAACTTTCGCCATTATCAATAATATTTCCTTTGGCAAATTCATTAACAATTTCGGTTGCATCGCCCGAACATCCACGAATAACCTCGATACCCCAGTTACCGAGTACATTAATTGCACCGCCTCCAATACCTCCGGCCAGCATCACCGAAACGCCTCTATCAGCCAAAACACCTGCTATGTTCGACTTACAACCACATCCCTGCTCCGCTTTAATGGTCTCAAAGTACACTACCTCGTTATTTTCGGCGATATCAAAAACACCGTAATAATCACAATGGCCAAAATGATCGTCAATCTGATTGTTTTTTGTTACCGGAACTGCTATTCTTTTCATGTTAAAAATTTGAAATTGTTAATTGTATCAGAAATTTGTGCGATTTACTTGTCCTGTTGATTACTAAGATCAAACGCTTTTTGTTTTTTTACACACGCCAAACGTGAGATCATTACTGTAAAGTTTACAATTGATAATATTTCCTGATCTTCCGGTTAGTTTGAAAACTGTTTTACCGAAAACGCATCTTCAAACAAGGATAGAATTACCTTTTTAGGAATGCCTTCAAAAAAGTGCTTTATGGATTTTAATAACCGGATACTTATTATTAATTAAAACTACACCTAAAACAGGTGCTATCCGGCATTTGGAATTTCAGAAGATTATCGGTTTATGGCTTTTTTTACGGGCATTCTCACCAAGCAAAACCAGCAAATTGATCATTTCGAGATACAAATTCACGGTCAACTTCCTGAGGATTTTTTGTTTTTCGTCCTCTAAAACATACAATAGAATTTGATATTCAACATTTTCGTACATAAAATCATCACCCTTTGCCCCGGCAAATTCCAAAATCCGGTCTTTAAGAACTACGCGGTCGTGCCAGCTTCCCAAATTATTTCCTAAATCATCAATCGCCGCGAGGTCATAATCTGCCAAACAACTTCTCTGACAATAACCCTTTACAAACTGCAAAATATAATACAACTGCTTGACCTGTTTTCGGATTTCATGCACATTCTCCTCATCGTGATGCCCAAATAAAAGCTTCTGAATAAAACTGATTTTGAGTTTTATGTAGTCGATAATTTCGGCTTCAATGTCGCAGTTTTCAGGTTGCAGTTCCTTCTCAACACTTTCAGTTCGAAGTTGATCCTCCTGTTCGAAATTCATATGGCCGATCACTTTATTGAGTGAATCAATGGTGCTTTTTTCGGTTTCGACTAAAAACTTCGCTAATCCGGAAAACGAAAACCTCAATTTGTCAGCATATTTTGCCAGTAATCCCTGATGAACCTGGATGTCGCGCAGTTTGCCGGATGCAGCGAAAACACTTTTCAATATCAGATAAAATTCTTCGGTAAGGATGGTTTGAAAATGAAGGTGCTTTTTTAATTTATGGATAGTTCGGATGCGCTTGATGGCAAGCCGCATTTTGTGAATGGCTTCTTCGTTGTTGCTTTGCCTGGTTATTATAAAATGCTCCCTGAACAACGCCAATTGCGCTTCCAAAAATTGATTAATCGAAAGATGTTCCTGTTTTTCGTCGGTCGGCATACTATTATTATTCAGAGAATATCCTATTTGATGGTTTCGAGCAGGGCAATTATTTTTTGGGCATTTTTCAAACTTTGGTTTTCCTTTTTTATCAGACGTTTGTATTGCTTCCTTTCCCTTTTAGCTTCCTTCATCTCGAATTTTACAAGTTTGATTGCTGAATCGTCGAGCTTGCGATCCCGGGCTTTTTTAAATGCTTTTTTGATGAGTTGAAATTTCATTTCAGCAGCCAAATAACGCTGGTTCAACAGCGCCAAATCTTCGGTTTGCTTAGCGAATAACACTTTTTGATTTTCGATGATCTTCGAAATCCGATCATCCCCTGCTCCCGGTAATGTTTGTTGAGCCTCAACAATATTTTGGGTTTCAACTTCCATTTTGGGCTCACTTAGTTCGGAAACCTGTCCTTCATTTGGAGCTATTGATGAGTGCATGTCTTTATTTTCGCTGCTTTCATCAAGTATGTTATCCAAATCCATGTTTTTCTCAGCCTCTGTATTTTGATTTTCCACCGAAACCTGGCTATTAAAGGCTTCTGATGAAATTTCCGGGCATTTTTGCTTGTCCACTTTTGATCTTGGCATATTTTCTGATTTTTTAAAGTTTGGAGATTAATTTGCTATTTGCAAATTTACATTTAAAACTCAGATTTCACAATCAAAGATTCTACACAAAAAAAGAAGACTTCTACAAAAAAACCATCCCACCATGCCTGGCACAGAATCCAGCAAAGTGGGATGAATTTTTAAATGTCCATAAAAAAAATGAAGAATCGGTTTTACAATTCTTTGATTTTGATATTTCTAAACCAAACATCATCGCCATGATCCTGCAGGCCGATGTAGCCTTCTTCGGCAGTATTTACAAAATCGGGATAATCTTTAAACTTGCTGTTGGCGCACATCTCTTTCCATTCGGGAGTCCAGAGGTGATATTCGAGCACATTTACACCATTTACCCAGTGAACCACGGTTCCTTTGTAAACCATAATTTTAACCTGGTTCCATTCGCCGGCAGGTTTTACGGCTTTAGGTTTTCCTGGAATCAGGTCGTAAAGCGATCCGGCCATGCGGTTTCCGTCAACGCCCAATTTTGCGTCGGGATGTTTTTCGTTATCGAGAATCTGCATTTCGGGTGCAGATTTCCAGATGGGTTGATCGGGTTTTTCCTGAGCAAGATAAAAGATTCCGCTGTTTGCTCCTTCAGAAACCTTCCATTCGAGGGAGAGTTCGAAGTTTTTATACTTCTTTTTGGTGATGATGTCGCCACCACCGCCAGCTTCACCTTTTCCCGAACCAAGCACATGCAGGGTTCCATCCTCAACCACCCAGCCTTTTACAGGAAAAGCTTCCTGGTTATAGCCCCGCCATTCGGTGGTTGTTTTTCCGTCAAAAAGCGAAACCCAGCCTTCTTCCTGCTTTTGCTGTCCCTTTTGGGAAGCACAGGCTATTGCAAATCCTACAATTATCATCAATCCTGAAATTTTAAAAAATGTTCTCATGTCTTTTATCTTTTAGTATTATAATTTTTTTGTTTAAAACTGACGACTGCATACTGCTCACGCATTAAAGCGGGACCAACTGCCGGCTGACGACTTCCTAAAGTGCCCAGCCTTCGCGGTATGTATGTTTGATGTACTCCTGAGCAGCCGGTTTAGCTTTCATTTTCTCGTACTTGGTGTCAAAATGCGGATGACCATTAATTACCGTAAATTTATCGCTGCTAACTATTCTGATTTCGTCGGCATCGGTGATGTTGGTAATTTCCATATTCTCACCGTCCCACATCAGTTTGCGCTTTGTATCCTGTAATCTCACGGCAAGATTTCCCATTACAACCAATTCATTTAATGGTCCGGCATAATCAAAATTTGAAGAAGTTGGAACCCTGCTTTCGGGGCTTTCCTTGCATGCTCTGATCCAATCGAGTTCGTGGCCACCTTCCATTGCCTTATCAATTCTTCTGATTGAAGGTGTAGGACGTTTATAATCGTTGTGAAGTTCTTCGGGCAAAAGAATAGGATTCCGGCCGTAACATTCGGTTATGAGTTTACCTTTTGATCCGACAAAAAGCACTCCCCCACTGTTGTCACCCATAATCTGTCCAGGTTTCAATTCGTCAGGACGTGGCGGCATCAGGCCTCCGTCGTACCAGGTTAGCTTCATGGCTGGAAGTTTAATTTTTCCAACTTTCCCACGATCGGGGAATTCGTAATGAACAATTTCTGAGTGCGGTGCGCTTTCGGTATTTACCTGGGTTGAGCTGCCGTAAATGCAGGTTGGATGCCCCAATTTTAAAGCCCAGAAAGCAGGATCAACGATGTGGCAGGCCATATCGCCAAGCGCTCCGGTTCCAAAATCCCAATAGGCACGCCAGTTCCAGGGTGTGTATGATGGATGATAAGGCCTCCATTTTGCCGGGCCGATAAAATTATCCCAATCCATGGTTGGCGGTAATGAAGGTGTTTCCATTGGCCTTTCAAGTCCCTGAGGCCAGATAGGCCGGTTTGTCCAGGCATGAACTTCCTCGATATCCCCGATGGCTCCATCCCAGATTAATTCGACAGCCTGGCGGATTCCTTCGCCCGAATTTCCCTGGTTGCCCATTTGTGTGGCAACTTTGTATTCGCGGGCAAGCTGAGCCAGCATTCGCGATTCGTAAACGGTGTGGGTTAAAGGTTTTTGAACATACACATGTTTGCCCATCCTGATGGCTGCCGCAGCAACAATGGCGTGGGTGTGGTCGGGTGTTGCCACGATAACTGCATCAATGGATTTTCCCATTTCGCTGAGCATCTTGCGGTAATCGGTGTATTTTTTAGCGGCAGGATATGCTGCAAAAGTTGCAGCACCATAATCCCAGTCAACGTCACAAAGCGCGACGATGTTTTCGCCTGCGCAATGTTCCAGGTTAACGGCTCCGATTCCTCCGATTCCTACTGCGGCGATATTAAGTTTGTCGCTTGGCGCAGTGTAGCCAAGGCCACTGATAACTTTGCTCGGCAGAATGGTAATTCCGGCTGCAACCGTGGCAACGTTGCCGATAAAGCGGCGACGGCTGATCATGTTTTCGTTAATTTCGTTCATATTTTTTTAATTAGATGTTAATATCTGAATTCGATCATTTTTTTCTTTTCCGCACTTTCATA
>CAYOWJ010000061.1:0-9346 GCA_964407625.1 uncultured Lentimicrobiaceae bacterium
TATTTATGTTTTGAGATGGCCAGTAAAATCCTTCCTGATTTTGCAAAATAATCAGATTTTCGGCGGCAGCTTCAAACATCTTTTCCAATTGCGGAAAATATGGAAGCAGATACGATGAAATTCCGCTCCAGCCTGATGGGAGGCTTAATGTTTGTTGTGGCGCGATGTACTCCTGGTTTTCGTAACAACCAATATCGAGCAGGAAGGCCGAAATGCGGGGATTTCCGTTTAAATCGGTGGTTGGAAGATTAAAACCCGTGGTGTCGTAAAGGCCATGATTTATTGCCGGGGAGCTGACCAAAAGGTTAAAATCGGATCCGGCAGGATTTGAAAACTGTGGGTTTCCTTCCAGATTGTTGGTGTACCTCGAATTATCATAATTATAACCGGAACCCGCACCTCCAAAACCTGCAGTGCCGTTTTCGATAATGCAATAATTAAAATACGGGTCAGATTCGGTGACGTGCAGGTAAACATTGTTTCCGAAATCATCGGCAAAGTTGCCCCAAAATACCGAACTATAAAATTCCGGATTTCCAAAATCGCATGCCAGGCCACCACCACCGGTCCATGCAGAATTTCCTGAGATGGTTGCATTATGAAAGACCGGCGTTCCCGGATTTTCGAAAGCAATAATTCCTCCGCCCCATTCGGCGCTGTTGCCGCAAACAAGGGCATTATAAAATTCCGGGGAAGATGTGCCTCTGATAAATATTCCACCACCTTTGTTGGTGGCCTGGTTATTTTTTATGGTAAGATTTGTAAATTTTCCATCCGAATCCTGGATGTAAATGGCGCCGCCTTCATCGCTTGATGAATTCGATTCGAACGAAACAAATGATAATTCTGGATTTGAGCCTGCCCAGTTATACATGCCGCCACCATTGCCGTTTAGCGCTAGATTATTACTGAAAAAAGTATGTTTGATGTTGGGATTTGAACTGTAAAGACAGGCAATTCCTCCCCCGGAAGCTGCATGGTTGTCGTCGATTTCACAATATTCGATGTGTGGACTGTTTTCGTAATTGCAACTAATTCCGCCGCCACTGCCAATCGAAATATTGCCTTTGATGGTACAATGCGAAATAAGCGGATTTGCCGAGCATGAAATCCCGCCGCCATTGGCCCACTCGCCGTTTGCTGTATTTCCGGAGATGTCGAGATACGAAAATACTGCCAGATCGGAAGAACAGGCAATACCGCCGCCGCTATAGCCAACATTCGATTTTACGCTGCTGTTCTGAAAATTTGGTGCGCTTCCATACAAAATGTAAACGCCGCCACCATTTCCGGTGAGTGCGGAATTATGATGAATATTCAGATTTGATAATGTGGGATTACAGTCGTAGCCTAAATAAATCCCACCTCCTGATTCGCTGGCCGTATTAAATGAAATTTCGCAATCGCTAATCGAAGGAGATGAAAAATCGAGATAGATTGCTCCACCATTTGTAGCTTCGTTATTTAAGAAAATGCAGTTTGTGATGATCAGATTTGAGCTGTAATCAGCCTGGATTGCACCTCCTGATCGATTTGTTTCAGGAGAAGATTTCCCATCTTTAAGCAGGCAAAAATGAATTTCGGAATTCCCCTGATTGTTTCCCGAAGTATTGATAAACCTGATGCCTTCCCAGCCGGTTTCAGCATTTTCGGCATACATTGTAATCGAATCGGTTTCATTACCTGTAAGGAGCAATCTGCCATAAACCGTAATCGAAAATGGACCGGTAAAAATGACATCAACATTACCGTTGCCAGGCATAATTTCAAGTGTTTCGCCAAGTGGAACGATGATGTTTCCATCCACAAAAAGCGTGTCCCAACCTGCCCACAATCCGGTTAATTCACCCGAAACATGCACCCCGCCTGATGGTTCCAACGCACCATTTCCAGTGAGAGGAATTTCGGTATCAGAGGTTTGTGAAGAGGAAATAGTGAGTGTCCCTGTATAGTTTTGTGTTTCCAAAGGTTCGAAAATAATGTCGAAAGTAAGGTTGTCGGTTATTTCTATCGGAAAGTTGAATACCGGAATTTGAAAGATTCCTGGTTGGACTTCAATATTATCAACCACAATAGGGACTTCACTTTCGTTGGTTATTGTAATCTGCCTTGTTTGGCTTTCGCCGATAAAAACCGTTCCGAAGTTTATGGTGGTTGGGCTTACCGAATAGAATGGAATCCCTCCCTGAAATTCAAAAGCACCGATGTCAATATTTCCGATGGTGATACGGTTGTCGGCAGCATAAACACTTTCGATAGCGCCGTTTGGCGGGAGTTTGAGCGGCTGGGGCAATGGATTGGGAAATTCAAATCCGGGAAGCGAAACCGTTGGTAAAACACCGGCATTGATAAGCGCGCTGTTGGCCGATGGGAAAAAGTTTTCGCCGGCAAAATAAACGAAACCCGGATTATCGCCTAAAATCGTACCTGATAATTGAACAGGCAATTCACCGGTTCCGGTTTTTGTCCAGTTATTTGCCCCCGAAATGACTTCCTGCCCCGTAACCCAGTTGGCCTCCATTGTTCTTTTAAACAGAACATTGCCGGTTGGATTGTAAAACACATTATTTTGGATTTCGACCGACTCCAGAGCGTCATACATTCTAAAAACTGAGCCGGTTCCGCAAATGATGGTATTATTCAGAAAACGATAACGGCCAAAACTTTCGCCCGTGCCGTCGCCACCGATTCTTACGACCGAAAAATTTGGGTCGTTTCCGGCAGCGGTTTGTTTCTTGATCAAAACATTGCCCACCACATCGCTGTCTTCCCTCGCCAGTTCCTGGTCTCCGCCGCAGGCATCCCATTCGGGGCCAATCAATTCGAGTTCATGGTAAAATGCACCTTCAATCCAGTTGTAATAAATTTCATTTCGTTCGGCACGGGATTTTATGTTATTCCCGCCGTTTGCATCGTGAATATAACAATGCTGCATTCTGAAAACGCTGCCCGGATTATTTACTTCATCGGTTGCCACATAAATCTGGTGAATGCCGCCATCGTAGCCACATCCGTAAACTTCGGTGTATTCGACGAGTAACGACCCGGAACCCTGGTCGGCACCCAAAATTCCCATACCCGGGAAATCGTGAATCAGGCAATCCCGGATAGTTAAATCCTGTGCCTGATGAAAGATGCCTCTGTTGGTAGCACCGGTGATCTCGAAGCCTTCAAAAACATAATGGTGCGCGCCTTCCGGACCAGTGTACGGCCATGGTGTGAAAAATGCCACCGTATTTACACCGCCCGAAATCAGTGGCCTTCTGCCATTGATTCTGATGCCTCTGATGGTGATTTTTTCGATAGCAGTTCCTGGCCTCGAAAATGCCACACCTCCGGGATAAGTATAATCGCCGTCAACCTCAACAACATCGCCGGGATTAAGCAGTCCTGCAACTTCCTGCAAAGTGTGGAATAGCCTTGTTGGCCCAACCTGATAGGTTGCTAATTTTGATTTGGAAGCCTGGATTGTATTTCCAAAACAGCCTAAATTAATTCTGTCGCCGTTGGGCAAAGGCTCATTTGAGAAATCCGAAACCGGGTCACCGGCATCAATTCCCGGGCTGTGAACGGTGTCAACGATCCATTGTTCCAAATCGTTATTCCACCTTCCGCCTTTCGATTTGAGGTGATAGTCCCCGTAAGTATTATCTGCAAAAAGCGGGTCAGCCTGAAGGCTGTTGGCCATCGAAAAGGCACCATCACCCAGTTTGCCACTCACATAAACCGAATAATCAACAGTTAACGATGAAGTGGCCTCAACAAAAAAATCGTTTTGGTTTTCGGGACACCTATTTCCATAGAAAATAGAATTTTTTGCGATAACTTCCGAGCCTCCCTCAACAAAAATGGCATGGCCGTAGCTGTCGTTGCCGCCGGTATTATCGGCTACCGTGCAGTTTTCGAGGATGGTTTTTGCATTGCCGTTGGCCCGTAAACCGTCAACATACAGGGCGCCGTTTTTGTTGGAGCCTGTACAGACGTTGCCCGAAATGAGTTCGTTTTTCATACGGACATTGGCGCCCTCGTCAATAAAAACGCCGGAACCGCATGAAGGGGCCTGGTTGCCGCTGTAAACATTTCCGGTAAGTTCGATAAAAACCACATCGTCGAATCCTGCAAACTGATTCCCGTCAACGATCAGGCCGCCACCCCATCCATAGCTTTCGAGGATGTAATTGTAACGGAAAATATTGTTTCTGATGAGGCCTCTGTATGCGCTAACGTAGGCTCCGCCTCCATGGTCGGCATAAATCATATTATATTCGATGGTGTTGCCTTCGATAAGAAATGAGTTTTCGGAATTCCGAAAACCAACATAAAGCCCGCCGCCTTTTCCGCACCTGTTGTCGCGGATAGTGTTATTCTTTATTTCAGGGATGAGGCCGTCTGTGTGAATCCCGCCGCCGTAATCGTTAGAGCCGGTTAATCCGGTATTATTTTGAATGATATTATCCGAAATTTTTAAGCTTGCATTACCACCATTGCCCCATGATTCAGCTTTAATGCCTTGCTGGCCATTTTCGATTGTAAAACCATCAATTTCATACAACTGAAAATCTCCGAAACCACCCGAATATTCTATCAAAACAACAGGCGAACTATTTGTGCCACTGATTTTTGTTTCAAAAAATCCTATATTCCGGATGTTAAAATCCCCGCTTTCATAGCCTCCAAACAAGCTCAGTCCCAAAGTTTGAGGAAGAACAATATTTTCGCTGTAAATTCCCTGCGCAACTTTGATGGTGTCGCTGCTTTGAACAGTATTTACAGCATGTTGGATAGTTAGCCAGGGTAAACTGATGGTTCCCGGATTAGCATCGCTGGCAGCAGGATTATTTTTATCAACATAAAAAGTTGTTTGCTCTTCGCCCCATCCTGCCATCTTAGCCATCATCCACCAGAAAGCACGGCCTTTAAGGTTGCAGTTGAGGGATTCGGAATGTGCGCAATCGCAATTCCAGCAAAAATCAGAACCAGGATGTGTAGCACACCATTCCTGTGCCCAGTTTCCGAGGTAACCCCAGCCGGCACCTTGCCAATAGCTGCAATCGTCGGAGGCATAATTGAAAAACGTTCCATCGGGGTTGTAGCTTTCGATGTCGGCAAAATCGAACAGGATTTTGTTGTTGGCGATGCAGTAATCGCGGATTTGCTGGTTTCGGGCTTTCAGATTTGCCCAGGACCAGATATCCAGATGGCCGGTCATGTATATAAAGGTGACATCAGGATAATCGATTTCCAACTGGTTCATGGCGTTCAGATAAATGTTGATTTGAGCTTCGGTGTTACCCGAAACACCGCCGCACCACGACCACATCACAACATTCCGGTCGTTGCCGGGACTGTTGAGTTGCTGGCGGGTAAGCTGTTCCCAATAAAGATCACCATTATGTCCAAGATCAGCCCAGCTGATTTCCTGATAAGATAATGCGCCACCTGTACCAGAATAATTAAAAGTGTAAGGTGCACCAATGTGCGTTTGCAGGTTCTCAATCCCCGAAGTAATCTGGCTGCCGTGCGAAGTATGCCCGTACCAGATTTTGAAATCAGATTTTGCCTGGTTTACCCATTCATCCGGCACCTGACTCAGATTGGTGCAGGTGTGATTGATGATGACCCCCTGAGCCATTGCAAAAAAAGACAGATTCAGCAGAATCAGGAAGTAAACGGTGGTAGTTACCTTGTTTTTCATGATGTTCGATTTTTTTTACCTTAAAGTTTTCTGACAGGTAAACGTACAAAAAATATTGATTTCAGGCAAATAATATCATCACCTCAATCCCTTTTAAAGTCAGAATGGTTAATGATAGGGGCTGAAACAGATGTTTTTTGAGTATTCATCCTTTAAATCAGTAGTGTCCGGAAAAATGATAATTTCAGGATTATTTGAAATCTCATAAGTTCATCTGAAATCGATGCTTCGTAAGATTTATTTGAGGTCAAAATGAACTTTATCAAAGAATCTTTTCATCAGACCGTCTTTAAAAAAAACCGGATATTTTACCTTTTTTGATGCAAAACCGGTTATCCAAAATCAAAATAAATATTTTAACAATCTTCAAAATCAATAAACTTTTTACCTTTGAAAACAATTTTACCAATTTCACATTTTAGGTGATGCAAATAAGGAACAGATCAGTTATTTGGCACATATTCAACAGGATTGGTAATTTATCAGTGAATTGTTCTCATGCACAAATTTTAATACGGCCATGAATCCAGAAAAAGAACACCAGGCATTTTTTAATGCAAAAGCAGCTTACGAAGAATCAAAAACTCCGGCTACCGAAAAGAAACTTTTTAATACCATGCTGCCTTATCTTAAGGAGGCGGCAAACAGCAGCGACTTTGGATATTTCGTCCAAACTTTGGGAGAAATGGATAATTATGGTTTTCTCGAAATTCCTGCCTGCGCCAACCAAATCGTGTGGACAATTGTTGGGATTTTAAATAAAATTAAATCCGACAAAAACTTCCAGATACAACGTTTTAATGAGTTGTTTGAACTGCTAAGTAAATTAAACTATAACAGGCCTTCTCTGGAACACTCGCTCTTACTGAAGTTTTTTCTCAAGCGGACCGACAATTACGATTCATTTGAACAATTTATCAGTTGGTGGGATATCAAAAACCTTCGTCCTGAAGATTATCAACCAGAGCAATTTAAGGATGTCTCCTTTCCGGCCTTGGCCGAAACGCTCTATTCAGGCTTATCAAAGAGTATTATTGCCAATGCTGAGGGCAGTCAGCCTTTGGGAACCATCGAAAAGAATTATTTAAATTCCCTGGCTAAAGATTTGGATGAACTTTATCTGCAGTATCCACAATACAAATTTTTCCCCTATTATTCTGCTAAACTCAGGTTTACTGCGGGATTTACCAAGGAGGCGATGGATACTTTGTTTCCTTTTATCCGTCGCAACAATAACCAGTTTTGGGCCTGGGAACTGATGGGCGAGTTTTTTAAGAAGGAACCTGACATACAAAGGGCAGTGTATTGCCGTGCATTGTTATGCAAGGCCGATGATAAAGGGAAAATCGGTGTCCACGCCAGGCTCATGGAGCTTTTTTTGCAAGCCAGAATGTATGATGAAGCCCACGAAGAACTCGACAGAATCGTCAAAATCAGAGAATATAATAAGTTAAGAGTGTTTCCGGCATTCATGGCTCATAAGCGTCGCGACTGGTATCTCAACTCAACAAATCGCCGGCAATCATCTTTTAATTATCAGCGATTTGCAAAGGATGCCGATGTCCTGTTTTTTAATGAAAAACCGGTTCAAATGGCTGTGGTTGCTGCTTATTTGCCCGACAGAGGGGTGGCTTTTATTGTTACCGAGGATTTGACCAACGCTAAATTCAGGGCTTCAAAATTTGGCATCGAAAACCCGGAACCCGGAATGATGCTTGAAGTGATCACCGAAACGATCGAAGGCACCGTCGAAGTCATCCAGGCTAAACTTTCGCAGGCACATTTACACGCTGAATTGGTCCAGATTGTTGAAGGTAAAATTAAAATCATTACAACCACTTCCTTTGGAATTGTTAACGGTGTATTTGTACCCCATGAACTGATTGAAGCAGCAGATATTAAAGAAGGCGATCCTGTTATTGTAAAAGCATTGCGAAGCTACGATAAGAAAAAAGATAACTGGGGTTGGAAGGCCATCAGTTTAAAACTCAATATATAAAAAGTGATTTTATAATCTTGTCGAATCCGGACTCAAGACAATAACTCCTCAAAAAGTAATTTATCGGTTTTGTGACTCAATGAATTGTTTCGACACAGCTAGTAGTTGTTCCTTTTATTAAAATGCTAAGTTTTAAAATTACATCAGATGAATATTTTTGACGTTTCGCTTGCCCAGGTTTTGAGTGATAAACAATCAGGGTCGGTTGCGGTTTTGCAACAATTAACCCGTGCAATTTTGTCCTATCTTATCCGCGAGAAAAATTTCCACGAAAGCCTGATTGTTCTCAAATACAGGCTGCCAACAATCAAGGCTTCGCTAAGCCATTTTGCAGTGGTCAATCATTTTCTTTGTGAACTCGAAAACCAGATCAACATCCTCGAAGAAAATCCCACCGATCAGGAACTGCTTTTTAATTTTGTAGACAACTACGATAATCAATGGAAAAATGCCAACAAAGAGGTCGCTGATCTTGCATCACAAACCTTGAGTTGTAATGGAAAGACTATTCTTCTTCACAGCAACAGCAGCGTAGTGAGTAGTTTTTTCAGGAAACTGAGTAATACCGGGATATTCCCGAAGGTCATTCAAACCGAATCGCGTCCGGAGAATGAAGGGCGTTATCAGGCCAGATCGATTGCTGAACTTGGCTTTGACGTGGATTATGTTGTGGATTCGGCCGCCGGCTTTATGATGAAAAATGTTGATATGGTCATCACGGGAGCCGACCAGATTCATAAAAATTATTTCGTGAACAAGATCGGAACCTTTGTTATTGCTTTGCTGTGCCGCGAATTTAAAGTTCCGCTGATTGTGCTCGCCGATAGTCGAAAAATTTCGCAAACACCCGGAAATCCTGATTCACTTAATCATCTTATCCGTCCTTCAGCAGATATCTGGAATGTTGCCCATGAAAAAATCCATCCGGTAAACTATTATTTTGAACCGGTTCCCAGCAAGCTTGTTTCGATAATTATTACCGAAAAAGCAGTAATTCATCCGGTAGAATTATAAGAAATCCCGAAATTATTGGAGGTAGCGATGCAAATTCCTGCCTCAGGATATAGTGGTTTGTAGATCATAAGCCGGAAAAAAATATCCGGAATGTTAAAATAATCCCCGATTTTTGCAGCAACACTTTTCCAGCTTTAATCATTCAATGATTTGATTCTCAACTTCAACATGAAACTTTTTGATCTTTTTTTAAAATATTATGAAAGAAAGTTGTTCCTTTTGAATAAAGTTTTTACTTTTGCAGCCCTAAAAAATTCAGAGGAATTATAAAATGGCAAAGAAATCAAAAGAAGCAAGAGTTCAGGTAATCATGGAATGCACAGAGCATAAAACCAGTGGTAAGCCAGGAACTTCGAGGTATGTAACTACCAAAAACAAAAAAAATACTCCTGAAAGACTGGAGTTGAAAAAGTACAATCGCATCTTGAAAAAAATGACGGTTCATAGAGAAATCAAGTAAAAAATTTAAAATATGGCAAAGAAAGTTGTTGCTACGCTGCAATCTGCAGGCAAAGATTACGCTAAAGTAATCCAGGTAGTCAGGTCAAAAAAGACAGGTGCTTACACCTTTAAGGAAACTATCGTTCCAAACGATAAGATTGAGGAATTTGTAGGAAAGAAATAATTTCATCAGAAAT
>CAYOWJ010000061.1:9446-12915 GCA_964407625.1 uncultured Lentimicrobiaceae bacterium
AGAAATAATTTCATCAGAAATGATTTCATCTGAAAAGAGGCCTTTTCCGCCATTGGGAGAGGCTTTTTTTGTATTGGTGCTCGTTAAGTTTTACGTTCGGTACAAGATTTACTACCAAATTCGATCAACCTAAATCATTTTTTTACCAAAATAAAAACAGTTCAGAATGGGAATATTCTCTATTTTTTCAAGAAATAAAAAGGAAAAGCTCGACGAAGGTCTCCAAAAAACCAAGCAGAGCATGTTTTCCAAGATTTCGAAGGCTATTGTCGGAAAATCAAAAGTTGACGACGAAGTCCTCGATAACCTCGAAGAGATCCTGGTTTCGTCAGATGTTGGTGTTACCACCACTTTAAAAATCATCGAACGTATCGAGGCAAGGGTTTCACGGGATAAATATCTGGGTACTTCTGAACTTAACCAGATATTGAAAGAAGAAATCGCTGCCCTGTTATCCGAAAACGATAAAGGTGATATGCTTGGTTTTGATTTCCCAAAACGCGAAATACCCTATGTAATTATGGTTGTAGGCGTAAATGGCGTTGGGAAAACCACAACCATCGGAAAACTTGCCCATCAATATAAAACTTCAGGAAAATCGGTTGTTTTAGGCGCTGCTGATACTTTTCGTGCTGCTGCCGTCGATCAGTTGAAAATCTGGGGCGAAAGAGTTGGCGTTCCTGTGATTACGCAGGGAATGGGTGCTGATCCTGCCTCCGTTGCTTTTGATACGCTCAAATCGGCGGTTGCCAGTAAGGCTGACGTTGTAATTATTGATACGGCAGGTCGCCTTCATAACAAAATCAACCTGATGAAGGAATTGACCAAGATAAAGGAGGTAATGAAAAAGGTTATCCCTGATGCACCTCATGAAATTCTGCTGGTTTTGGATGCATCCACCGGTCAAAATGCCATCGAACAGGCTAAACAATTTACAGCATCCACCGATGTTAATGCGCTTGCACTTACAAAACTTGATGGTACCGCCAAAGGAGGAGTTGCCATCGGAATTTCGGAACAGTTTAAGATTCCAGTAAAATACATCGGCATCGGCGAGACCAAGGAAGATCTCCAACTGTTTAATAAAACCGAGTTTGTTGATTCGCTTTTTAACGAATAATTCATCCTGCCAACTTTGAAAGTAAAAAGGATAACAAAAAATGTACAGGTTGTAACGCTGGGATGTTCCAAAAACCTGGTCGATTCGGAGGTTCTGATGAGGCAGCTTGAGAGTGATGGTTTCAGGATTATGCCTGATCCCACCGATGAAAATGTAAACATTGTCATCATCAATACCTGCGGGTTTATCAACGATGCCAAGGAAGAATCCATCGAAACCATCCTCAGGTACGCCAAAGCCCGGAAAAGCCATAAAATCGAAAATTTATTTGTGATGGGTTGCCTTTCGCAACGCTACAAAAAAGAGCTGACTGATGAAATTCATGAAGTTGATGGCTTTTTTGGAGTTGCCGAACTACCTCAAATCTTAAAAGCAGTTGGGGCCGAATATAAAAAGGAGTTGCTTGGCGAGCGGCACCTCACCACGCCATCTCATTTTGCATATCTAAAAATTTCGGAAGGCTGCGACCGGACCTGTTCTTTCTGCGCAATCCCGCTCATTCGCGGGAAGCATCAGTCAAAAACCATCGGAGCAATCATAGAAGAAGCAGGATTTCTGGCTTCAAAAGGGGTTAAAGAACTTTTGTTGATTGCACAGGACCTGACGTATTATGGACTGGATATTTACAAAAAACGGAGCCTGTCGTTGCTGTTGCAGGAATTGGTGAAAATTGAAGGCATCGAATGGATCAGGCTGCATTATGCCTATCCGGCAGGTTTCCCCGAAGATGTTCTCGAAATTATGGCTGCGGAACCAAAAATCTGTAAATATCTCGACATTCCGCTTCAGCATATCAGCGACAGGATTTTAAAATCGATGCACCGAAATCACGATGCAGCCCAAACCCGTCAGCTTATCACCAAAATCAGGGAGCAAATTCCCGGAATAGCGCTTCGTACCACCATGATTGTGGGTTATCCCGGCGAAACCGAAAGTGAATTTGAGGAGTTGAAAAAGTTTATCAGTGAAGTAAAATTTGACCGGTTGGGGGTTTTTACCTATTCACCGGAAGAAAATACCGCAGCCTTCGGTCTGCCCGACGACATTTCAGATGAAATCAAGCAGCAGCGGGCAAATGAGCTCATGGAAATTCAGGAGCAAATTTCGATGGATCTCAATCAAAAAAGGGTAGGAGAGAAGCTGAAAGTGATTATCGACAGGCAGGAAGGCGGGTTTTGGGTAGGCCGTAGCCAGTTCGACTCACCGGAAGTTGACAATGAAATCCTTATCCCTGACACAAATCAGCTTGTTCCGGGCGATTTTTATTCCGTTAAAATTACCCGGGCCGAAGCTTTCGATCTTTTTGGAGAGATTTACTCATCAATTGGATAAACATTTTACATTTGCCGGTGATTTCTGCGAAAGCAGTAAAATCGGCATCTGAAAATTAATTTTCATAAAATAATCCGCGTATGAGTCTATTTGGAAATTTGATCTGGTTGCTTTTTGGAGGAATTATCATCGCCATCGAATATGTGATAGCCAGCATTCTTTTGATGATTACCATTATTGGAATTCCATTTGGCCTCCAGACACTAAAACTGGGCATGCTCGCATTATGGCCTTTCGGGCAAACTGCCATCAGCCGCCCGGCTTCGAGTGGTTGCCTTTCGACCCTGATGAACATTATCTGGATTTTAGTTGGAGGAATCTGGATTTCGCTTACCCATCTTTTGTTTGGTGCGCTGCTTTCGATCACCATCATCGGGCTTCCTTTCGGCATGCAACATTTTAAATTGGCCGGGCTTGCACTCACTCCTTTTGGTAAAGAAATTGTAAGTTCGCGATAAAAAAATCCCATTAAAACAATGTTTTTTGTTCGTCGCTCAAATTTGATAAAATTATGATAAAGAAAATCATTCTGTTGATGTCAATAATGCTCGGAACAGCCATTTTCAGCATTGCTCAGGATTTATCTGAAATTCCTTCAGATATGAATAAGACCGATTCACTCGGGCTTAAGCAGGGCTACTGGCAGGAAATGCAAGGTCAGTATAAGTTGGTCGGCTCTTATGTTGATGATTTAAAAGATGGCACCTGGGTTACCTATCATGCAAACGGAATCATCAGCCAGGTTGAAGGGTATAAAAAAGGCAAAAGGGAAGGTGCTTTCGTCGAGATGGATAAAAAAGGGTATTTGCTCAAAGAAAGCTTTTACAAAAACGGTCTCCTCGATGGTTCTGTTAAAGCCTACGAAAGAGGTTCCAGGTTAATTCTTGAAGAAACTTACAAAAGCGGACTTCTCGATGGAATCCGGCGTACTTTTTACGAAGATGGCGCCAAACAGGAGGAATCTTATTATAAAAACGGTCTCAAGGACGGCGAATCAAAATGGTACAACCAGGCAGG
>CAYOWJ010000061.1:13015-15413 GCA_964407625.1 uncultured Lentimicrobiaceae bacterium
TGAATTTCTTTTTGAATTATAAACCCGTGCAAATCTGTTCCATAAATTCAGGCCAGTTTATTCCATCAGTTTTCTTACCTAACCTCACTATAATGATGTTTTTCTCAGGAAAAACATAAATAAATTGTCCCAGCACCCCTTTGGCAAAAATGGCTCCGTCTTCTTTTACCCGCCAGCTATAATTGTACGCATAGTTTTGTGAATCTTTGGAATCGTTGGTTATTGCCATGGTTTTTTTGATCCATTCTTCCGGAATAATTTGCTGTTGGTTGTATTTTCCGTTGTTGAGATAAAGCCGCCCGAATTTTGCAAAATCCCTTGTCCGTGCGTTGATACAGCAAAATGCTTTAATCTGGTTGTCCTTTTTGCTGTCGATGCTCCAGGATGCATCAAACTCCATGTTGAGCGGTTTCCAGATTTTTTCTTCCAGATACTGATTAAGTTTTTTGCCGGTGGCCCGTTCGATCTCGATTCCGAGAAGCAGCGTATTTACACTGAGGTAATTATACTTTTCGTCAGGTGGGGTTTCGATTTTTAATTGTGTTAAATATTTGTTCAGGTTCCGGCCATAATAATATTTAGCCATATCGGCAAAAGGATTGCTGTAACCTTCGTTAAACCTGATTCCGGAACGCATGTTGAGTAAATGTTCCAGCGTGATATTTTCAAAACGCGGGTCATTCTGCTTTAACTCGGGAATAAAATCGGTGACAGGTTGTTGTACATTTTTTATCAGTTCTTCATTGATGGCAATTCCGATAAGTGCCGAAATAAAGGATTTTGATAATGAAAATGAAGGTATTATCGCTGAATCATCATAACCCGAATAATATTTTTCGTAAAGAATGGAGTCGTTGCGGATAATCATGAAAGCAACGGTTTTGTGGGTTTCCTGAAATTGATCAAACGTTATGGCGCCTGATTTTTCTTCAAAAATCTGAGGGATTTTAAGGTCGGCTGCTACAGATTTTTCTTTAAACGAAAATTCATCAGAAGCCTTTTCAATGGGCAGGGATGGAAATTTTTTATAATCGTTGATGTCGGCAAAATTCCATAAAAAATAGCGCCCCACATGACACGAGGTCAAAGTGAGACTGATGAAAGCCACCAAAAGGAGGTGGAAGGCTGGTGAAATGTACTTCAATTGATCATTCATTTTAATTGCCGGCAAAAATAGACATTTTAAGTTTTACTAAAAGTAGGTTAAAATCATCAGCAATTTTCTAACCTTGCTCTTCATCAACCTGGGTTAGCTATTTATTATGAATAAAAATTAGATGTGTGCCAGTTTAAACCTGATGAGAATTGAAATGATTAATTATTTTTGTTTGATAAAAAATTATTCAGCATTAATTATTGTTCAAGCAAAATCAGCAAATCATGGCAGATCTTACCACCAATTACATGGGTTTTAAGCTCAAAAATCCAATCATTGCCGGCAGCTCAGGATTAACAAAATCGCTCGACAACGTAAAATTGCTCGAAAAAAATGGCGCCGCTGCGGTGGTGTTAAAATCGTTATTTGAAGAGCAAATAATGCATCAAATCAATAAGTTGTATTCCGAAAGCAGTAAATTATTTTCATATCCTGAGGCTGAAGATTACATCAGCAACTACTCCCGGGATAAAGATGTTGGCGATTACCTTCAGCTCATCAGCGACTGCAAAAAGGAAGTTTCAATTCCGATAATCGCAAGTATAAATTGTGTTTCCGCATCAGAATGGATCCATTTTGCCAAACTTATCGAAAACGCTGGCGCTGACGGTATCGAGCTGAATATTTTTATTTTGCCTTCGGAACCCAAACGGGAAGGATTTCAAAATGAACAGATTTATTTCGACATCGTAAATGAGGTCATGAAGCAGGTTTCGATTCCGGTGGCCATAAAAATCAGTTATTATTTTTCGGGTTTGGCCAAGATGGCGCTAAAGCTTTCCTGGACGGGTGTAGCCGGGTTGGTGATGTTTAACAGATTTTTCTCCCCCGACATCGACATCGAAAATTTTGAAGTAGGTTCCGCCAATGTTTTTAGTTCAAAAGATGAGCTTTTTACTTCGCTTCGCTGGGTTGCCATGCTTTCGGACAGGGTGCATTGCGACATCGCTGCGTCCACAGGAATCCACAATGGCGAAAGTGTTGTAAAACAATTGCTCGCCGGTGCAAAAGCCGTTCAGATAGCTTCGGTATTATATAAAAGCGGGTTTCATGTGATTGGCGAAATGACCAGCTTTTTGGAAAAATGGATGGAACGGCATAAATTTGAGAAGACCAGCGATTTTATTGGAAAAATGAGTCTGAAAACAGCCGAAAACCCCGCTGCTTACGAAAGAGTCCAGTTTATGAAACACTTCTCCGGAATCGAATAAAGCATACAGCAAATCTCAACTTGCTGAAGGC
>CAYOWJ010000062.1:0-7176 GCA_964407625.1 uncultured Lentimicrobiaceae bacterium
ACCAACTTAAATGATTTGTGTACATTTCGTACTTCGATAACCGGCTGCTCCATTTACTTAATCTTTTTCCTCAGGTTGGATGAGGTGCAAAACTAATTCAAAATTATTGGATTTCAGACTAAAAACAATCCGCAAACTTTTGCATTTAGCTTCTATTTCAAGTAAATTTGTGCATGTTTGATTTTCAACTTTCAGAGAATATTATCCAAACGCTTAAATCTATTTGCTATGAAAAAAATCATTTTTACTAGTCTTTCAATCCTTATTTTACAGCTAAATATGCCGTCGGCTTTTGGGCAGGAAGTTATTGATACCACTGCATTTTACAGGATAGAAACCAATGATGGTAATTATTTCATCGGTAAAATCATGTCAGAAGTAGATGGCATTATTTCGCTAAAAACCGAGAATTTAGGTATGCTCAGCATTTCACGCACTGATGTTAAAAGGGTCATCAAACTTGACGCGATTAAAATAGTTGAAGGCAAATACTGGCCCGAAAACCTGCAGTCGTCAAGATATTTTTTTGCTCCGACTGGTTATGGCCTTAAAGCTGGTGAAGGCTATTACCAGAATGTCTGGATATTTTTTAATCAGGTCAGCGTGGGAATTACCGATAATATTTCGATTGGAGCTGGTTTAATTCCAACATTTTTATTTGGTACCGGAAGCATCCCTGTCTGGCTGGTACCAAAATTTTCGATACCACTTGTAAAAGATAAGATAAATGTTGGTGGCGGTGCCTTAATGGGATTAATTACCGGTGAAGAAGGTACCGGATTTGCGATGGTTTATGGCTCTTCAACCTTTGGATCGAGAGACAAAAACCTTACTTTTGGACTTGGTTATGGCTATTCTGGTGATAGCTGGGCAAGCACACCGTTGATTAATATTAGCGGCATGATCAGAACGGGACCTCGCGGTTATTTTCTAACCGAAAATTATCTCGTTGATACCGGTGAAACAGTAGCTTGTTTACTTATGATTGGCGGAAGATCGATGCTAAATAAAGCCGGACTCGATTATGGGCTATTTATTCCTATTCAGGAAGGTATGGATGCGTTTTTTGCAATTCCCTGGCTTGGGATAACTATTCCTTTTTAAAAATCTCTTACAAGTGTAAGGTAAGCTTTGCCAGGTCAGCATTTAAAATAGGTCTTCCCGGTTGAATCTCAAAAGATTTTTTGTCGAGGATAGTCTGAAAAGCTATCGGATTAAAGTCAAAACTAAGATTCATTCCTGTGGTGTTGATTTCGCGCTTTCTTTTAAGCACCATGCTATCCGAAATAAGGAAACCACCAACAAGTCCAGCACAAATAAACCATGCTCCGCTGGTGCCATCAGTTTGTAAAAGTGTAGCTACACCTCCGCCGATAAGCCCTCCGGCCACTTCGCCGAGAATGATCAGGTTTCCATCTGACCTGGAATAATTTATCTTTGAAGTCTTTCGATAACCCAAAGTTAGCCCGGACAATGACCCAAGAATGGCACCTCCTACATACAACGCAGGTGAACCACTTTCATCGAAAATGGTTGAGATTAGTGTGAGTGGCACTGCTCCGCCTATGATACCCATCGCATTGATGACAGTGACATCTCCATCGGCAGGATTGAATTTTCGGGCCAGACGATCTCCTGCAAAAATTCCGATTGCAGAAACAGCAATCGAGGAAGCCGCATAGGCCGCAGGTTCATCGCTCTCTGCCATGGCCGGAATTCCTAATCCATAGCCTAAACCCCAGGTTCCCATACTCCCGATAGTTCGCATGTGAGCCCGGTTAAACTGGTGTTTGCGGGCGTAGTACAATCCTCCTAATCCCTCGCCAATACTTGCCAATACGCCTACTCCAAGATTAAAATTATTATCATAATCACCAGTCAAAAGTGCTCCCAGGGATATACCATGGCCAATCCCCAGAAAACAGCCGTAAGTATAACCTTTGGCCATTCCATTGGTGTAGGTGCCTTTTTGTGTTGCCATCATGGGCACGAAATATCCGGCAGAACCCAGCAAAAGGTAGGAGGCTGTGTATGCTTTACCGGATTCAGCACCAAACGAACGGGGAATCGCCCATGCATAATAAGCCAGCGAATAGGCCATGGTGGAAGTAATAATCTTTCGCCTGCCATCCCGATCAATGTCAAAATCGCTGGCACTTTCCACGGTAGCCTCTAGCTTCAACTGATTGCAAATCTGGTCAATGTCTTCACTGTTCATCTGTTTTCTTTCTCTGATGATGGAACCATCCTTTTGATAAAGGATTTCGATAAACAACAAACTATCCGGTGTCTGGTACACTGTAGCCTGCTGAAAGCCAGGATAAGCTGAGAAAAAATCAATATCCGCAGCCATCGAAGGGGTGATTACCTGGGTTTTGTCGCAGACAGGCACCTGTACTTCCTGTGCTTCTAATGCTCCAGAACAAATCATCAGGCCTATTACACCGGAAATGAAAATCAGAACAGACTTTTTTAGCATTTTTTTTAGTTTTGGATGAGACACATTTATTTTGGTTATTGCCGGAGTTACCACATTTGTAAAAAAATCAAAGAAAAATTCGGCCTTTCAGCTTCGAGACATTTATATTTTCTGAACTTTTAAAACTAAAACAAAAAAGCCCTGACAAACTTAATTATCAGAGCTTTCATTTCAATAGTGCCCAGGACAAGACTCGAACTTGCACACCCGTGAAGGCGCCAGCCCCTCAAGCTGGTGTGTCTACCAATTTCACCACCTGGGCTATTTTCGAGCGGCAAAACTAATACATTTTTTCGTTCGACAAATATCTTCGTTGATTTTTTTATCAGAGATTTGCAGAAGTCAAATGAAATCATTCATTTTTAAATATTTTTGCTCTTAAATTAACCTGCCCATTTTATTGAAAAAAGAAAATTTATCTTTGAAAACTTAAAAATTCAACATTATGCTTTCACAAAACGATTTTGAACAGCTTAACCAAAAAGGCATTCTGCCCGGTGTTATCGAACAACAAATCATGAATTTCCGTCAGGGTTTTCCGTTTGTTAAACTCGTTGCACCTGCCACCAAAGGGCATGGCATCAAAGATTACGATGAAACCGAAATAAACCGCCTGGCTTCGGTTTACGAAAAGTACGGTCCCGAACATGATGTGCTGAAATTTGTACCTGCTTCAGGTGCTGCAAGCCGCATGTTCAAGCATCTTTTCGAGTTTATGCAAAGTTTTAAAGGCACCGAAACCGACCTTTTAAATTTCGAAAAAGACAAAAGTTTTAACTCGGTATTTTATTTTATCAGCAATATCAAAAAATTTGCCTTTATCGCCGACCTTGAAAAGGTACTTTCACGCGATGGACTTAACCTGGACGATTTATTGGCAAAATCTGATTTTGCAACAATCATCGAATATCTGCTCACTCCCAGGGGTCTTGATTATGGAAATCTGCCAAAAGGCCTGCTTAGATTTCATCAATATGATGATGTTGCCCGGCGTTCGGTTGAAGAACATCTGGTTGAAGGCGCCCATTATGCGAAAACCCATAACGGAGATGTAAATATCCACTTTACCGTGTCACCCGAGCATCTCGACAGGTTTCAAAGTGCAATTGATGAAGTTTTACCAAATTACAGCAAAATGTATGGCGTAAAATTTCATATCAGTTTTTCGGTTCAGAAAGCATCCACCGATACCGTGGCTGTTGATATGAACAACGAACCTTTCCGCGAAAACGATAATAAACTTGTTTTCAGACCTGGCGGACACGGGGCATTAATCGAAAACCTGAACGATTTGAAAGGCGAAATCATCTTTATCAAAAATATCGACAATATCGTTCCCGACCGGCTTAAGGAGCCAACTTTTCTTTACAAAAAAGTAATTGGCGGCCTGTTGATCGAACTTAAAGAAAAAACCAACCTTTATCTGCAACTGCTCGACCAGGGAAATCTTGAAGATCAGAAGCTGGCCGAAATTGTTAGGTTTGCTCAACATGATCTCGAAATTCAGTTTTCGGAAAACTTTAACGACCTCCGCAACGATGCGAAGAAGCGGTACTTGTTTGGCCGTCTCAACCGGCCGATGCGGATTTGCGGCATGGTAGAAAATGAAGGCGAACCAGGTGGAGGGCCTTTCTGGCTCGAAAATGGCAAAGGAGAGGTTTCGCTGCAAATTGTCGAATCGTCGCAGATTGATATGAACAACCCGGCTCAAAAGAAGATTTTAAACGAATCGACCCATTTCAATCCTGTTGATCTGGTTTGCAGCGTTAAAGATTACAGAGGCCGGCATTTTGATCTTCACAAATATGTTGACCCAACAACAGGATTTATTTCGATTAAATCGAAAGATGGTAAAAATTTAAAGGCTCAGGAATTGCCGGGCCTTTGGAATGGTGCGATGGCCGATTGGATCACAATTTTTGTCGAAACACCTGTTATTACCTTCAACCCGGTGAAAACAATCAACGATTTGCTGCGGGATCAACATCTGAATTATTAACCAAAACCGGCACACAACAAAAAATGCGGCTCATTTTCGTGATCCGCATTTTTTTATTTTGACAAGCTATTTATCGAAATCCCGGTTTATTTTACCCACGGGCTTTTTACAAAACTGAGGTTCATATTCATCAGGTTCTGCTCGGTAATCGGGTTCATTTCGATCGTCCTGGTTTTTTGATAGCGGCTCGATAACAGACCAAACCCATTTTGGATATTTGTGTATTCCGGCCTGTCCTGAACAAGACTTGTTGAAGGCTCGTTAACATTAAGATAAGTATTGTATTCGACTCCGGCTGCAGAAACCACATAATCGACCAGGCCGGCCAAACGGACTCCCGTGTAGTTCGCCTCGATTTTGCTGGCAACTACGGTGTAAAAAGCATCACCACTTATCGAAATCTCAATTTCACCATATCCTGAAGCATCTACCGCATATTGTGTCGACTGGTACCACTCGACGGATTTTGGAATGGTATCCTGGGTACCATAAGGCACCTCGAAATAGTTAAACCTGATCATAGGCTCATACCGAATTGCATTTACTGCATTATTCCAACTGAATTTTGAGAAATAACCCGGATTAAAATGGGCCTTACTTCCTGCGTTAGGTTTGGTAAAACTAAAATCGTTAATGAGTTTTGTCTCCGATGTCATCTCTTTACCGGATTTTGTATTTTTTACATACAACCTGTAATCATAATTCTCATTAAGCTCGCCTACGCCTTTGTAAACCACCATGTATGGGTTGTACCAGGTGCCTGTATCTTTATTCGAAATGGTGGTTGTATCGAAAACAATGGTTTGTTTTTTCGTGCTGCCTTCCCAACCTTCCAAAACTACTTCGAGGTCGTTTTTATAAGATGACGAATCTTCGATTTTGGCAATTTCGAGGGCATTGCCCCCCAGAAAAGCTTTGTTGATCCTGAAATAATGAGTAGTATCATCCTGATTGAGCAAACCATAAATAATTGTGATTTCTTCCCAATCTGCGTTAATTTCAAAATCGGTTTCACATGAAGGAAAAACCATAATCAGCGAAATGAACAAGGAGATAAGTAAAGTTTTTTTCATCATTGTAAACTTACAGGTACGAACAGTGTTTTCAGTTTCAATTCATAAAACTAACAAAACTTTGTAGCTTTGCAGTTTAAAATATGAACACAAACGGCATAAAACCCGAATTATTTTAGCGTTTTATCAATAGTTTAAGTCAGAAAGCCGGAGCTAAAAATCACAAAAACTAACACTCAGAACTGATGGAAAATAAGGAAGCAAATGCTTACAAAAAAATTACTACCCACGTCCTCCAGGAAATGAAATTAAAAGGCCAGAAGATCGCCATGCTTACAGGTTATGATTTCTCGATGGCTACTTTGCTTGATATTGCCGGGATTGACGTGATTTTGGTGGGCGACTCAGCCTCCAATGTTATGGCAGGTTATTCCACAACCTTGCCCATCACCCTCGATCAGATGATTTATCACGCTTCGTCGGTAATGCGTGCAGTAAAGCGGGCTTTGGTAGTTGTTGATTTACCTTTCGGAACATACCAGGGAAACTCCAAAGAAGCATTGAATTCGTCAATACGCATCATGAAGGAATCGGGTGCAAACGCAATAAAAATGGAAGGTGGCCGCGAAATTCTCGAATCTGTTGACCGGATTCTTACAGCAGGCATCCCGGTGATGGGACATTTGGGACTTACGCCTCAGTCGATCCATAAATTTGGCACTTACATCGTGCGTGCAACCGAAGAAAGCGAAGCTCAAAAACTTATCGAAGATGCCCATATTCTCGAAGAAGCAGGCTGTTTTTCGATCGTTCTCGAAAAAATTCCTGCTAAAGTTGCCGGCCAGGTTACCAGCGAAATTAAAATTCCAACCATTGGCATCGGGGCAGGCAGCGATTGCGACGGACAGGTTTTGGTTCTTCACGATATGCTCGGAATCACCCAGAAGTTTTCGCCACGGTTTCTTCGCCGCTATCACAACCTGAGCGAAGAAATTCAAGGATCGGTAAAAGCTTACATCCACGATGTAAAAACCCAGAATTTCCCAAATGAGCGGGAGCAATATTAGCATCTTAAAATCAGAGATTAGAAATGGTTAACCAAATCCTGTACGAGGATAATCACATCATCATTGTCAACAAAAACCCTGGCGACATTGTCCAGGAAGACATTGGCAGAGACCGCACCCTGCGTGACGATATCAAAGATTACATCAAAAAAAAATACGGCAAACCTGGCAGTGTGTTCCTTGGAATCGTCCATCGTTTGGACCGTCCGGTAAGTGGCGCAATAATTTTTGCCCGCACCAGCAAGTCCCTCTCACGGCTTAACAAAATATTCAGGCATCGCGAAGTCGAAAAAATTTATTGGGCTGTGGTTGATAATGAACCCAAAGAACCCGAAGGTACACTTGTTCACTTTCTTAAAAAAGATGAAAACAAGAACAAAGCCTACATTTCGAAAGAAGGCATGGATGGAGCTGTAAGGGCAGAATTGAAATACAAAGTAATTGCCAGAAGCGATAAATATTACCTGCTGGAAGTCGAGCTTTTTACCGGCCGTCACCACCAGATCAGGGTGCAACTTGCAACTTTAAACTGCCACATCAAAGGCGATTTAAAATACGGATTTCCGCGCTCCAACCCAAACGCAGGAATTCATCTTCATGCCCGTAAAATCGTCTTCA
>CAYOWJ010000062.1:7276-11268 GCA_964407625.1 uncultured Lentimicrobiaceae bacterium
CCGCGCTCCAACCCAAACGCAGGAATTCATCTTCATGCCCGTAAAATCGTCTTCACCCATCCCGTGCGCAACGAGCCCGTGACTATTATTGCCCCACCACCGGATGATCCGTTGTGGAACTATTTCATGACGATACTTCCTTCATAAACCAGCGTATTTATGAAAATCATGAAAACGGGCACCTGGTTAATGGTCATTTTTATTGTGCTTTCGCAGATGACTGCAAAAGCGCAATATTACAGTTCTGGTCAGGACCCCGCATCCGTTCAATGGCAACAAATCCAAACCAGCCATTTTCAGATTATTTTCCCGGAAGGCTACCAGCAAACTGCCAATTATGTGGCCAATGTGCTGGAATATGCCCGTACAATGTCGAATAAAACGATGATCACCATTCCAAAAAAAATTCCGGTAATCCTTCATAATTTGTCGGCAGTGTCGAATGCTCAAACTGTCTGGGCGCCTGCCAGGATGGATTTTTTCACCATCCCGCCCCAGGATACCTACGGGCAGGAATGGTTCCAGCAATTGGCCATTCACGAATACCGGCACGTTATTCAACTGAGTAAAATGAACCAGGGAATGACGAAAATCCTGACCTACCTTTTTGGCGAACAAATTACTGCCGCTGTTCTCGGACTTTATGTGCCATTCTGGTTTATCGAGGGTGACGCGGTTTCAGCCGAAACAGGGCAAAGCAGCACCGGCCGTGGCCGTACACCAGCATTTTCGATGTCGTTGAGAGCACAAATCATCGAAAAAGAAATTTACACATACGATCAGGCGGTTTTTGGTTCTTTTAAAAAGTTCACTCCCGACCATTATGTTTTGGGTTATAACCTGGTTGCGCAGGCCAGAAATAAATATGGCTTCGAAATCTGGGATAAGACGATGAACAAAGTCGGGAAAAATCCTTACATGATTGTCCCGTTTTCTGAAGGCATCAAAGATTTTACAGGAAAAACAAAAACCGGGCTTTACGAAGCCTCGTTGCAGGAACTTGGTGAATCCTGGAAAAAACAGGCCGATGAAATTACGTATTCTCAGCTAAAATATCCTCCCTGTGCTGAGGAGGAAAAATACACCAATTATTTACGACCCTTCCCAACCAGCCGCGGCACCATCGTTGCCGAGAAAAAAGTCCTCGACGACCTGACAAGAATTGTAGAGATTTTTCCCAATGGCACCGAAAAAATAATCTGCACACCGGGGTATTATGCCCGAGGTGTGCTTACCTACGCAAAAAATGCATCATCAATGAACAACGGCGCCGGAATGAGTGCGCTTACTTACAGTCAAAATCTGATCGGCTGGACTGAGCCTCAGCCAGATCCACGATGGGGAAACCGGGATTTTTCGATTATTAAAATTTTGGATCTCGATACCCGGAAAATCAAAAAAATCACCACCAAAAGCAGGTACTTTGCCCCTGCCCTATCGCCCGATGCCACCAAAATTGCTGTCTCAGGTGCCACCGAAAACAACCTGTATTTTTTAGCAATTATCGATGTTGACTCGGGGCTGGAAATACATCGTTTTACAACACCCGAAAATTACTTTTTCACCAATCCTTCATGGTCAGCCGACGGGCAAACGATTGTTACCGTTTTGATGGGTGAGCCCGGCAAATGCCTTGCTTTGACCGAAATCGAAACCGGTGTAACGAGGACTGTTTCAGAATTTTCGTTTACGGATATCTCAAAACCAGTCATCAATGGCAATTACATTGTTTTTACCGGCGCTTATTCGGGCATCGATAATATTTACGCCCTCAACCTGAAAACAAATAAAATTTCGCAGGTTGCATCCGTGAAATTTGGCGCTACCGATCCACAGTTTTCGGTTTCCGGCGATTCCTTGTTTTTCTCAAATTACACTTCTAACGGATTTAAAATATCTGCAATCGCCTTTGATAGTTTGGCATTCACTCCGCTAAATCAGGTAAACGATAACAGTGTAAAACTCTACAAAGCAATAGCCGCGCAGGAAGGCGCCATTTTAAACCCCGACAGTATCCCGGAAAAGGATTATGAAATAAAAAAATATTCGAAACTAACGCATTTGTTTAAATTTCATAGCTGGGCGCCCATCTCGATTGATGCCAGCAATTTTGATATAAAACCGGGTATGTCGCTGATGTCGCAGAACATTTTGAGCACCACTTTTACTTCGCTGGGTTATGCTTACGATGTCAACGAGAAAACCGGAAAATACTACATAAACCTCAGCTATCAGGGGTTGTACCCGGTTTTTGACTTTCGGGCGGATTATGGAAAAAGAAATTCGTACACCTACGACACCGCCGACAACCGCATTGATTATTCGTGGATGGAAACCAATTTTACCACCACTGTTCGCCTCCCGCTGAACTACACTTCGGGCAAATTCGGAAGATTTGTGCAGCCCTCCGTGGCGTTTACTTATCTGCAACTCGACATGGACGAAGATGCCTCTGTGAGTTTCAAACGAAACAACTATAAAACCATCAGCTACCGGCTTTATGCGTACAACCTTTTAAAGCGAGTTGAACAGGACATGAACCCGCGCTGGGGGCAGATGATCGATCTGAATCTTTACACCGCTCCTTTTATAAAAAACGATACCCTGGGTACCCTGTTTTCAGCAGAAACAAGGTTGTATTTTCCCGGAATCTGGAAACATCACAGTTTTAATATGTATGGCGGCTATCAAAAAAGGGTCAACAACCAGATTTACTACTACAGCACGATGGTAAACTCCCCGAGAGGGTACATTTTACCGGTGATGGACGAGCTGAGCAGTTTTTCGGCAAATTACAAACTTCCGATATTTTACCCCGATTTCAGCCTGACTTCGCTGGCTTATCTCAAGCGTTTTAAAGCCAATTTATTTTATGATTATGCCCGGGGCGATCACCGGGGGAGTTTCGTAAATTACCAGTCGGCTGGGATGGAATTATTTGTGGATATGCACGTTTTGAGGTTTTTGGCCCCCATCGAGCTGGGTTACAGACTGATTTACCTGCCCGAAGAAAATGAATTTAAATCAGAATTTTTATTTTCGATAAATGTGTATGCGTTTTAGTTTTTATCAATTTTGCAGAGCCGCAGTTTTTTATGGCGGCCCGGTTAATTAATTGAATTTTTTACATAAATAAACAAACCTGAAATGAACTTTATCATTAAAATTATGCTCTCCACGTTTTCGGTTCTTATCGCCGACTACCTTTTAAAAGGTGTTCATGTCCGTGATATTATGACCTCGATACTCGTTGCATTTGTACTTGCCATCCTCAATAGTTTTCTCAAACCAATTTTAGTCGTATTAACAATCCCGATTACGATACTCACGCTTGGGCTTTTCCTTTTGGTGATCAATGCATTGATGGCATTATTGGCCACCAAAATTGTTCCCGGATTTATCATCGAAGGCTTTTGGTGGGCCGTGGGTTTTAGCCTCATTATTTCGTTTTTAAATTATTTGATTAATATTGAAAATAATAAAAACCGATCAAATTATCGTTAATCAATTCAAATCCATAATCTTAAAAATATGAAACACCAGATTGTGACAGGTTTGGCCGAACTGATCGAAATCGCTAACAAAAGTGAAGTTTGTTATGTTGGCATGGCCGACGAAAACAATCAGCCTTACGTTTTGCCTTTTAATTTCGGGCTTTTCGACAACAACATTTACCTTCATTCAGCCAAAACAGGTCATAAAATTGATATTCTCAGGATAAATCCGAAGGTGTGCGTTTCGTTTAGCAACGATCATGCACTGAGATGGCAGCACGAGGATGTGGCCTGCAGTTACAGCATGAAATACAAGAGTGTTCTGGCTTTTGGAAAGGTTGAATTTATTGATGATTTTGACGAAAAGAAGAAAGCCCTCAACGTCATAATGCGTAAATACACCGGCAAAGATTTTCCATTCAGCACTCCCTCAGTCAACGAAGTACAACCCTGGCGCGTAGTCGTCGAAAGATGGGAAGGCCGGATTTATGGATATTA
>CAYOWJ010000062.1:11368-15370 GCA_964407625.1 uncultured Lentimicrobiaceae bacterium
CAAATCTCAAATTACAAGTCACCAGTCGGCAGTTGCCAGTCAGCAGTCGGCAGTCAATCATAAATCATAAATCACAAATCAATTGGCAGTCGGCAGCCAATCGTAAATCATAAATCAAAAATCATAAATCAAGAGATGCTTACAAAAACCAAAATCCCACCCACCTACGTCATCGTATTCAGCATCATTATTATTGCTGCAATGTTAACCTGGATTGTGCCCGGCGGAAGATATGACCGGCAAAAGATTGTTGTTAATGGTGTTGAACGGACAGTAATCGTTAACAACACCTTTAAGACCGTTGATAGCAATCCCCAAACATGGCAAATATTTGCAGCTTTTTACAAAGGATTTGTTAACATGTCGCACATCGTCGTGTTCATTTTGATGATTGGTGGAGCGTTCTGGATTATTAATGAAACAAAATCGATTGATGTGGGAATCCTGTCGTTTCTGATATTCACCAAGCGATTCGAAAAATGGAAATTCGTCAGGAAGTTGGGTGTCGACAATATCATCATCGTTTTTATCATGACGATTTTCAGCGCGTTTGGTGCAATTTTCGGGATGGCCGAAGAAACCATCGCCTTCACCATAATATTTGTCCAGCTTTCGGTGAGGATGGGATATGATTCGCTGGTTGGTATCGGGTTGTGCTACTTTGCAGCTCACGTAGGATTTGCCGGGGCAATTCTAAATCCATTCACAATTGGAATAGCTCAGGGATTGGCCAGTGTTCCGCTGTTTACAGGTATCGAGTACCGGGTGGTTTGTTGGTTGATTTTTACTTTTTTAGCCATCGCCTTTATACTTTGGTATGCCCGGAGAGTGAAGAAAAATCCGCAAAAATCAATCATGCACCATGAAGATGAGTACTGGCGGCAACGGAACAATGCCGATGTTCTGGAAGTAACTTATTATACCCCAAAATCAGCCTGGATTACAGCAGGAGCGCTTTTTATCATCATGTTGGTTTACTCTTTCTATTTTCCTTCGACCCATCTCCGGGTTGGATTAAACACGGTTACTGCTCCTTTTGTACCCATTTTAACCGGGCTTTTTGCGATAACAAGTATCATCACCCTGCGGAAATCGTTGCATTTTTTTATTCTGAATATCCTCGCTTTTACAATTTTCTACCTCGTTTTGGGTGTGTTGGGCTACGATTGGTACATTATGGAAATAGCGGCACTTTTCCTGGCGATGGGCTTATTCACGGGTTTCGCAGCGGGAAAAACAAATTCTGAACTCACCAAACTGTTCCAGGAAGGCGTTAAAGATATCGTTTCAGCATCGCTAGTTGTGGGATTTGCAGGAGGTATTATCGCCATTCTTAACGATGGACAGATTATTGATACCGTGCTTCATTCGATGTCGAATTTACTTCAGGGTGCCGGACAAATCACAGCTATTACAATCATGTATGGGTTTCAGTCGCTGCTCAACCTGGTTATCACTTCAGGATCAGCAAAGGCGGCATTGACGATTCCAATTATGGCAGAATTTTCTGATATCATTGGCCTTACCCGCCAGGCAACCATCATGGCTTTTCAATTTGGATCAGGCATCACCGATATGATCGCACCTACATCAGGAGTTTTGATAGGAGTTTTAGGAATTGCAAAAGTTCCATACGGAAAATGGGTGAAATTTATCATTCCGTTTATGATATTCCTGGCTTTTGTTGCCTGGCTTTTACTAATTCCCACGGTTACCATGAAACTCAGCGGTTTTTAGTGAAATTCAGGGATTTCGATCTCCATCAATATTTTTCCATACATCGGGATAAAAAATCCAATCATCGTAAAACACCACCTCATGATCATTTTGGACAAGCCTTACGTTTCCGGATTTCTTAAAGAAACCATCAGGAAATATAACCTACCTGTTTTGAAAACACAAACCGCGCTTGATTTTATCGGCAACGAAGGTGTTTTATTTTTAGAAGAAGACGCTGCCATCGAGAAGCTGAAAAACAATCCGGAAACCCTCGTTTACACCAACTCCGAAAATGCGATTAACTGGATTGCGAACAATTTAGGATTTACCGATCTTCCCGAAAAGGTAAATCTTTTTAAAGATAAAGTTAAATTCAGACAGCTGATTGATGAGCTTTATCCTAACTTTTTTTACAAAGCAATTGCTCTTGAAGATTTGAAAACCGTTTCGGTTAAAGATTTCCCAAAACCTTTTGTAATCAAGCCATCGGTGGGATTTTTCAGCTTTGGCGTTTACACCGTTACCGATGAAAACTCCTGGAAAAGTATTGTTAAGTCGATTTATGAAGAGGTTGAAACCGTCAAAGCGATTTATCCTGTCGAAGTATTGAACACGGCCACCTTTATCGCTGAAGAATTTATCCGGGGCACCGAGTATGCTTTTGATGCTTATTTTGATAACGAAGGAAAACCAGTAATCCTGAATATTCTGAAGCATATTTTTTCATCAGACTCCGATACCAGCGACAGGGTTTATCTTTCGTCGGCTGGAATAATCCGTGAAAACCTCGAAAGATTCGGAAACTTCCTTAAGCAGGTCGGTAACCTTGTTGGGTTAAAGAATTTCCCGATGCACGTTGAAGTCCGGGTGGACGATTCGGGGAAAATCATGCCCATCGAAATCAATCCTTTGCGCTTTGGCGGCTGGTGTACCACCGCCGACTTCACGTTTCACGCCTACGGTTTTAACTCCTACAATTATCTTTTAACCCAGCAAAAACCAGATTGGGAAAGGATTTTGGAAGATAAAGAAGGGAAGATTTTCAGCATTATCGTGCTCAATAATTCGACCGGTGAAAAGGTGGAAAACATCAGCAGTTTTGATTACGAAAAATTAAGCGCGTGTTTCGAAAAACCGCTTTTCCTTTCCAAAGCCGACCACAAAAATTACCACATTTTTGGGTTTGTCTTTGCCGAGACCAGGCAGGAAAATTTCTCCGAAATCGAATACATTCTCAAATCGGATTTGAAGGAGTTTCTTACGTTGGGTTGAGTGGAAAGGAGTTTAAAAAGAGGTTCAAAGGTTTCACGTTTGCAAAAGGTGAAACCTTTTTGTTTGTTCTAAAGTGAAATTAACATAGGGTGCCAGGTGCAGCGCACCGGCAATATTTGTAGAAACAACGGAACCGGAGAATCCAAAAGGTGCAGCGCACCGGAACACTTCAAAAAATAATTATTTCGGTGCTATGCACCTTAAAAATCCTGGGATTGTCAAAATTCCTACAAATCCCGATAGCTATCGGGATCGCGGCGCTGCCGCTGGTTCGGGCGTTTTAAAAGTTTCACCTTTTCGGAGAGGTGAAACCATTGACTATTCATCAAAAATATTATTACAATTCACAAAAACCTGTATCTTTGGATTCCAGAATTAGAAAAACATGAATGAGATATTATTTATAGTTGAAGAAGCTCCCGAAGGTGGCTACACCGCAAAAGCTGTTGGTTCAGCAATTTTTACCGAAGCCGATACAATTGGTGAACTTAAAGAAATGGTTAGGGATGCCATTCTTTGCCACTTTGAAGAGGATAAACTTCCAAAATTGGCCAGGCTTCATTTCATTAAAGAAGAAATTCTAACCCTTGCCTCATGAGGATACCCACAGATATTTCGGGTACTGGATTAATAAAAAAACTGAAACCCTTTGGATATACAATTAGTCGCCAGACTGGAAGTCATATTCGTATTACCACCGTAATGAAAGGATTACATCACATCACAATTCCCAATCATAAACCGCTAAGAATTGGAACCATCTCAACCATTGTTCTCGAAGTTGCACAACATTTCAATTTATCTAAAGAAGAATTAATCAGGCAGCTATTTGAGAAATAATGATGACAGGCTTTTGTTGAAAGCGGTGGGTTAACTAAAGGTTTCATCTTTTAAAAGGTAAAACCTTTTTGTTTGGGGTAATGTTGGATTAGCAAAGGAAGCCAGGTGCAGCGCACCGGCAATATTTGTAGAAACAACGGAACCGGAGAATCCAAAAGGTGCAGCGCACCG
>CAYOWJ010000063.1:0-3372 GCA_964407625.1 uncultured Lentimicrobiaceae bacterium
CATTTTATGCTTCAAAGATTAACAGGATTATTGTTTTTTGTTTTTTGTGTTGTTGAATTATTTCCCCAGTTCCAGGGGCCGGTTGCTGCAATCAGCGAGGGATTTGGGGATGAAGGGCCGTACCAGGTGGCATTAAATGTTACACCAAGTCCGCTGTGGACCGGAATTAATGTCAGCGTCTATTCCCCGGTTGGTGCCGAATTGCCTGCGCCGGTCATCTTTTTTGCCCATGGCTTTAACGCCAGTTACGCGTTTCTGTATCACAATTTGCTGCAACATTTTGCTTCGCGCGGCTATGTTGCCGTTTTCTCTCCTTATCCCGGGATGGCTGCTCCATTGCTTACGCCTGTCACTATTCTCGAAAGGTACGACGTGCTTTGGGAAGGCTTCAGACAAGCTGTTCATGAATTTCCTGATTTGATCGATTCGACAAGAGTTGGGTTTATCGGACACTCGTTTGGCGCAGGTGCGGTGCCTGCAATGACAAAGCGAGCAATAAACTCCGGTTGGGGAAGCAATGGCTGCTTTATGATGCCACTGGCACCCTGGTATTTTTACGATATTTCGGAAGAAGAACTTCAGAATTTTGCACCGCAAACAAAATTACTCATGCAGGTTTATGAAGGCGATATTGTGAACGACCACCGCTTAGCCATTGATATTTTCAACCATATTTCGATTGCTGATAATGAAAAGGATTTTGTGGAAGTTTTTTCGGATAATTACCAGGGCTATTTTTACAACGCCGATCATGGTTTACCAGAGACTTTTTCGTTGTACAATGCTTTGGACAGTTATGCAGTGTTCAGATTAGCCGATGCTCTGGCCGACTATTCCTTCCGTGGAAATCCGGATGCAAAAACCGTGGCTTTGGGCAATGGAAGCCCAGAGCAAATAAATATGGGCCCATTAAAACCACTTCTGGTCTCTGACAATCCATCGCCGGTTATCCCACCATCAAATTATTTATATCGCTGCGATAACTATTTAAATCCGAGAATTGATTTTTGCGCCGGCTTGGGAATTGATGATCCGGAAATGCTGAGTGGCGATATCTCAATTTTCCCAAATCCAGCCAGAGATGTTCTTTATGTTGAATCAAAAATTTGTTTTAATGATGATTTTTTGGTGGAGATTTTTGACTTGTCAGGCAGAGTTTTGTATTGCCGGATTTTTGAACCACGAAGTTCATTTAGCCTGGATGTTTCGGGGTGTGATGAAGGGCTTTACTTTTTGAGGATTCAATCATTTGCTGCAAATTATCAAGGGAGGTTTTTGATCCAAAAAAAATGAAAACCACCGTTGTTTCATTATTAGAACATTTTCAGCGTTAACTGGAATACAAAAAAAACCTCCCGAAAATGACATCCCGGGAGGTTTTTAAGTATTGAAGTGAGGACGGTTTTACGCGTCAATCTTGGCATATTTGGCGTTTTTCTCGATAAATTCCCGTCTTGGAGGAACTTCATCGCCCATCAGCATCGAGAAAATACGGTCGGCTTCGGTGCCGTTTTCGATCATCACCTGGCGAAGTATCCGCGTTGACGGGTCCATGGTCGTCGACCAGAGTTGCTCGGCGTTCATCTCTCCCAAACCTTTGTAGCGCTGAATGTGCATCTTGGTCTCGCCGTTGACGTTCCATTCTTTGGCTAAATTTTCTCTTTCTTCCTCGGTCCAGCAATATCTTTCTTCTTTCCCTTTCTTCATCAGATAAAGCGGCGGTGTGGCAATATAAACATAGCCCATCTCGACCAACTCCTTCATGTACCTGAAAAAGAAAGTAAGAATAAGCGTTGCGATGTGGCTGCCGTCGATGTCGGCATCGGTCATGATAATCACTTTATGGTAGCGGAGTTTATCAAGATTTAAGGCTTTGGTATCTTCATCGGTTCCGATGGAAATACCCAACGCGGTAAACATATTCTTGATTTCTTCGCTTTCGAAGATTTTGTGCAGCATGGCTTTTTCGACATTCAGGATTTTACCTCTTAATGGCAAAATAGCCTGGAATTTGCGGTCGCGGCCTTGTTTGGCCGTTCCACCCGCCGAGTCACCTTCGACGAGATAAATCTCGCACAAAGCAGGATCTCTTTCGGAGCAGTCGGCTAATTTTCCGGGCAGCCCTGAACCGGTAAGCACATTTTTACGTTGAACCAACTCGCGGGCTTTGCGGGCAGCGTGGCGGGCTGTGGCAGCCAAAATCACTTTGTTTACGATGGTTCTGGCTTCTTTGGGATGCTCTTCGAGATAATGCGACAGCGATTCGCTCACCATCTGGTCAACAGCGCCCATGGCTTCGTTATTCCCAAGCTTGGTTTTTGTTTGTCCTTCAAACTGAGGCTCCTGAACTTTTACCGAAATAATGGCTGTGAGACCTTCGCGGAAGTCGTCGCCATTGATGTCGAATTTCAGTTTCGACAGCATCCCTGATTTTTCGGCGTAGGATTTTAACGTCCGTGTCAATCCACGCCTGAATCCGGCGAGGTGGGTTCCACCTTCGTGGGTATTGATATTATTGACGTACGAGTGAAGATTTTCGGAAAACGAGGTGTTGTACTGCATCGAAATTTCGATGGGAATCTCATTTTTCTCACCTTCGATGGTGATGGCTTCCGGCATTAATTTTTCGCGCGTAGCGTCGAGATAATCAATGAAATCCTTCAGTCCGTTTTCTGAGAAAAAAGCTTCATTTAAAAACTGTCCTTTGTCGTCGTTTGCGCGCTCATCAACCAGTGCGAGCCGGATGCCCTTATTCAAAAATGCCAGTTCGCGGAGACGCGATGCAATGGTTTCGAAATCGTAAACCAGGGTTGTAAAAATGGTGTCATCGGGGATAAACGTAACGGTAGTACCCGTTTCGCCCGAATTTCCAACTTCAGCAACAGGGCTTTCAGGTTTTCCAAAATGGTATTCCTGATAAAAGACTTTTCCCTCGCGATAAATGGTCGCTCTCAGGGTCGACGAAAGCGCGTTTACGCAGGAAACACCCACGCCGTGCAAACCTCCGGAGACTTTGTAGGAACCCTTGTCGAACTTGCCACCGGCATGCAAAACGGTCATAACAACCTCAAGTGCCGAGCGGTTTTCCTTTTCGTGCAATCCTGTGGGAATTCCCCGACCGTTATCAGAAACGGTTACTGAGTTATCAGGATGAATGATAACTTTTATCGTGTCACAATAGCCGGCCAAGGCTTCGTCAATGGAGTTATCCACAACTTCGTAAACCAGGTGATGCAATCCACGTGTTCCGGTATCGCCAATGTACATCGAAGGGCGTTTCCGCACTGCTTCAAGGCCTTCGAGCACCTGGATGTTACTTGCGTTGTAAGAATCTTTTGAGTTAAGATTTTTTTCTTCTACGGTCATATTCAA
>CAYOWJ010000063.1:3472-5193 GCA_964407625.1 uncultured Lentimicrobiaceae bacterium
TAAAACGAAAAAGTTAATCCGGCCATCGCATTAAACCTTTGCATCGGATAATTGTACCACCGGTAATACTGGGTGCCGGTAAGATTGTTGAGTTTCAGGAATGCCGAAATCCTGTCGTTAAACTGGTATTCGCCGCCAAGGCTAATATCGGCAAAGGAATTCACTTCACTAAACATTTGCGGATCGCTCTCAAAAAGTTTCGCGTAAACTTTGGCGCGATAATAAACTTCAGCGGAAAGCGAAATCCTGGGATTTAGCTGGTATTTCGCTCCCAGCTTCGTATTAAAAGCAGGCTTGTGCCAGGGCTTTAGCTCATTGGCCATTTTATAATCGTTGTATTCGGCGGCCAGTGAAACGGTGAGATTATAACTTTGCTGCCAGGTAAATTCGGCCTTGACCGTTGTATGCTGCACATCATCGTAAATGCCGGTAAATTTATTGCCTAAATTTTCGGGAATTGCCGAACTCAATGGATCTGAAAAAATGTTGGCAAAAAACAGCATATCTTCCACATCAGCGTAAGCTACACTAAAGTTGTAATCGAGCACCATATCAATTTTTCCGGTAAAACCACCTTTAAACTGGTATTTTGTATTGGTAAAACCCAACGGGAAAACCGGATTTATCCAGGGATTTTCGTCACTCACCGAACGAAATGAATTTCGCTGAAGCCCTCCGCTGATTCCTGCGTAAAACTGCAGATAATCAGGAATAACCTGGTAAGTAAGATTTATTGCAGGATAAACATGAAATTCCGAAGTCGAATCGGCAGCCAAAGTTCCTCTCAAACCAACGTAAATATTCAATTCATCAAAATTGAGACGGATGTAAGGCTGAACGCTGAAAACGGTTGTTCCCTGGCTGTTGATGCTGTCGGCATTGCGGTAATAATCGAGTTGGCCATCGGCGCCAAGTTCCTGTTCATCCACAAAATCCATAAATTCATTTTTCGAATTTACATTACCTCCCATCCCGACCTTGGTTTCGTGGATTTCGAACAAGTCGGTAAGGTTGTAAAAATCTGCTTTTACCGAATAGTTCAGATTTCCGTTACTTTTAAAATTACTTACTATGCCGGCTTCGGCACCAATGAGCGAAAACCGTTGTTTCAGGTCTTCATCTGTAAAATCTAGGCCCACGTAATCGTCGGGCTTGAAGCCGTAATAATGAACCACATCTCTTTTATAAAAAAGATTTCCAGAGAATGTTTTATCCCGCAAATACCGTTTTCCGAAAAGCGAAATTCTGTTCTGGCTGAATTTACTGGTGGCATAATCGTCGATCTGACCAGAAGAAGAGAGATGTTTTGCATGAAACCCGAGTGAAAATTCATCCGATTTTAGGGTATTGGTAAAAAGTTCGGCGTAAGGTGTGGCATAATTCCCAAACCCGGCCCTGAGATAATTCCGACGCAAGGTGTCGGCAGTTTCGATTTCGGTGTAAACCGCGCTGATTGGCTCCGGTGTGAACGTCTGAGGCAGCGGGGCAACCTGCAAAACAGTATAATCGAGCGGAGGTATTTGCTGCAAAGTATCTTTCAAAACCGGCTTGAAGTCGATTTTACTGGCATCCGAAATGGTGGGCTGGTAGGGCGCCACTATGGTGACTTCCTGGTTGCGTCCCTGCGCCTTTATCAGCGGGGGAAACAGCGAAATCAATCCAAGAAAAACCAGGAAAATTACCGAACTGTTTTCAAAACCTTTTTTCATGCTTTTCTATTT
>CAYOWJ010000063.1:5293-15195 GCA_964407625.1 uncultured Lentimicrobiaceae bacterium
TTTTTGTGATTTGAAATTTTTTTTCGTGTTTCAATTCTTTTCCAGAGCAGCGAGTTTTTGGGTAGCGATTTCCTTCAGATCGGCACCATCGTAATTATCAATAATGCTTTGCAGGGTTTGCCGGGCCTGGAAAACATTGCCGCTGGCGTTGTAAATATCGGCCAGCAGAATAAAACCTTTGGCCTTCCAGAATTCCTCTCCCGCAAAATGGTTGGCCAGTTCAAAAACCAGGGTTTCGGCTTTGGGGTAATTTTTCTGTTGATATTGGATTTCGGCAAGCATGTATTGAGATTCGGCGCCTTTTTCATCACCGGATAGCGCGGCAGTTTTCTCAAATTCTTTGGTTGCCAGATCAGGTTTTCCGAGAACCATGGCTGATTTTGCGATGATAAAACGGGCATTGAAAACTTGTTCGTTATCCAGATTTTCCCTGTCCAGCAAAAGATAGGCAGCATCGATGGCCCCGGCAGCATCTCCAAGCCTGAAACTACATTCCATCTGACCTTCGATGGCTTTGGTGATGTTTGCAGCATATTCGGCATTAAGCTGAAGCGCTTTGTACTGGCCGAGGGCCTCAGAAAATTTTCCTTTTTCGAAATTGATCGCTGAAGCCCGCAGCAAAGCCTTTTCGGTAAACTGCGATTTTGAACCGGCTATTACAAACTCATAGCCAGGGAGCGCTGCATCTGGTTTTCCTGAATTAAAATCACATTCGGCCTTGTAAAAATTGGCCTGTAGCGAAAACGCGCCGGCAGGAAAATTACTGATGTAGTTGCTAAAACCGGCAGTAGCCTCTTCGCAATTGTTGTTCATGTAAAGATTTTCGGCTGCGATGTAAGTTACCGAATCCTGCTCAGTAACCGAAACACCGGCATTGGGGACGTTTTTCACGAATGCAAAATATTCGTCAACAGCGTTTTTATCCATGTAAATATTTTTGATCGTGGCCAGGGCTTCCTTGGATTCGGTAGTTCCGGGGTATTTGGTTACGACCTTTTTGAGGGCATCCAGGGCCAGGTCGTATTGATTTTGATTGTAATAAATCAGCCCGGTTTTTTGCTGCGACCTGAGCAAATAGCTGCTGTTAGGGTAATTTGTGATGGTTTGATTGAACCAATCAAGGGCATTTGAATTATCGCCCATCAACAAATAGGTTTGTGCAATTTCGAAGCTGGCATCGTCGAGGTAAGATGAACGCGGATAAAGTGTGGAAATCTGCTTAAGCGTTCCGATCTTTTTATCTCTTTGCCCAAGCGCACCTTGCGAAAGCGCCTTCTGATAAGTGGCATAATCGCTGCCGGCAGCATTCCGGCTGATTGCCCGGTCATAATTCTGGATGGCCTCTGCATAATCCTGGGTTACAAAAAAACAATCACCGGTACGAAGTTGTGCGTCGGCGACGTAATTTATTCCAATATCGCCTGATTTATTGATGAATTGCCTGAAAGCGACAATAGCTTCATCATAATGTTCCAGATTAAAATGGGCATAACCAAGGTTGTAATAAACCATCGGGAAAATGTCGGACTTCGATGCTCCCGGTGTGGTCATAAATTCTTCGTAATAATCGATGGCCTTAAAATTATCCTTCATTTTGTAAAGGGTTTCGCCGATCCAGAATTTTGCCAGTGCCGTAATTTTCTGATCAGCATTCACCGAAAGCGATTTTTTGAAATTCTTCAAAGCCTCATCAAACTTATTCCCGTTAAATAGCTGAATGCCCCGCAACCAGGTTATCTTTTGATAAGCAGCGCGTAAATCGTTGCTTTTTCCTTTGATGCCTTCGATGGCATCGATGGCCGACTGGTAATTTTTAGTTGAAAGGAAAAGTTTTGAGAGATAACTGTAGGCTTCGTCGATCCGGGGAGATTGGGGGTAATCGTTGATGTAGTTTTTTAAGGCTCCAATGGCCTGGTCATAGGGGTCGTAGGAAAGCTCGTATGAAAGTTTTGCATAGTTAAAAAGCGCATCTTCCCGTATTTTCATGTCAAAAGTAAGTTCGTAAGCCGCAAAAAATGCTTTTTGAGCAAACTGTTTCTGACCGGTCTTCAAATAGCAGTCGCTCAGATAATACTGCGCACTTTGCGAAAGCTGGTCTTTATCCTTGATGGCTTTCTGGAAAAAATCGATGGCTTTTTCAAAATTCCCGGCTTTGTAGTTGGCATAGCCAAACTCATAATATTCGCTGCGGGCAGGCGTCTTACCCGAAGTTTTTGCATATTTTTCAAAATAAGGGAGCGCTTCAGCGTAAGCGGCTTTTTCATAAAATGCCTTGCCAACAATCCGGTTTGCTTCGGCAAGTTTTTTCTTATCCTTGATCTTGTCATTTTTAAGCAAGTCAGGACCAATCTGAATAATCTCATCATAATTTTTGTTGATGTAATTAATCTGGATGAGATAAAAAGGCACCATTTCGCTGTATGCCGGATCGTTTTCGACCATCTTAAAATAGAGCAAAGCCTGATCGTAATTTTTATCCATGTAAGCCAGGTGCGCATAGTTGAAAATCGAAGGATTCTGATATTGGCCGGGGGTATTCAAAATCGGGAAAAAGGCTTCCCTGGCTTTTGAAAAATTATCGGTCTTCAGGTAACTGAAGCCCAGTTTATAGAGATATTCCTGACGCTGTTCAGGGCTGAGGCGGTAATTATCAACTTTTTCGAAGGTAACAATGGCATCCTTGTATTTCCGGTTGTCGTACTCCAGCATGCCAAGATTAAGGGTGGCCATATTGGTTTTGGTGTGATTGGGGAAATCGCTGATAAAAGTCCCGAATTTTTCTTTAGCTTGTGGATGGCCGAGTTTATAATCGCATAGTGCGGCATAATATTGGGCTTCGGGCAGCATTACGGTTTCGCCGGAAGGCAGTTGGGTGATCATTTTTTCGAAAACCTGGCTTGCAGCGCCAAATTGTTTTTTTTCGATCAGGTCGAGACCGGTTTTAAAAGAAGCATCCGGATTATCATAAATTACGGTCTGTTGCGCACAGATAAAAGCCGGCAAAAAAAACAAAACGAAAACAAAGCCCAGGCTGAAGGAAAATCTCATATTCATGCTATTATGAAGACATTAACTTAAACAGACAAACAGTTTAAAGTAAATCACAAAATACAAAATACAAACCTCAAAGCACACAAAATGCTGAAAACTTGTCGGTTTGAATTTCCTGTTAATTGTGATGCAGCTTGCTGATGGTTTTCAAATTTTTAAAAATGTATGTTGCAAACGCTTCAACAAACCAGTTATTTTAACCTTGTGTTTTCAAAACAAGTGCAAATTTCGCTTTCGTTGTTCACCCATGAATCAATTACAGTATTTTTGCGAGGCTCAAAAACATTAAAATGAAGGTTTTTAAATTTGGCGGTGCCTCGGTCAACAGCGCCGGGGCCATAAAAAATGTCACTTCGATACTTCGCCTTTACAGGGACGAAAATTTGATCGTTGTAATTTCGGCCATGGGTAAAATCACCAATGCGCTCGAAAAGGTTGTTGACGCTGCGTTTTTTTCAAAGCCTGCACTTGAAGCTGAAATAATGACCGTCGAAAATTTTCACGGTCAGATTCTGGAAGGATTATTTCCTCAAAAGGGCCATCCGATTTTCGAAATTGTTGCACAGATTTTTGAGGATATCCGCAAATCAGCGCATCATCCCATCGAAAATTATGATGAGTTTTACGACAGGATTGTGTCTTTCGGCGAAATACTTTCGACCAATATTATCGCAGCTTATCTTAACGAAAACGGCCTGAAAAATTCCCTGCTCAATGCCGGGGATGTTGTAATTACCAACGATCGCTTCCGCGATGCAGCCGTGGATTGGAAAATCACAGACGAAAAAATATCAAAAACTGTTGCCGGGATTCTTGATTCCCCGGGAAACCCTCAAAATCTTATCATCACCCAGGGATTTATTGGAAACACCCGCGATGGTAAACCAACCACCCTTGGCCGCGAGGGCTCCGACTTTACCGCTTCGGTGTTTGCGTTTTGCACCAACGCCAGCGAGGTAATTGTCTGGAAAGACGTGGCCGGACTGCTCAATGCCGACCCGGTTTACTTTCAAGACACGATCAGAATTCCACGTTTATCGTATCGCGAAGCCATCGAATTATCGTTTTTTGGGGCCAAAATCCTGCATCCAAAAACCATCAAACCGCTGCAAAACAAATCCATCCCGCTGCGCATCAAATCGTTTGCTGATCCCGGATCCGAAGGTTCACTCATTCATGAAAGTGATAGCTCCGATCAAATCGTTCCTTTTCTGATCCTCAAAAAGGATCAGATACTGATTTCGTTTTCGACCAAAGATTTTTCATTTATCACCGAGGAAAAGCTGTACCGGCTTTTTGGTGAATTTACCCGGCAAAACATCAAGGTAAACCTGATGCAGAATTCAGCCATCAGTTTTACAGTTTGCGTGAACCACCCCGGAATTAAACTGGAATTTTTGATAAAATCGCTCAGCGTTGATTTTGATATTAAATACAACGAAAACCTTGAATTGCTCACGATCAGGCATTTCAATAATGAAGTTATCGAAAAATACCTGAAAGGGTGTAATATTTTCCTGGAGCAGCGAAGCCGAAAAACCTTCCAGGCAGCCTACATAAAATATCAGTAGCCTAAAATAAAAATGCAGCATAAAACCTGAAAAGACAGAAGTTTTCCTGTGATTATCGCTTTGATGTATGTTGCTGCCAGGCTGTAACGGCATTTTTATGCATCAATCAAATGCCGTCAGACAATTATCAGGAAAAATATTTGTTTATTAACTTCACTAAAAGTGCCGAAAACAAGAATAGATTGTTAATACTAAAATGAAATGGAATCTTTTAAATAGCATCAATTCACCCGCCGACCTGCGGAAACTGGACGTAAGCCAGCTTACCCAGGTTTGTACCGAGTTAAGAGAATTCATCATTGACGCGGTTTCCAATAATCCGGCGCATCTGGGCGCAAGCCTTGGTGTGGTTGAGCTGACGGTAGCTTTGCACTATGTTTTTAATACGCCTTACGACAAACTCATCTGGGACGTAGGCCACCAGGCTTATGGCCATAAAATCCTTACCGGTCGCCGCGACATTTTCTATCAAAACCGAAAATATAAAGGCATCAGCGGTTTTCCGAAAATGAACGAAAGCGAATATGATGCTTTTGGCGTCGGGCATTCGTCAACATCCATTTCGGCAGCACTTGGTATGGCCGTTGCGGCTAAAATGAGCAACGACTTCCACAGGCAGCATATTGCCGTGATCGGCGATGGTGCCATGACCGGCGGAATTGCCATTGAGGCGCTCAACAACGCAGGAGTCGGTGACCCGAATTTACTCGTAATCCTTAACGACAACGGCATCGCGATCGATAAAAATGTTGGGGCCATCAAGGAATACCTGGCTCATATCGTTACTTCCAAAGCTTACAATAAACTGAGGGATAAAATCTGGAAATTGCTTGGTGGCGGTACAAAATATGGCGAACACACCAGAGCCATTGTAAAACAGGTAGGAAACGCTGTTAAAGGAAGTATTCTTACGCGCAGCAACCTTTTCGAGGCTTTCAATTTCAGATATTTTGGACCTGTTGATGGCAACGACATCATCCAGCTTACCAAATTACTGAACGACTTAAAAAACATTCGCGGACCAAAACTTCTTCATATCATCACCACTAAAGGAAAAGGATTGCCGCAGGCCGAAAAGGAACCCACAATTTTTCACGCTCCCCCGGGCGCTTTCGATAAAAAAACCGGGGTATTATTTAAAGAAAAACCCTGCGACCACGTGCAGGCGCCGAAATATCAGATTGTTTTTGGCAAAACAATTATCGAATTAGCCGAACAAAACGAGAAAATAATAGGCATAACGCCAGCCATGCCATCAGGTTGTTCGCTCGATATGATGATGTATAAAATGCCCAATCGTGCTTTTGATGTGGGCATTGCCGAACAACATGCCGTTACTTTTGCGGCCGGACTGGCAACACAGGGATTTATCCCTTTCTGCAACATCTATTCGACATTTATGCAGCGCGCCTACGACCAGCTTATTCACGACGTGGCACTCCAGAAGCTCAATGTGGTTTTCTGCCTCGACCGTGCCGGGCTTGTCGGCGAAGACGGCGCAACCCATCATGGTGCTTTCGACCTGGCATTTTTGCGAAGTATCCCAAATCTTACCATTTGTTCGCCAATGAACGAGCAGGAACTCCGAAATATGATGTTTACAGCTCAAATCCCAAACAAAGGTCCGTTTGTAATTCGTTATCCCAGAGGCCGTGGTGTACTGCCCGAATGGAAAACGCCGTTTCAGGAAATTGAAATCGGGAAAGGCAGAATGATCAGGGATGGGAAAGATCTTGCCATCATTTCGATTGGTCACGTGGGAAATGATGCCCTTGAAGCCTGCAAAACCCTTGCGCAAGACGGCATTGATGCAGCGCTTTACGACATCAGGTTTTTAAAACCCATTGATGAAGAGTTATTACATTTGGTTTTTAAAAATCATAAGCTCATCATCACTGTCGAAGATGGTGTGATTACCGGTGGACTTGGTTCGGCAGTGGCCGAATTTCAAACTGACAACAATTACCACGCTAAAATTACCAGATTGGGAATCCCTGACCGGTTTATCAGCCATGGAACACAGGATCAGCTTCATCACGAATGTGGGTACGATATACAGGGAATTGTGGAAGCTGCAAAGCAAATATAGCTGGATAAGCCACAGAACCAGCCTAAAGTTCGCTCAGTATATCCAGGAGATCTCTGCCTGAAAAATCCTTAAATAGCCTTTCAAGGCCTTAACTGCTCAAATTGTAGCATAATTTTTGAAAAAATACCTCCGTCCTATTATTTTTGTATTTTTGGGTAAAAATTAAAATGTACCAAAATGAAAGTCAAAACTTTTAAGGCCTCAAATCTTACTATTCTTGAAGCTAAACTTGCGGAGTTTATCAACGACAGCTTTAATCCAAACCTTGCCTTTGTCTTTTCATCGGTTGAATTGGATATTTTGCAGGTAAAGTCAGTTTTTGACAAGTACAGAATTATGATTCTTGGAGCAAGTTCATGTGGCGAAATATTTTATGATGGCTCTAACGATGGCCTTTTTGAAGGCTCGGTTACAGTTTCACTGGTAGAGATTAACCAGAGTTATTTTGCAGGAACAATAATTGACGGGCATGAAATCAGTTCGATGGAACTCGGTAGAAAAGTTGGAGCCTGGGGAAAAAGCATTTTTAAGAATCCTGCATTTATCATTGCCGTAAGTGGCTTAATGGCCAACGGACAGGAGATTGTAGAAGGTGTTCTTGAAGTTGCAGGCCTGGATACCGAAATGTTTGGGGGATTAGCCGGAGATGATGCAAAATTCGTCGAGACTTTTGTTTTTAATGGCGATCAGATCAATAATAACGGAGCTGTTGTAATTACCTTTGATACCGACTTTATCAATATTCGCGGGCTGGCAACAAGCGGCTGGGTTGGCATCGGATCTGATAAAATTGTTACAAAAGCTACCGGAAACATCCTTTACACCATCGACAACGAACCGGCTTTAAAGGTTTACAAAGAGCACCTCAGCATTAACGACGAAGACTTGCCCGAAATTGGTGTTGAATATCCTTTGCTGGTAAAAAAAGATGGACGGGAAGTACTGAGAGCTGTGGTGGGAATTGATAAGGAAAAACAATCACTCATTTTTGCCGGGACTGTGCCACAAGGCGCTGTTGTGACTTTTTCGACTTCCCCTGGTTTCGAAATTGTTGATCATACCAAAAAAGACATTGTCGAATTTTTTAAAGATGCCGGTAAAGTTGATTTGATGCTTCTTTTTTCGTGTATGGCGCGCCATCGTGCGCTTGGTCCGGTTATTTCCGAAGAAATCACTGAGGCCTCGCGAATGACAGGACTTCCGATCAACGGATTTTTTACTTACGGCGAAATCGGAAATAATGGACCCATACGTTGCGATTTTTACAATGAAACTTTCACCCTGGCACTGATTTCTGAAAAATAACATTATGGAAAGCTGATAATGCCCGTCATAATATGTCGAACCGGATTACTGAAATCACCGAAAAGCTTAATTCCATTAAATCTCTCGAAGAGTTTGAGGATGTAAAAATTCAAATATTTGAGCATCTTACTGTGCTCAAAAAGGAAAATGAAGCTTTGCATTTTAAGTACGACCGCGCCAACAAAGACAAAAACATTATTTATTCATTGCTTGCCAAAACGTCCAAAGATCTCAATCTGGCGCTCAATAATCTCAAAATAAGAGCCGAAGAACTTTCCACCTTACTCTCTGCAATTCCTGCGCTGGTATATTTTAAAAATGTCGATTTAGAATACCAGCTTGTAAACAATGCTTTTGAAGATTTTCTCAATGTAAAAATGGCGAACATCTCAGGCAAAAAAATCAATGTTTTACTTCCTGAATACAATAACACCAATTATGAAAAAACTGAAAGGGAAGTGCTGGAGAGTGGTCTCCCCATTTATAATGTTGAAGAGGTAATAAAAAAACAAAATGCTGAAATTTATCTTTCGACAAACCTCGCACCTGTAAAGAATTTATCAGGCCAGGTAATCGGGTTGGTTGGAGTTTCTTACGATATCACCGACCGAAAGAATTATGAAATCGAATTAAAAAAAGCCAAAGAACAGGCCGAGGCAGGGACAAAAGCCAAAAGTGAATTTCTCGCCAACATGAGCCACGAAATACGCACACCGATGAATGGCATCATTGGCATGGCCGAAATTCTTAAACAAACCAAACTTAACGACGAACAGGTTTTACTCCTCGATGCGATCGATGTTTCGGCAAACAGCCTTTTGAGCCTTATTAACGATGTGCTCGATTTTTCGAAAATTGAAGCCGGGAAACTCGATTTTGAAATTATTGAGTTTAATCTTCCAATTATTTTAGGTGATGTCGAACGAATTTTGCTCACCAAAGCCAACGAAAAAGGGCTGGATTTCAGGATTAAATACGACGGAATAATCCCGGAAATACTAAAAGGCGACCCTCACCGGCTCAAACAAATCATCTTAAATCTTGCCTCCAACGCCATTAAATTTACCGCCAAAGGCCATGTTGAGGTGAGAATAAAGCTTGAAAAAAACAAGCACAACCATCATCTTCTTCGTTTTGAGGTAAACGATACCGGAATCGGCGTTTCAAAAGAAGGTCGAAAAAGCCTCTTCAGGGAGTTTTCGCAGGTTGATACCTCTACAACCCGTAAATATGGCGGAACCGGACTCGGTTTGTCTATTTCAAAAAAGCTGGTCGAAATGATGAATGGCAAAATTGGCATGGACAGCAAATTCGGAAAAGGCTCAACCTTTTGGTTTACTGCCGAATTTGGTAAGGTTGATAAATTAGAAAAAGAAGTCCTGGTTATCGAAAAAGAAAAACTCGAACTGATTTCCCGTATCGATAAAGATTTGTCGGTGCTTTTGGTAGAGGATAATAAAATCAATCAGAAAATTGCGTTACACAATCTCAGGCAAGCTGGCTACAAAGTCGAACTGGCCGAAAACGGGCATGAAGCAGTGATGAAATTTAAAAGTGGCAAATTCGACATGATCCTGATGGATGTTTTAATGCCTGTGATGAATGGTTTTAAGGCCACCGAAAAAATCAGAGCCATCGAACAATACCGCATTTTTAAAAATAAAAATTTCATGCATCATGTCCCAATAATTGCCCTCACCGCCAACGCCATGAAAGGCGACCGCGAAGCCTGCCTTGCCGCAGGGATGGATGGCTACATCAGCAAGCCTTTCAAACAAAAAGAACTGGCCGAATTGCTTCATAATATTTTGACGGGGAATGTTCAGCAACCAGGTTGAATTCAAAAAAACCAAGAAATCAAAACTCAAAATGCAATTCAAAACCGT
>CAYOWJ010000064.1:0-11183 GCA_964407625.1 uncultured Lentimicrobiaceae bacterium
GACTTTACACTTCCGGCTGCTGTTATCCGGCCGGTAAGTGGCTAATTATTTTTTTTTGGCGCAGGTGGTTTTCAGGCCAAAAGGTAAGTAAAGCGGGCAGTTGCTTATCAGGCTTGTTAATACAAACACAGCAGCAAGTACCAAAAGGATAATTCCGATCGTGCCGGTAACTGTATTCGTGAAAAACAGTATTACAAATAAGGCTGCAAGTAAAATTCTGATTACTTTGTCAGCAGAACCCATGTTTTTTGTCATTGTTGTAAATGTTAAGATGTTGAATGATTAAATTTATTCATTAAACGTGTCCGGCGCTATTTTGTTCACTGGTGTTTGATGATGCGCCTGATAAGAATTTCGTTATCATAATAAAGTCTGAGGATGTAAACCCCCGGTCGGAGATGGTGCAAATCAATCAACCGATCGGCATCAGGATTTTTATAAACCAGGTTGCCCTGAATATCCATTATCTCAACCATCAAATCGCCTTCATAAGGCATTTCGATGGTAAGGTTGTTGATAAATGGATTCGGGAATATCCTTACTTTATCAAGACCGGACTCATTTACAGCGCTGGAATTTTCCCACAAAACCTCGTAAAGATAGCCGCCTGAATTGTTGTTCCCTTCCGCAGTCAGAAATAGCCTGTTGTTATCAACAAAAGCAACGCCTTCAACCTGTCCGGTTTCTTCGGCGAAATAATTCATCGTAATATCACCATCAAAAAAACGGTTGCCCGTATAATTGGTGAACGAGACGATTTTTTTTTCGGTAAGTAGCAGCACTTCGCCGGTGGCTAAATTAACATCAGCCGAGGTAACCTGCGCATCTTTAAAGCTATTTCCAAGTTGAATGGCACCGATCAGTTTTGCGGTGTAAGTTCCGGGCAGCGCGGGCAGGCGGTATAATTTGCAAATCCCGCTTTGAGGTTCGCTCCTGTTTTTGGTGAAGAGGTTCAGCGAATCGTCTTTCCAAAACATAGCTTCGATATCGTAATTCATATTATTTGCAGGTGGGGGAAACTGAAACTGATCTTCCAGAACAAATTTGATTGCTTCGGCTTCAACCACATTTCCGGTAACGGTTTGGGGGTCAGGAATCCGGTAAATCCGGAGGTTCTGGCGGTCGTTGTTATTGTTTCCGGCATCGTTGATGTAAACCCTTTTTTGGTTATCCTCGGTCAGGTCTTCCCAATCCACATTTGTTGCATCCAGAATTTCGAGTACGCGTAAAAGATTGCCTGTGGTATCGAAACAATAGAGTTCATTTGGGTTTCCGGCGTCGTTGTGCGACCAGATGCGGTTGGGACCGGAGACTGAAATGCCGGAACTTTCTTTGATTAAATGCGGAATTTGGGTAATGGGACGTGCTACAATGGTTCCATCATAAATGGTGTTTATGGAGGGGATTACAAAATCCTGGGAAAATCCGTTAATTCCAAAAAAAAGAATCAGGACACCCAAAAATGATGCGATCATGGTGCTGTATTTTTTCATTCAAACGACAATTTGAAAATTTAAAGTTAAAACAATCCGAAAACACCATTCGGGGTAATCCCCAGTATTCTGAACCATGTTTCGCCTGCAAGGATAATCAAAAGCCACGAAATAACCATCATGGTAAAGCCGAATTTGAACGAATCGGTGTAGGTGTACATGTCGGTTTCGTAGAGCAGTGCGGCAGGTTTACTGTTAAAAGGCAACACATAAACATGCTCGATCATGAAAGCCACCGGCAGCGCCAGGCTTATGATTTCAAATCCAAATCTGCCTGCAACCCCGATGGCGATAGGTACAAATATCATGGTGCGCATGGTTTTTGACTGGAAAATCAGTGCACTGAAAATCATAACACCTGTCAATAAAAGATACAAAACCCAAAACGGAGTTTGGCTGGCGATACCCAGCCCGTCGAAAAAGGCATTAACACTTATCGAAGCAAGGTCGGTGGCATCCAGGCCGGAGCCGAGGGTGTAAGCACCGGCCGAAAAAAGCATCAGGTGCCAGGGGATATCCACGTCATTCCATTGCACGATGCCGATGCGTGGCAGCAACGCAACAATTGCACCTACAAACGCCACCGCGGTAGCGCTGATTCCATGAACCCGGTCGGTAGCCCAAAAGCCGAGAATCAGCAGAAAGATAATCACCGCTTTAATTTCCTGAGCTGATGGTTTTCCCATCTTCAGAAGCTCCTGTTTGAGGCGTTCCATCCCACCTTCGATTTGTGGCAGGCGTTCTTCTTTTTTGAGTGGAAAATAAACTTTCATGGCCATCACATAGCCAATAAGCATCAGGCCAACCACGATTGGAAACATTGCGAGCATCCAGTCGGTAAAAAACACGGAGCCTCCGATTGCCCCACCGATGAGCGCTGCTGCCAGCAGGTTGGCTCCCGATCCGGTTACAAAAGCACTCGCTCCCAGGTTAATGTTGAGCAGGTTTTGCAACACAATGCTTCGCCCGAAATTGTTTTTCCCGTCACCGCTGCGTGCTCCATAAATTGATGAGATCACCATAAATATGGGCAATAGTATGGCTGCTTTGGCTGTGGTTGCTGAGATAAATGCCGAAAGAACTATATTTATCAGAATAAAACTGAAAAAAATGGAGCTGGCACTTTTGCCAAAACGAAGGATAAACCAAAGCGCAAAACGTTTGGCAACCCCGGTTTTTACCAACATACTGGCCAGAACAAACGACATGATGTTGAGCCACATTACCGGGTGACCAAGCTGTGCATAAGCCACTTTTTCGGTTAAAACGCCGGTAAGCACCAGGCTGATAATGACAATGAGGGAGGTGAGATAATTGGGAATTGCCTCTGTGATCCACAGGATAATAGCGGCAATAAAAATAGCCAACATCAGGTGATTGCTGTGGACAAAAGCATCCATACCGTTTTTGTCGAGGGCTTTTTTTGCAGATTCAGAAACAATTTCTGAAGGATCGAAACTGCTGAGAAATGGCAAATCAGCAAAAAAACCAAAGTAAATAAAGGCAATGAGGGCAAGAGGTGGCCCAAGCAACGCAAGAACGTTTTCGACGGGTGATTTCCGGCGCTTCGGAAGTTTCTCGATCCGGTAATTGTTCATGTCGAGCGGATCGAAAGCCTGCTTTGAGCTGGAAGTTGTTTCCTGCATCACTTATGTTTTTTTGGTTAGAAGCCGCAAAAATACGTCATAATAAGTTTATGGTGATTTTATTAAAATCCGCCTTACCAGGTTGTAAACGGATTTTTCATCAACATAACATTGTAATAACGAACATCACCGGTTACTTCTTTGCCAAGCCAATCCGGCATTTCAAATACATCGGTTTCGGATTTTAGTTCGATTTCCGCAACTACCAATCCTTCATTTTCGCCATAAAACTCATCAACTTCAAAGGTATGATCATCCTGTTTTACCAGATACCGGGTTTTGTCGATTACGCCGGGTTCGCAGATTTTCAGGAGTTCTTCAGCTTCAGAAACCGGAATTTCTCTTTCCCATTCATAACGACTTGTGCCTTCTTTATTTCCGATACCTTTGATGGTTAAAAAGCCTTTTTCACCCTTTACACGAACCCTGACAGCCCGCTCAGGAACTGAGCAGAGGTAGCCTTGAATTACACGTGAACTTTTATAGGCAAAAGGTTTGAAGTCGCCTTTTACCAAGAATTTTCTCTCGATTTCCTGTGCCATGATTTTTACGTTTATTCGTTTGCCAATGGTTTATTAATCATACCTGTAACACGCTTTATTGCCTGAAGATAATTGATGTTTTCGATGCCTTCAAGCCCGATTTCTCTGATGGTTTTTTTGATGTCGTCAATTTCGGTGGATTCGGAGTTTATGGTAACAACCCGTGCACCATTAATCAAAACCACACCATATTCACAAATCGTATCGTTGACCATATAGCCAAACCTTTGTTTATGAACCCTGACGGCCTGCAGATCGGGATGAATCTGAATGATATGGATGAACTCCTCAAAAGTGTAGATTTCTTTTTTAAAATCGGGAATTTCGACCTGAAATGCTGGAAAAACCTCCTTTGCAATCATCTCCACCTTCATCGGAAAACCGCCTTTCATCAAAGGATTCCATAACTCCAGATCGTTCAGTGTGTGAACGTAAGTCTTGATATCCATTTTTCCATCACGGATTTTTGTATTGTTGATGTCGTTGGTTCGCGACATGATGTAAATTTCATCGGATTGGCGTTCCCATACTTTTTCGGGAACCGGCACCGAAAAACGAGCCATGCGATGATGAGCATTGTCAAAATTTTGCCCAAAGGTTCTGAATTCATAGCGCGGTTTCGACACACCGCCAATCTCCATTTTTTCTTTTTCCATTGTTGGTTTTCTTATTAAAAAAGTAAACTTACGCTTTGATTGATAAATACCTGTTTTGTTTGGGTTTGAGAAAAGTTAAACAGGGGCGGCAGGTTTTATCGCCACCCCTGTTTTACTTCCTCATTTTATTGAAATATTATGGAAGAATGGTTGCATTATTATTTGATGAACCTTTTGTTACTTCGGTGAAAATAAAAAAGTTGTCGGTTCCATCGGGCTGACGGCCATAAGAATAGGTTACCTCGACCATTTCGGGGAAAGCGAAATTGTTGATTATCGTACCATCCGGACCTTCGAACCAGATTTCTTCGCCACCGCTCGACAAGCCAAACCCGCTTCCGTCGGGGTTATCGTCGTCGACAACGATTACAAAAAATCCGCCGGCTGGAATGATGGTTCCTGCAGGAAATTCCTTTTTAGGCTTTGTTCCGGCAAAACCGCCGTTATCATAAATTTTATAACCGCTAAGGTCGATTTCGCTGGTTGAGCCATTGTAAATTTCAACCCAATCGGGGTCTTCGGCGATTCCTCTTGAAAACAGTTCATTGATCACCACAGTTATTGTTGGAGGAGGTGTAGAATTATCGTTGGCTGCGCCTGGTGTCGGTATTAAGAGTGTCTGCCATAAGGTGGCTCCATCCGGGTATCTGCCGTATGACTGGCCTTCTTCCAGGGCGGGGAATTCGATGCTGTCAACAACAGTTCCTTCAACATTTTCGAACCAGATTTTTTCGCCACCGCTTGATAAACCAAATCCGCTTCCGTTGGGATCGTCGTCATCAACAACAATAACATACCAGGCTCCGGGAGCTAAGATTGTACCGGCAGGAACTTCTTTCTTTGGTTTGGTGCCTTCAAATCCTCCGAGGTCATAAATTTTGTAACCACCGATATCCAGATCATTTGCAGATGGGTTAAAGAATTCGACCCAATCAGGACTTTCGGTAGTTCCGCGGGAGTTGATTTCGTTTATTACTGCAATTCCGGATGGGGGAGGTGTTGAGTTATCGTTGGCTGCTCCTCCTGTAACCACATACAAAACCTGCATATTGGCGTCTCCGTCAGGATATCTGCCATACGACTGTCCATCTTCGAGTGCAGGGAAGGTAACATTGTCGATGATCATACCTGTGGTATTTTCAAACCAGACTTCTTCTCCTGTGCCCGACAGTCCGAAACCACTTGCTTCGGCATCGTCAACAACAATAACTAACCATGATTTGGCTGGAATCAGCGTTCCGGCCGGGATTTCTTTTTTCGGTTTTGCACCAAGCTGGCCATCGATATCGTACAGTTTATAGCCGCCAATATTAGCTTCGAAGTCGGAGGTATTGTAGATTTCGATCCAGTCGGGATTTTCGGTTGTTCCCTTGCTGAAGATTTCGTTGATTTTAACAATGGCCTGTGGTGCGGCTGTTGAATTGGGTAAGCCACGGGTTACCACGTTGAGTAATTCCCAGGTAGCGCTGCCGTCAGGATTGCGGCCAAATGACTGGGTAATTTCCATAGCAGGGAAAATAATGTTATCGACGAGGTTTCCACCGGCATTTTCGAGCCATATTTCTTCGCCGCCACTGGAAAGGCCAAATCCGTTTTCACCACCGATGTCAGTTGCTACTACAAAAAATCCTTTCGCAGGAATGATGGTTCCTTCGGGGATTGCCAGTTTTGGTTTGGCACCTGATTGGCCTCCGTTGTCATAAACTGTGTAACCACCAATATTTACCTCTGTATCGGAATCATTATAAATTTCGACCCAGTCGGGATCAACCTCAGGAATACCGCGCGAGTAAACTTCATTCAGCACAATCAGTGGTGCACCAACTGTAAATACTGCCGTTGTGTTTGGAGCGGCATCAGGGTAGTAGGTGATAAGTCCCAGTTTGTTTTGTGCCATGATGTAATAATTTACGGTAACATCAGAAGCCTGACCGGGAATCTGGGCCGAATAGGTACTTCCGGTTGCAGTCATGGCAACTTCAGTGAAAGCTTTTGCCGCCGTTTCGTAAAACAGGGTAACATTTTGTACGCCATTAAGGTCGGTCACTTTTGCGGTTACTTGTACCGCCTGATCTGCGATAGGCGATTGTGGAGTTAAAACCACATTGCTAATTACCGGCGGGCCTTGAAATACTTCATCTTTAACACATGCTGTAATAATCAAACTCATGATTACCAGCATTGCGAATATTCTACTATTTTTCATTTTTATACGATTTTATATCTTAGTTATTAAAAATCAACTTCAAATCTGATACTCAGCATGTGGAAATCGTCTCCGGCTTCACCTTCAGGATCTGCCACAAGTCGTGGATCGCGGGTGAGGTTTCCATCAATATCATTCCCGACATACAATTTATTTTTGCCGCTGGCATACCTGTCGTGGTTCATGTAAGCGTAATTGAGCATGATTTTGACGTTGTTGTTGGCATAATAATTCAGTCCTAAAGTAATGCCTTCGCCTGCTCCACCCATAATTTTATCAAAACCACTGTTCAGGCTAAGATAATCATAGCGCAGTGCCACTTCGAGATCGCCCCATTTTTTGCCTCGTGAGACTTGTGTAAATTCTCCTTCGGTAGTATTGTAATTATATTTTCCTCCAAAAACCAGCCAGCTTCCAAAAACATAAAAACCATCAAAGTTTTCGGTCGGTAGCTCCACCGAATCAGCACGATGAACGCTGCTCATCAGGTATTCGCCCTGGATGCGGAGATTTTTATGGTAACCGGCCATTTCGAAGCCAGTTAATGTAGTATAGTCAACATTTCCGATCAGGTCGGTGTCCATGTATTTTTTACGGTTGATAGATGACAGCGACCTGGTTTCGTAACGTACGGTTCCGGGAACTTCAGCATCAGTTTTGGGAGTACGGTACGATCCAGCCACAGCAAAATGCAGCCCTTTTTCCAAATCGTTGTAAAGCGGCATGGCTACTAATCTTCCTGTAAAAGATACACCTTCATCGGTTCCGTAATCTTTATTGTTGTCTTTTGAGAAGGTACGCTCTTCGATGTCATCAACAGCCTGGAAATGGATTCCACCAATGGCAAGCAGCCAATTCTTGTTGTATTTTGCAGCCAGTCCAACATGACGTGAAGGGGCAAATACATTTACAGCATTAGGTCGCTCCATAAATGTAAGGTATCGCGAAGTGGTGGTTGATTCCATCGAGTACCCTTCTTTAAAATTACCAACTTTCAACTCCAAACCATTGTCGAAATCGTAAGCCAGGTAAGCATCCTTCAGTTCAAGTTCGGAGTTGGCAATATCCATATCAATTTCGGCATACCAATTATTTAAAAACTCAACCTTAGCGGCAAATCTTGCACGCCGGATGGACGTTCCGTTGCCGATGGGATTGAGTGGCTCACCAAAAAACATGGCTCCATCTACCTGAACACGGGCATCAAACCAAAACTTGTAGTCGCCTGTTTTGCTTTCGTGAACCAGAATTCCATTGCGTTCTTCGATGTAAAGCGGATTACGGTTTACTCTAACACCATATTGGTTGTAGCGAACATTGTCCTGCATCAAAACGTCAATCTCAGTCCTGTTGTTGAGATAAACCTCAACTTCATCATGATCAGGATGCGAAAAAATGAGCATTTCTGAGGAGTTCACCGGCACGTCAACCGAATACCTGCCATCTTCAGCGGTTTTGGTGATGAGAACGGCTCCTTTTAGTCTCACCTCAACATTGGCAACAGGCACACTATCTTTCGATGATATAACCTTGCCTGTAACAGTTCTTGTTTGCCCGAATGCCAGAGCCAGGTTCAGGCTCATGATCAGGGCGAGAAGTAGTTTAAGATTTTTCATGTGAAATAATTAAATGTTATGAATAAAATGAATTAAATTATCGGCCCTGGTAAGGCCAAATGTTTTCTTTAGCCGGTAACGCGCCACTTCGACACCTTTGGCCGAAATGTTCATCAATGTGGCAATTTCTTTGGTCGAAAGGTTCATCCGGGTCAGGGTTGCAAGTCGTTTTTCGTTTTCGGTAAGTTTCGGAAATTTGTTTTCGAGTTTAAGAATAAAATCTTTATGAACCTGGTCAACCTGGTTGTTTAAATCCTCCTTTTTTCCGGCAAACGACATTCTTTGCCTGATAAGAATGGTTACCTCCTGAAGTTTACTTCTTACTTCAATAATGGATTCTTTCTGTTTCACCAGTTCAATTTCTGCCAACATTTTGTCAAGAAAAGTCCGTTGGTCAGTCAGGTTGAGGGCTGCGTTGGTAAATTCTTTTTTCTTTAATTCCAGTTTAGTCTGCAGTAGGTTTTTTTCGCGTTGAATGGCGGTAATCTCGAATTCGTTGAGTGCTTTTTGGGATGAAAAAAGTTGGTTTTGCTGGATTAACAGGTCGTTTTCGGCCTTTAGTCGGAGTTTCTGCTGTTTGAACACCAAATAAATCAGCACAATAATCGTGACCGCAGCAAATATTAAAATGCCGGGTAATATCAAATCCACCTGACGGAGGGCTTCCGGGCTAATGGCAGGAGCTGCTTCGATCATTTCCTTTGCCGGCACGCTGCTGGTGACCTGCAGATCGAAGACATTTTTTACAAAAAACAACATAAAAAAGGTAACAACACCCGAAATAATGGGCGTGGCAATCCAACCTAATCCGATCCCAACCAGTGTTTTAATCTGGATTTCCCGGGCACCTTTTACAATTCCTATCCCCAGCACCGATCCTATAATAACCTGAGTACTCGAAACAGGAACAAGAGGTAGCGAGGGGAGCCCAATTGAGGTAAGTAAATGAGAGAATGCAACGGATGAGAAAATGAACAATACCAGGCCATGTGAAAGAACAACAACAATGGCGGCTTCCGGAGAAAGCGAAAGCAGCCCGTTTCCAACGGTATTCATCACACGCTCACTATAGGTAAAGATTCCCACTGCAATTGCCACCCCTCCTAAAAGGAACAGCAACTGAACACCATCGAGGGTAAAAAGGCCGAAGTTTAATACAATCTGAGGGGCAGCGCTGACAAAAACCCCCATCACGTTGCCGATATTATTAGCTCCAAGACTGTATGCTCCGAAAGCCCCGGCCACAATCAGACCGATGCGGATCAGATAATCGAGCTTAATGACATGAATCTTCGATTTACGTAAAAACATCCTGGTAAGCATAAACAATCCGGCCGAAAAACCCATTCCCAGCAATGGGCCACTCACCCAGGTGCTGACAATTTTCCCCAATACTTTGGTGTCCATCGCATGGCCTGTAAAAAATGACCATCCGATGATTGCTCCAACCACAGCCTGACTTGTTGAAACCGGGAGGCTGCGTTTGGTCATAAAAAAAACCACAAATGCGGAACATAAAGAAATCGTGAAACCTCCTGCCAGTGCATCCACGGCGCTCAGTTCGTTTAGTGTATCTGCACCGCCACGACCCTGAAATACTGCTCCAAGAATCACAAAAATACTTGCAATGGTTGCTGCTTTTTTAAAACTAAGCATCTTAGAGCCAACTGCCGAACCAAAAATGTTTGCGGCATCATTTGCTCCAAGCGACCAGCCCAGAAAAAGTCCACTGGAAATAAATATCAGAAACAGCAACACAATGAATATGGATTTTTAATGATTATAAAGTTCTTTTGATAGCCATGATTGATAATAGGTCAGCTACTTTTTCGGCGCTGTCTGACAGGCTTTCGATGTGCAGGGTGAAGTATCTCAAGTGAAATTTTTCGCTAAGCTTCAGGTTTGTCATTTCCTGGAAAACCTTTCGCTTCAGCGTCATCGCAATTTTGTCGACCTCTTTTTCGTAAAAGTAAACCCTGTGTATCTTTTCCTTGATCGATTCGGGGTCACGAAAGTAAGCCCGTGCGACAGGAATTACGGTTTCAACGGCAGCTACGCTTACCTCGGTTAGTTTTATAAAATCAGCATGCAACTCCGCCGGAATGTAGGGTACTTCCACATCAAACTGGTACAGGCTGGATTTGGCCATGTCGATAATATTGTCGATATCTTCGAGCAGCCGCATAATATCTCCGCGAAGCTGTGGCATCAGCGACCTGGTGTAGAGCAGGTTTTCGATCTTGCGCTTTACAATGTCTGCATCGGTTTCCAATGTTGACAGGGTTCGCAGGTTATCCGAGAAACTTTGGTGGTTTTCGGCCAAATAACATTTTACCCCCTCCTGAAAAACCAAAACGCCCTGATCGACCTGAGATAGAAATCGCTCGATAAGTTCGATGGACTTGGTGGCATGTTTAAATGTTAGCATCGCAAATGGTTTTTATTTGTACAAAAATAGACTATTAAGCTTTGTTCATTCGGTTTTAATATTTTTATATAAATAGTTTACCTTTTCTGTTGTAGGGTAACTCAAGACTTTTAAAGCTCATAAAATCAATGTGTATGAAATAGTGTGTAGTGTAAAAGATTTGAGATGCAGGTTAATTTCCGGGGTCGTGTAGGGAACAAGAAGGGTTCTGATGATTGATTCCTTCACGTCCTGATGGGTCTTTAAAGTCAGGATTTGGCAATCAAGATGGAAAATTCTCCCGAAAAGAATTACAACGACGCTTTTACAGCCTATTCAATTTTTAAATCCGTTTTTTTGGATGCTGGATTTATCTCAAATGGAACACAAAAAGCATCCGGGTTCCGGTTCTGTGGTTTTTTATCATGCTTCAGTTTTTGATGAGATTTGATAACCCGGGTAATGAGACAATCATCTGTTTATTAGGCTGGCCCAGGATAAAACAAAAAACCCACATTCAAAAAGCTGAATGTGGGTTTTTGGCAGGTTTTAAATGCTGATGAATTCAGAAATACCAATGCTTTTAAGGATTATTCCAAAACTACTTTTTCATATTT
>CAYOWJ010000064.1:11283-13223 GCA_964407625.1 uncultured Lentimicrobiaceae bacterium
GCAGAAATCCCATCGGTAGCAAATAAACCTGAATGGTCGGCTTGGTTTGGATTAAACGCAACTTTTAGCTCAGATTCTTCTGCGGTTTGGATATTCCAAATCCTGAATTTCAATGGTTCGCCAGCCGTGAAACCGTCTGTTTCGGGTGTTGTAGGATCGTTTGCATTGATGACCAGAACCTGGCTACGCCCTTTTTGGATTGAACATGCCCCTGCAAAAATTCCCTCCGTTGTAAAGACCCCAATGAAAACATCATCACCAAAATTAGTGGTTAACCCTTCAGGAATGGCAATAATGTGGGATGAAGGAGTTTTATTTACGAATCCCCAGGGCGAAACCTCTTCTTTAATAGTTGAAAAATCATCGGTTTTCAATCCTGTGAACGAATTTGCAGGGAAAGTAACAGTTCCGGCATTGTTCATCATCACAAAATAGGCCTTTCCGGGAAGAAGATTGCCGATGCTGTTGATGCCGTATTCCGGCCAGTAAACGCCGCTTCCGGCAACGTCTTTGGCGATTTTCAGATCAGCAGAAACCGTCGAAAACAATTGAACCGGATCAACAGGCAGGTTGCTGATGACCGGGGTCAGATTCCAGCCGGCATCCAAAGCCAGGGTTTTGTTCAGCTCCTCAAATCCCGAAATCCTTAAAGTACATGCTTCGGCAACCTTAATTTTGAAGGCATCCTGACTTTCCCAATCGCCAATGGTGTTGATGTTTTGAGAAGGATAAAACATCGAATTCATGGTTTGAAGAATGATAAGTTGATTTTCAACAGGCAGGAAAACGTTTTCGATGGCAGGATTGTGTGGAATTGCCCAACTTGACAAGCCGCTCCAGCCTTTTGGAATCTGGATATCCTGTTTTGCCGGGTATGGGATTACGGAAATATTAAACGTGTCGCTCACCTGCTGCCCGTAAATGTTGTTTGCAGTTACAACCGCGACAGCATTTCCTGTCCAATCAAACCACACCGACAGTTCAAGCTTGTTTCCGGCGGTAACTTCCATAACTACATTGGTTTCGCTGGTTTCCACAGAAAATGTCATCGCTGTGTTATCCACATTTTCGAAAACCTGCATCAGATCGGCAACTTCAAAGGCTTGTGTATTTTCGTAAACTTCCAGATCAGGTATTGGACTAACTAAAATGATAGTGCCGCCAAAACTTTGTGCAAGCGCATTATTGGCGAGATTTACTTCAATCGGGTCGGAGCCGGTGATTTCGGCAAAAATGGTACCTTGTTCAATTTGGGCAAACCATTGCAAAGTAATTTCTTTGTCGCTGTACCGCATCATGAAAAATGTTTCCGAATGAATCTGAATGGTGTCGTTTCCGCTGAGGTAATAAACGGTCAGCGTTGCACTGGCATCATCGCCGCCATTATTTTCGATACTTGTCGTAATTTCGATAAGTTCGCCCAAATCCGGAACAGGATTCGACAGCGTTATTCCAGCTAATAAAAAGTCGGGTGCATCGCCTACAATGATGGCACGGGTGGCAACATTATTGAGTTCGTTAACTTCGCCAACCTGGTTTTCTTCATCCAAAACCACTTTAATAATATGGATTCCCTGAACATCTGTGGAATAAACATCCGGCCAGCCCACGCTTGCTTCTTCATCAGGATCAACACTGTCAACGATGGTATCTTTAAGAAAAACATCATCAACATACAGTTTCACCGTGAATGGCCCGGAATAAACATTTCCCAGATTAAAATACGTAGCATTGATGCTGATTGGTTCATTCACGTCCGGGTTGATGCTTGAAGGCGCAATGTTTTCGGAAGCTACAAACAAATCCGGTAAATCGCTGTAAACAGAGATATAAAGATTTGCAATGTTGTTGGTTTCTACCGTCTCGTCCAGCTCCTCTTCAAAGTCGGTAATTATCTGAAGCGTAAAATTTCCAGTTTGATGGAAGGCGTGCAAAACGGT
>CAYOWJ010000064.1:13323-14953 GCA_964407625.1 uncultured Lentimicrobiaceae bacterium
GCAAGTAAGGATGAAGTAACCAACCGGCTTTCACCAATGGCAAGGCTGTTTATAGGAATCGGGTCGCCAACCAGATTGCCATTTATCCTGAATCTCACATTAAAACTGCCAGCCGGGGCTTTCCCGTTGTTGGTGATGGTGGCCATAAAATACATTGGATCGCCTGGTTTTGGAAGATAATCAGATGCCGAAATTCCAAAAACCGCAAGGTCGGGTAAAGGCTGCCTGATGAAGATATTTTTAGATAAATCCTGGTTGGTTTCGTTGGTTTCCTGGATGAGGTTATCCGGATCAGCCCGCGCCACCAGGGTATGCCAGCCCCATGTTCCGACAGTAACTCCTGTAACTGTAACCCAAACAGTTTGCCCACCACCAATTGCCGGCAAAACAACAGTGCCCAAAAGTTCGAGGCCACTATCATAAATTCCCAGGGTAGTTTCACCCGAAGTTTCCCAGTTCAGATTTTTAACTTTTACCTGAACATCAAAAGGATAACCTGCAAAAGGCGTGCTTTCGCTGAAGATAATTTCAACCGGTGTAAGGTCGGGATAATCGGGCATTGGGTTTACCTGGATTTCGAAAGTGTCACGGGCAATCTGACCGTAATAATTATGCGCGGTTACGATGGCCGTTCCTGCCCCGTTCCAGTTGGCAGCCAACGACATCTTAAGTTTATTGCCGGCAGTGACTTCAAAGCCAATATTTGGGGTGCTTGATAAAACTGTAAAAGTCATGGCCGACGGATCAACATTCTTAAAAACCTGCAACAGGTCAGCGACCTCAAAAGGAGCAGTGTCTTCATCTGTAACAACATCAGCAATGGGGTTGGCAACATAAAGTTCGCCACCAAAAAAGATTTGCTCTGAATTGTTCAGAAGATAAGCTTCCGGCGGATTTGAGCCGGTGATTTCGGCAATAATAAAGCCGGCCTCAACTGGTACAAGCCAGGCAGTCTGAACCTGGGTGATTCCATTTTTCGAAAGGTTGATGTTAAAAGAGCCAATTGGAATTGTCTGATTATAATTCTGACAGTAGAAATTAAGCGTTGCGGTTGCCAGAGCACCTCCAAAGTTCCCAACAGTGGCTGTAATTTCCATCATCTGGCCAGGCTCCGGATCATCGTTTGAAATTGCCAGCGCCGTGATATCAAAATCAGGAGCAGCGCCAACGATAAAGTTCCGGTAAGCCACATTGTTGTTTTCGTTGTATTCGACAACTTCGTTTCCGCTATCTAAAACTATTTTAATGGTGTGATAACCGATCTGGAAGGACGAAAAAATACCAGGCCAGGTGATGCTTCCCTGGGCACCGGGTTCGACATTAGCAACATCAGATTCGGCAAGAAATACCTGGTCAATAAAAAGTTGAACGGTAAAAGGCCCGGATGGAATATTTCCCTGGTTGACCCAATTTGCGGTTACATCAATCAATTCGTTCTGTTCAGGATTGTAGTCGCTCAGGCCGATCATTGATTCGCTGATGAACAAGTCGGGCATATTTTCGTAAACATGCACATAAAGCGGGGTAATGTTATTGGTTTCGTCAATTTCGCTGATGGCATTTCCGGCATCTGCGATGATCTGAACCGTAAAATCGCCCAATTCATCAAATTGCACCAAACCTGAAGATG
>CAYOWJ010000065.1:0-2628 GCA_964407625.1 uncultured Lentimicrobiaceae bacterium
CTGCCAGCCATGATAAGCCGCCCCATTAAACGAAAACCTGATAAAATACCTCATTAACCTTTATTTAAGACATCGAAAATAACATAAAGTTGAATTTGAAATGATTTTATTTTTTCGATTCCGGCTTTCTTTCAAAATGAATCAGCTTTTTAGGAAATTAATACTCGCAAAATCTTATTTAATTTGTTGTTATTTAATATGTTAAAGATGAATGCTATTTAAAATTCTTCTAAATTTTAGACAATTATTGGTTTAACATAATTAAGGATTAGTTTTGCATTGTTAATTTTTTCACAATACAAAATATTTCATATTTAAATAGAACAATATCAACGTAATAAATTGAATTTCAAATCTTCGATTGCATTAACACTAATCAAAAAATTTTATGGCAACAAGCGTACAGAACATCATCGAAAAGTACAATAAGGACAAAACCAGACTCATGGATATCCTTATTGATGTTCAATCAGAACGGGGGCACATTCCAAAAGCAACAATCACACAGATTGCCAATGCTTTGGATATCTCACATGTTGACGTGGAGCAGACAATGTCGTTTTATCATTTTTTCTCAGACAAACCTACAGGTAAATTCGCCATCTACCTTAACGACAGTGCAGTGGCCAACATGATGGGGCGTCAAAAGGTTAAGGAAACCTTCGAAAATGAAACAGGTATTAAGTTTGGAGACGTCACTCCCGACGGATTGATTGGCTTGTTCGACACCGCCTGCATCGGGATGAACGACCAGGAACCTGCTGCGCTGATAAATGGTCAGGTTTTTACAAACCTCACTCCTTTCAGGGTTAAAGAGATTGTTCGTGATATCAAAGCAGGCAGGCCACTTGATGATATGTTTACTGCTGCTTACGGCGACGGAGAAAACCGCAATGAGCTTATCAAATCGGTAGTTGTGAACAACATCCGTAAAAAAGGCCCGATTTTGTCGGAAGATTATACTCCTGGTATCGTAATCTGGAAAAAACTTCCACAAATGTCGCCGGAGGAGGTAATTGATGAAATTAAAAAGTCGAATATCAGAGGTCGCGGCGGCGCTGGTTTCCCCACCGGACTTAAATGGGAGTTTTGCCGTAAAGCTCAGGGTGAAAAGAAATATATCTTTTGCAATGCCGATGAAGGCGAGCCAGGAACGTTTAAGGACAGGGTCATCCTTACCGAACGCCCAAAATTGCTGTTCGAAGGTATGGTTATTGCCGGATACGCTGTTGGTGCGCAGGAAGGAATCGTTTATGTAAGGCATGAATACAAGTATTTGCAGAAATACCTCGAAAACCTGCTGCAAGGTGCCCGCGACCGTAATTTGCTGGGTAAAGATATTGGCGGAATTAAAGGTTTTGATTTTGATATTCGCATCCAGTTTGGAGCAGGTGCTTACGTTTGTGGCGAAGAATCGGCGCTTATCGAATCAGCTGAAGGAAAACGTGGCGAACCACGCGACAGGCCACCATTCCCTGTCGAAAAAGGCTATCTCGACATGCCAACCGTTGTAAATAATGTTGAAACACTTTGCGCTGCTGTTAAGGTTTTACTCAATGGTGGCGATTGGTACCGGAACTTTGGAACCAAAGATTCGACAGGAACAAAATTATTGAGTGTTTCGGGCGACTGCAAATATCCGGGCGTTTACGAAGTTGAATGGGGATTTTCGGTTAGTGATATCCTCGAAATGGTTGGCGCCGATGAAAAACTGGTTCAGGCCGTGCAGGTTGGAGGTCCTTCAGGCTCAATCATAGCTCCCAACGAATTTAAAAGAAGTGTTTGTTTTGCCGATCTTGCAACGGGTGGATCACTCATTATCATTGGTCAGCAGAGGGATATCCTGACTGACATCGTGCTGAATTTTACCGAGTTTTTCATCGAAGAATCCTGTGGATCGTGTTCAACATGCCGCAATATTCCTTATCTGATGAAAAATAAACTGGAGAAAATCCTTGATGCAAGAGGTGTCAAAAAAGACATCGACGACCTGGTTGCCTGGGGAAAAATTTTAAAAGTAAGCCGTTGTGGCCTCGGACAAACTGCCGGGAATCCTATCCTGACAAGCATCAAAAATTTCAGGCATTTATATGACGAGAAAATCCAGAAAGACAAAGATTTCGACAGCGCTTTTGATATGTCACTTGCAGTTAAAGAGTCGTGCATCGCAGCTGGAAGAATTCCAACATTGAATTAACCGATTATCAAATTAGAACAAAAGAAAAATTCATAATATGAGCACATTAGTAAAATTTAAAATTGATGGAGTTGAATGTATGGCCGAAACCGGCACATACATCGTAGAAGCGGCCCGCGAGAATGGAATTTACATTCCGACACTCTGCAATATCAGGGGCGTTAAACCAAGAGGATCGTGCCGGATTTGTACAGTGCTGGTCAACGGACGTCCGATGACTTCATGCACCACTCCTATCACCGACGGGATGGAAATCGAAAATAATACCGCCGAAATCAACGATATCAGGAAAGCCATCGTTGAGGTTTTATTTGTAGAAGGCAACCATTTTTGTCCTTCCTGCGAAAAAAGCGGAAACTGCGAACTTCAGGCACTGGGATACCGTTTCAAAATGATGGTTCCACGCTTCCCATACAATTTTCCAAAAAGAG
>CAYOWJ010000065.1:2728-11909 GCA_964407625.1 uncultured Lentimicrobiaceae bacterium
GGATACCGTTTCAAAATGATGGTTCCACGCTTCCCATACAATTTTCCAAAAAGAGAAATTGATGCATCCAATCCAAAAATCATTAAAGATCATAACCGCTGCATCCTTTGCAAACGCTGCATCAGAGCCATAAAAACCGATGATGGCAAAACAGTTTTTGCATTTAAGAAAAGAGGTTTGCATCTCGAAATAAATGTTGACCCCGAAATGGGCGATAAATTTACCGATGAAATGGCCGTTAAAGCTTCCGAAATTTGCCCGGTTGGCGCAATTTTGCTCAGGGAAAAAGGCTATCAGATTCCGATAGGAAAACGTAAATACGACCATGTTGAAATTGGAAGCGATATTGAAAAAATTAAAATCTAAGGAGAAAAAAATATGAGTAAACCTATAGTTGCCACAACATCCCTGGCCGGTTGTTTCGGTTGTCACATGTCAGTTTTGGATATCGACGAAAGAATCCTCGATTTAATCGAACTCGTCGAATTTCACAAATCACCCATCGACGACATTAAAAAATTTACAAAGATGTGCGACATTGGCCTGATTGAAGGCGGATGCTGCAACAGCGAGAATATCCACGTGCTGAAAGATTTCCGCAAAAATTGTAAAATCCTTGTTTCGGTTGGCGAATGTGCCATCATGGGCGGACTTCCTGCTTTGCGCAATGGAATTCCTATCCAGGAATGTCTCGACGAAGCCTACCTGAACGGCCCTTCGGTTGGACGGAATAAAAAGCACATCATGCCCAACGATGACGAACTCCCAATGATTTTAGACAGGGTTTATCCTTGCCACGAAATTGTAAAAATTGATTATTACCTTCCGGGATGCCCGCCAAGTGCCGAGTTGATCTGGAATGCACTGGTTGCTTTGGTTACCGGCGACGAACTTAAATTACCTTATGAAGTTGTGAAATTCGATTAATATTAAAAATACTAAAATGGGACAGAAAATAACAATAGAACCTGTAACCAGGGTCGAAGGCCATGGTAAGGTTACCATTCATTTAGACGAGAAATCAAATGTTCGTCAGACACGCCTGCACATTGTCGAATTTCGCGGTTTCGAGCGGTTTGTACAAGGCAGACCTTATTGGGAAGCACCCGTGCTTGTCCAGCGACTTTGCGGAATTTGCCCGGTAAGCCACCATCTGGCGGCAGCCAAAGCTTTGGACGTAATTGTTGGAGCCGGAACCGGCGATGGCCTCACTCCTACCGGCGAAAAAATGCGCCGCCTCATGCATTATGGACAAATGTTCCAGTCGCATGCCCTCCATTTTTTCCACCTCGCTTCTCCTGATCTTCTCTTTGGTATCGACAGTGATCCTTTGATGAGAAATATCATCGGCGTTGCTTTGAAACATAAAGATCTGGCCGTACAAGGTGTGATGATGCGTAAATTCGGACAGGAAATCATCAAGGTCACAGCCGGAAAGAAAATCCACGGAACCGGAGCTATCCCGGGTGGCATCAATAAAAATTTATCCGTCGAAGAGCGTGATTCTTTCCTTAATGGAGCCGATCCGATGAATATTGATAAAATGGTTGACTGGGCGCAAGCCGCCGTTGATCTCTTTAAAGATTATCACAAAAATAATAAAGAACTCATCGATACCTTTGCAGCATTCCCATCAAGCCACATGAGCCTTGTTAGGAAAGACGGTGCGATGGATCTTTATCACGGCGTTTTAAGGGCTGTTGATACTGATGGTAAGAAAATCCTCGATGATATCGATTATCAGGATTACCTTAATTATATCGAGGAAGATGTAAAATCATGGAGTTACATGAAATTCCCTTACCTGATTCATCTCGGCGCCGAAAACGGCTGGTATCGTGTTGGACCATTGGCAAGGCTTAACACCTGCGATTTTATCCCAACACCGCTTGCGCAGAAAGAATTTGAAATCTTTAAAGCCTACACCAACGGCAAACCCAACAATATGTCGATGCACATGCATTGGGCAAGGTTGATAGAGCTTTTGCATTCAGGCGAGATGATCAGAGATTTACTCAATGATCCCGATCTCCAAAAAGATGACCTCGTAATAAAAGGAACAAAATGCAACGAAGGTGTCGGGTTAATTGAAGCGCCACGCGGAACCCTGTTCCACCATTATCGTATCAACGATCAGGATCAGATTACCATGGCAAACCTTATTGTTTCGACCACGCACAACAACGAACCAATGAATCGTGCGGTAAATAAAGTGGCTGTTGATATGATGACCGGACACAAAGAAATTACCGAAGGCATGATGAACGCCGTTGAAGTGGCCATCAGAGCGTACGATCCCTGCCTGAGCTGCGCAACACACGCCATCGGCCAGATGCCTCTGGAAATTTCATTGTACGATGCCGACGAAAATCTCATCGAACAGAAAAGATCATAGTTGATTAAAAATCCGAAAATATTAATTTATGGATATGGAAACCCGGGCCGTCAGGATGACGGCCTGGGTAACCTTTTTGTGGAGCTTGCCGAAAAATGGGCAAAAGATGAAGGGCTTACAAATCTTAGTTTCGATTCAAATTATCAGCTAAATATCGAAGATTCGGCAAATATTGCTGCCTGTGATATGGTGATATTTGTTGACGCATCCCTCGAAACTATCGAAGATTTCGTACTTACCGAAATCACTCCTTCACCAAAAGTTGAATTTTCGATGCATGCTGTTTCTGCCGCCTTCGTGGTAAAACTCTGCCATGATATTTACGAAAAAACGCCTAAATCGTTTTTACTGCACCTCAAAGGCTATGAGTGGGATTTCAAATCAGGAATAACACCAAAAGCCCTTGAAAACCTGAATAAGGCTTTCGAGTTTATGAAACCTTTGATAAAATCTCCGGACAAAATCGAAATTGCCATGACAGAAAACAAAATCTAAAATTTATAAAATCAATAACCATAATGAATACATCAACCCAATACTTAGGCTTAACGCTTAAAAACCCGATAATCGTCGGGAGTTCCAGTATTACCGGAGATTATGAAAAAATCATGGAATGTATCGAATACGGTGCCGGCGCAGTGGTTTTAAAGTCGCTTTTTGAAGAGCAGATTATTTCGGATATTGAAGAAAAACTTGTTGACAACCAGATGTATTTCTGGTATCCCGAAGCCATGGAAACAGTTAAATCGATTTCGAAAGATCACGGCAAAAATGAGTATATCAGACTTCTGACTAAAGTAAAAGCAAATTCACCGGTTCCTGTTTTTGCCAGCATCAACTGCATGACCACTCACGAATGGCCTGTTTTTGCCAGCGAACTTGAGAAAGCCGGTGCTGATGCCATCGAATTAAATATTTCGGTTTTCCCTTTTGATGAAACCATCACCAGCCGGGACATAGAGGATACTTACATTAATATAATTAATGAAGTTAAAAAACATGTAACTATTCCGGTTTGTGCAAAAATCGGTTCATTTTTCACCAACATCAACGGCATCGTTTCAAGGCTTGATGCAGCTAACGTTGATGGCATCGTGCTTTTTAACCGCTTTTTTATGCCCGACATCAACATCAACAATGAGACAATTATTTACAACAATTATCTGAGCGATCCTTCCGAAATGACCCAATCACTTCGTTGGATCGGGCTTTTATCTCCAAAGGTAAAATGCGACCTGATTGCTTCGACAGGTATTCACGATTTTGATGCTGTTGTAAAACAGATTATGGCTGGCGCCGCCGCCGTGCAGGTTAGTTCGGTGCTTTACAAAAAAGGAATTCCATACCTCAAAACTATGCTTGCCGAAATGGAAGAATGGATGAAGAAAAATCACAAGCCTTCACTTGAAACTTTCAGAGGAAAAATCCTTGCAGGAAAAGCCCAAAATGCTGCTTTTGAACGCGTTCAGTTTATGAAGCGGACAGCGGGGATTTAAACAAACCAATCCTGTCTGGCAGTCAGGCATCATTAATTAAACTATTGTCAGACAGTATTTAAAAAGTTTTTGGTTTTACCCTACGTTGAACGGCCCGTCAGACTTCGATGTGAACTCAGTCGAACGCTGGTGGGCCGTCCAAATTTTGGTTTCCACGCAAAACAGGGAAATTGATGAAATTAATTTACTTTTTTCAATTTTTGCTGAATGACAAATTCAATCCCGATAGCTATCGGGATTCAAAGTGGCTTTGCAAATGTCGGTCAGCTGTGAACTGACATCATACTTTAAAGTAAAGGAGTCGCTTCATCTTTGAGTTTATTCCATAGTTCATTTACCTGTAGTTGATTGACCCAATTTTGCAAATAGATCAGGTCAAGTATTTCATACTGAACTTCATAAACACGTAATGCATCCGTAAATTGTTTTTCGCTTCCGCCTGAAAGTTTTGCCCATCGTAACTTCGCCAAAATGGTATCTTCTGGTTTTGAAATTTTCATTTTAAACCCAAATACGTTTTCTTCATACTTTCGTTCAAACCTTGATTTGTCGAATGGCTCATCAGTCAAAATCCAAAAATCTGTTTTATCTCCTTCAATAGTGTCAATTAGATTAAACATGCTTTTGTGATCAATAGCTTCTTTGATGCTGATAGCATCCAGGTAATATTGTGGAGGTGGAAATGCTTTAATGAGAGCGGGAATGGACGATTCTTTAACACTCACAACAATATCCACATCGTGTGTTGAACGTGGCTCACCTTGTAAACTCGAAACAATTGAGCCGGTTACCATATAATCAATTTGGTTGTCGTTCAAAACAGTTAAAAGATGACTTAATAATTTCGGTTGTAGCATCTGGCAATTCTTTCTAAATACAATTTCTTGATTTCTGTAATACTTTTGGATGGGAACCTTTTTTGCAATCCAATAAAAAACAATTGTTTTGTCATTGCTGAAAGTTCAAATGCTTTTGCCAAATGCTGCTCAGGAGTCATTTGTCGTAGTGTTTGCAAATACAAACTGTGGTTGGGATGTGGTTTTATTTCCATACTTATTTTTTTTTGCAAAGATATTCCAGTTAAGTGGTTAATTTGTTTTTGTAAAAATCTTTTCTCTTGCTATCAAATAAACTTTCTGATTTTGTGCTTCAATAGCCTTTTCATGATGATGCTCCCGTTTTTTGGCTCAATTATTGCAAAATTCTTTAATACTCTTCATTTAGTATTTTCGATAAATAAATGTAAAATATTATGAAAATCAGATTATTGTACGTATCAGCAGCATTCCTTTTTTTACTTTTCAGTTGTGAAAAAGAAACCAGTCCGGCAAAACAGGAACCCAAAACCATTCAGTTAACCGAAAAATCGCAGCAAGTAATCCAACAAAGCAACAAATTTGGTATTGATGTTTTTAAGGCTACCTCGCAAGCCGAAGCTGGCAACCTGATGTTGTCGCCATTGAGTGCAAGTACCGCCCTTACAATGCTGCTCAACGGCTGTGATGGTGAAACTTACAGCCAGGTTCATCAATTGCTTGGTTACGAAGGAATGACGATTGACGAAATTAATGATTCCTACCAAAACCTCGTAAATCAGCTTCTTGAAGTTGATAATGATGTTCAGCTCGCGCTCGCCAACGCGGTTTGGTACCGTCAGGATTTTATCGTAAAGCCTCCTTTCCTTAACACCATGGATTCGTCTTTTGCTGCACATGTCGAAAAACTTGATTTTTCGCTACCATCAGCATTAACAAAAATCAATGGTTGGGCAAGCGACAATACCAACGGAAAAATTCCCAAAGTGATGGACGAAATTTCTTCCGATGCGGTGATGTTCCTCATGAATGCACTTTATTTTAAAGGTAGTTGGACGCAGCAATTCGACAAAGATAAAACAAGCTTGAAACCTTTTTATCCGGATAACAGCAGCCAGATGAGCGTTTCGACCATGTTTGGTAAAATTCCTTCAAAAACGTATGCCACCAGCGATTATCGGGCCATCGAACTTACCTACGGCCGGACAAACTTTTCGATGGTAATTATTGTTCCGGTAAATAACCTGGCCGGTTTTCTCGAAACTTTCGATGCTGAAGAGTGGCAAAACCTTACCAGCGCTTTTGATGAAAATCCGGATACTTATGAAAACGAAGTCTATCTTCCTAAGTTTAAATTTTCGTACGAAAAAGTCCTCAACGATCAGCTCAAAAGCCTAGGAATGGTTGATGCCTTCGACTCTGGTTTGGCTGATCTGTCGGGCATTTCGGACAATGATATTTTTGTAAGCTTTGTAAAGCAGAATACCTTTGTTGATGTTAACGAAGAAGGCACCGAAGCTGCTGCCGTAACTACCATCGGAATTGTCGAAACAAGCATGCCGCTGCCCTTTGAGGTGAATAAGTCCTTCGTTTTTGCCATCCGCGAACGTACCACCAACACTTTGTTATTTTTAGGAAAAGTGGTTAATCCTGAATATTAAAACAGGGCAGGCATCATCTGAATTATTAGATATCAATAAATTATGACTTTTAACGGGTATGAAAAACTTCAACTTTTTGATAATTGGTTTGTTTATTATCATCATTTCTTGTTCAAAAAATAACCAGGATGATCTATCAGCTTACGCCGATGCTACTGTTCTAGGAAAAGGGTTAGACTGCGGAAATTCATTTTTGATTAAATTCGATAATAATGTAACCGGATTACCTGAGAATTTTGACCACATATTTTATGAGATCAATCTGCCTGATGAATACAAAATTGAAGGTAAGAAAATAAAGGTCGAATTCAGAGATCCGGAGTCTGACGAAATGATGGCTTGCACGACCATGGGAATAGGTTACCCAGAGATATTTATAACTAAAGTGCAATGATAAAACGATGAAAGTATTGAGAAAGCTGACTTTTTGGTGCTTGTTGATAATTCTTGCTAGTCCGGCATCCTGTCAAAAAAACGATCTAAAAACAAGCCCTTTAAATGGTACCTGGATTGAAAGCATAACAAAAAATGATACGATCGTTTTTGCTGCTGAATTCGACGGGCAATATCCCGTATTTGAACTTAAACGCGGTTTCAGAATAACCGAAGAAGGCTATAAACTCCCGGATTACTATTCAGGACCTTATTCCTACAGTCTTTCAGGTGACAGCATTTCGTTGTATTGGTTCCTCTCCAGCGGCTCATTCAACTCATATTTTTTTGAAAAGATGACTGGTGAAAACAAATTTTTAATTGGAAACTTCTTTAAAAACCCCGAAAATTCAGGGAATGAAAGTGATACCCTGGTTTTTGAAAGGATACAATGAAATGAAAAGAATTTTATTTATTTCGATTATTACGGTAATTTCATTTTTAGGCTGTAAAAAGGACAATGCTGACCTGGAAATCCCTTTCTGTATTGAAACAAAAATCAACGAATTTAGCCTTGAAGCCTGCGATAATGGTGCAAACGTGAAGGAATATCTTTTTCAAAATAAAACAGTTTATGTTTTCGATCCTGGAACCTGTGGTGCCGACCTGACCTCCGAAGTTGTTGATGCCGAATGCACCACGCTTGGTTTTTTGGGTGGATTTTTAGGAAACATCGTTATTAATGGTGAAGTATTTGATAATGCGGTTTTTGCTAAAACCATCAGGGAATTATAAATTTGCCGCGAGAGATCGCCGCGAATACAAATCATTCTGAATTTCAAAATCCAATTAGCCTAAAACCGCTATTTTTGCGCCATGATAAATCAAGAAAATTCTGATAAAATAAGGGTTTCCGTTGTTTCTTACATCAATTCACTCCCGTTTATTTATGGAATCATGAAATCGGATCTGATGGAGAAAATCGTTCTCACCGATGACATACCTGCTGTTTGCGCCCGGAAATTAATCAATAACCAGGCCGACCTGGGTTTGGTGCCGGTGGCCATTCTTCCGCTCCTGCCCCATTACGAAATCATCGGAAATTATTGTATTGGTGCTGTGGGTCCGGTTAAAACGGTCCTTTTGCTTTCGCAGGATAATCCTCATCATCTGCACACCATTTATCTCGACAGCGAATCCCGGACCTCAGTGCAGTTGATCAGAATTATCGTGAATGAGTTTTGGAAAAAAGAGGTAATCTGGAAGGATCTGGCTGATTATTCAGGGAATTACGATGAGCCAGGTACAGGCTTCGTAATGATTGGTGATAAAACCTTTATTCATGCGCCAAAATTCAGATTTGTGACTGATTTGGCCGGGGAATGGCAGAATCAAACCTCCCTCCCATTTGTTTTTGCCTGTTGGGTGGCCAACAAAAAACTACCCGATTCCTTTGTTTCGGAGTTCAACCAGGCTATCGAAACCGGCATTAAAAACCGGAAAGATTCCATCGTCTTAGCAAAAAATACCGCCATTTCAAACGAAGTGATGATTGACTATCTCGAAAACTCGATCAGTTATGATTTTGATGATAAGAAACGAGAGGCTTTGGATTTGTTTCTTGACTATTTAAAAGCCAAAAGGCTGTAATAAAATTATTTACCACAGCCTTTCGTACAAATAAACAAATATTTCTTATTTCTTTTTGGCAGCATTGGGATTATAACCCTTTTGCTTGGCCATGGCTTCGAGCCTTTCCTGGAACTTGGAAACCTTTACAGGTTTCTTCTTATTTTCCTGAATCTGCTGGTGAATCTTGGTTTCATCAATGGTTTTACGAATCAGATACATCTGTGCAAAGGTGAGCAAATTAGCCAGCAAATAATAATAGCTCAAACCTGATGCAAAATTATTAAACATTCCGAGGAACATAACTGGCATGAGATACATCATGGTTTTCATACCCGGCATCTGATTGGTAGAACCCATCATATCGTTGTTGAGCTTGGTATAAAAGATGGTCGAAATGGTCATGAGTAGTGTAAAAAGGCTGACGTGGGCACCGTAAAACGGAATTTCGAAAGGCAGGTTTAAAACTGAGTCGTAGCTCGACAAGTCGTTTGCCCATAAAAATGATTGTTGCCGCAATTCGATAGATGACGGGAAAAACCTGAACATGGCGATGAGTATCGGAAACTGCAGCAACATTGGAACACAGCCCGCCATTGGATTAACTCCGGCTTTTTTATAAAGTGCCATCGTTGCCTGCTGTTTTTTCATGGCATCTTCGGGTTTTGGGAATTTCTTACCCAACTCTTCAACCTCCGGCTTTAAAACTTTCATCTTAGCCGACGATTTGTAGGTTTTATAAGCGATCGGGAAAAGCACGATTTTGAGCAGGATCGTCAGGATAAGAATGACGATTCCATAATTCCAGCCATA
>CAYOWJ010000065.1:12009-14924 GCA_964407625.1 uncultured Lentimicrobiaceae bacterium
GATAACCATTTCAGCGAGGTCACCAGCGATTCTTCCAAATCCTTGGTTTCGGTAAGATAGTCAACCTCATCTTTTGAATATTTATAATAAATGGTGGCTTCGGCGCGCTCGTTTTCGATGCTTCTCTCCTGACGGCGCAAGTCGGTTTCCCAGATTAAATCAATTTTATTTACAGGGTCAATCACTTTGTTCATCCCTACAAGGTTCATGTCGTACTTCATCATGTAAGTATCGCCATAAAGCGTGTAAACATATTCGATGTACTGATTTTTATTGAACAAACTATCGCCATTGCTGGTATAAAGCCGCATGGCAAAGCTCAGTGAATCACCTTTCGTAACAAATAACGAATCTTTATCCTGCCATTTTTTGTCGGTGTAAAAAGGTTCGAAATAAAGGTCGCTGGTGTTGATAATCCGGCTGTTAGAGAAGAAAGTATAACCAAATTTCGGATTGTTGTGGTTAAAAAGATCCAATGGAAGGGTATCGTAGGTAAGATAATCTTTAAGCCTGACATTAAGGATTTTTCCACCTTTTTTCGAAATCCTGATTTTCATGACTTCGTTTTCGATGATAAATTCTTTGTCGTCACCCATTCCTGCATTGGCGAAACGGCCCAGTTTGTCGCGCATTTCGGTCGACTCAGCTTGTGATTGCTGATCAGAAATCAACTGATCTTCGTCAGCCTGCAGGTTTCCCTGATCCATCACAATTCTGGCCGAATCGCGCTTCATCTGAACTAAAGCCAGCGAATCGCGACGCTGCTGGATTTTTTCGAGTTCTTCTTTTGAGGGTTGATTATAAATGGTAAAGCCAATAAAAATGGCAAATATCATAACCAAACCTATAATTGTATTTCTGTCCATCAATAGGAAATTAAAATGTTATTTTTTCAGGGCGCAAAGATACTTTTAATTTTTACTTGGAGCGCCTGGAGAAAGTTCAAAGTTATTCGGTGGTTGAGGCCTTTTCGCTGGTTTTTGCTTCAATTTCATGTTCTGATCTGAGATGAGCATACTTCTTGGCGGCATCAACAAAACTTACAAAAACCGGATGTGGATTGGCCACTGTACTTTTATATTCAGGATGAAACTGCACGCCCACAAACCACGGATGGCCGGGAATTTCGACAATTTCGACGAGTTCGCCCTGGCTGTTGATTCCTGATTGTATCATTCCGGCTTTAGTAAAACGATCGGAAAATTTGTTGTTAAACTCGTACCGATGGCGGTGGCGTTCCTCGATTTCGCGATGATTGTAAATGGAAAAAGCCTTTGTTCCCGGGGTTATGGTGCATTTGTACTTTCCAAGCCTCATGGTTCCGCCAAGTCCCGAAATCATTTTTTGCTCCTCCATCATGTCGATTACCGGAAATGGTGTTTTGGTGTTAAACTCGGTCGAATTTGCCTTTTCGAGTCCAAGAACATTTCTTGCAAATTCAATTACTGCGCACTGCATTCCAAGACAGATACCCAAAAAGGGAATTTTATTTTCGCGGGCATATTTTATCGCCATAATTTTGCCTTCGATACCCCTGATTCCAAAACCCGGAGCAACCAGGATGCCATCAAGATCTTTCAGGTATTCTTCGACGCCATGCTCTTCGAGAATTTCCGAATGGATCATTTTTACGTTTACCCGGCAGTCGTTTACTGTTCCGGCATGGATAAATGACTCGCTGATGGACTTGTATGCATCTTTAAGCTCGACATATTTACCAACCAATCCAATGGTGACCTCTGATTTGGGATGTTTAAATTTGTATAGAAATTCCTCCCATTTTACCAGATCTGCCTCGGTTTCGGTGGGAAGTTGTAATTTTTTCAAAACCACCAAATCCAGTTTTTCCTTCTGCATCAACAAAGGTACGTCGTAAATAGTCTCAGCGTCAATTGATTCGATAACCGAATTTACTTCAACATTACAAAACAAAGCGATTTTCGACTTTAATCCTTCGTTGAGAGGCCGCTCGGTACGACAAACAATGATGTCGGGCTGAACTCCCTGCTCAAGCATGGTTTTTACCGAATGTTGGGTCGGTTTGGTTTTTAATTCCTGAGCTGCCGCCAGATAAGGCACCAGCGTTAAATGGATGACGAGGCAACTGTTACCCATCTCCCACCGCATCTGTCGCACGGCCTCGATGTATGGCAACGATTCGATATCGCCAACGGTACCACCGATTTCGGTAATCACGATATCGTAATTTCCCTTATTTCCCAAAAGTTTTACCCGATATTTGATTTCGTCGGTAATGTGAGGGATTACCTGAACGGTTGATCCCAGATACTCGCCTTTGCGTTCCTTTTCGATAACGGTTTTATAAATCTGACCTGTGGTAATATTGTTATCACGGGAAGTTGGTACATTCGAGAACCGCTCATAGTGGCCTAAATCCAGATCTGTTTCCACACCATCTTCGGTAACATAACATTCGCCGTGTTCGTAAGGATTCAGCGTTCCCGGATCGATGTTAATGTATGGGTCAAGTTTTTGAATGGTGACTGAGAAACCTCTTGCTTGTAATAATTTTGCCAGGGAGGCGCTGATAATGCCTTTTCCGAGGCTTGATGTTACACCGCCTGTAACAAAAATGTATTTGGTCTTGGCCATAATATGATATTTTAAATTTCGCGCAAAATTAATCCTTTGTTAAAGATTTCAGGGGATAATTCTTCAAAATGAATAAAAAATGGGGACGCTCAAAATCTGAGTCCCCAAATTTTTGCTGATAAAACAATGCTACTTTCGGTTGACAATAACGAGACGTGCGCGGTTGGCGAAGTGATCAACTATCATTCTACAGTTACTTTTGCTTACGAGCGAAAACCGCCCGCAACCCGCTTTAGCTCGCATGCTCGCTATTGTGTGTTAACAACAAGTATTTAAAAGCGTAAATTAAAGAATATTTTTCA
>CAYOWJ010000066.1:0-7599 GCA_964407625.1 uncultured Lentimicrobiaceae bacterium
AAATGGAGCAGCCGGTTATCGAAGTACGAAATGTACACAAATCATTTAAGTTGGTTCAGGCGGTAAAAGGAATCAGTTTAAAGATTGCTGCCGGAAGCTTTGTTGCTATACTCGGCCCTAACGGCGCTGGTAAAACCACCCTTGTCGAGATGATCGAAGGCATCCAGAAACCTGATCGGGGCGAAATCCTGATCCTGGGAAAAACCTGGAAAAACAACGAAGACGAACTTCGTCAGGTCATCGGACTGTCGTTGCAGGAAACGCGGTTTATCGATAAACTCCGGGTGGCTGAAACGATGAGCCTTTTTGCCAGTTTTTTTAAGCTGGGAAAAGACCGGGTTGATGAGGTGATTGCCCTTGTTGGTCTGGAAGATAAACGAAAGGCTTTTGTGGTAAACCTTTCGGGAGGCCAGCGGCAAAGGCTCGCCCTTGGAATTTCGTTGCTGAACAAACCAAAAATTCTTTTACTCGACGAACCTACCACAGGCCTCGATCCAAATGCCCGCCGTGAAATCTGGGATATTTTGAATAAACTCAAACAGCAATCCGGGACTTCGATGATCCTCACCACCCATTACATGGAAGAAGCCGAGCGGCTTTGCGATAACATCATCATTATCGATAAAGGTGAAATCCTCAAGGAAGGAACCCTCGACCAAATGCTGAATGACGAACAGGGTGAAAAATTTGTGGAATTCTCACTTAAAAATCCGCCTGGTCAACTGCCAACTGCTGATGAATTTCCTTCAAAAATCAGTTGGAATGTTGAAGATAGAAAAGGCAGGTTCATCCTTGGAAAGGTGGACAGCCAACTGCCGCTATTTTTTGATTATCTCAAAAACAATAACCTGCAACTTAACGACATGGAGTGCCGCAGGCTTACACTGGATGATTTATTCACCTCATTAACCGGACGTCATCTCGATGAATAAACATTTTATGAATAGCCAGTTATTTCAACTGATCAACGCACATTTTAAAGAATTGATCAGAGAACCGGGGGTTTTGTTCTGGGGCATAGTTTTCCCAATCCTGATGTCGCTGGGATTGGGAGTTGCATTTACGCAAAAGACCGATGTGGTGCGTAAAGTCGCGATCATCGAAACCAACGATGATGGCAACACCAGCTTAACAAAATCCGATTCGCTTTTAAACTTCAGGGCGCAGGAAATTTCGGAATTATCAACAGATTCTTTTAATTACAGCATCACCATTCCGGACGAGCAATTGGGGAATACCACGTTTTTGTTCAGGAAAACCAACTGGCAGAATGCTTTGCTCATGTTGAAGCGTGGCAAGATAAACCTGATTTTAAATGAAATGGATGGTAAAACCGAATATCACTTCGATCCGTTAAACCCGGATGCACAGTTGAGCTATATAAAATTATCGGCACTTTTCGGGAAAAGCGAAATTAAACCGGTCACTGAGGTTGGAACGATTAAACCGCTCACGCTCACAGGGACACGTTACATCGACTTCCTGGTTCCGGGACTCATCGCCATGGGCGTGATGATGTCGTGTATGTGGGGGATCAGTTATGGGATTATCGACCGGCGCTCAAAAAAATTACTCAGGCGCATGGTAGCAACGCCCATGAAAAAGTCATATTTCCTGTTATCGCTTATCACCGTCAGGTTTGTAATGAATTTTATCGAATCAGGATTGCTTGTTTTGTTTGCCTGGTTTGCTTTTAATATCAGCATACAAGGGAATTATGCAGCTTTGCTGGCCATTTTTATGGCCGGAAATTTTGCATTTGCCGGCATTGCCATATTTATTTCGGCAAATACAGCCAATACTGAGGTTGGCAATGGTTTGATAAATGCCGTTGTGATGCCCATGATGGTGCTTTCGGGCGTGTTTTTCAGTTATCATAATTTTCCCGACTGGAGTATCCCGGTCATCCAAAAACTCCCGTTAACCATGCTTGCTGATGGAATCAGAAGTATTTTTAATGAAGGTGCCGGATTTGGAGATATTTTCCTGCCTTTTAGCATTTTGACACTAAGCGGAATCATGTTTTTTTCGCTGGGATTGAAAATATTCAGGTGGCATTGACGGGTCGCAAATCTTCGGTAATGAGGTGGTGGCGTTTCTTGCCCTATTTCTCATAATTTGCCTGGCAATTTGAGCCATTGGCGCCAATTTGGAGGTAGTAAGTCCAGATAATTTTTCCGTCGGTTTGCAAATTCCCGGAGCCGTTAAGTTGCCAGTTGTCACCAATGGTTTGTGTTGGCAGCGTAACCTTATTGCCGCTTACGAAGCCGTAAGCCGGATCAAATTCCTGGCCCATAAAAGCAAAATTGTAAATAAATACTTTAGAGTCAACGTTGGTATCGGCAACTATTTCGACTTCATAATTCAACCTGATGCAGGATTCATAAACGGACCAGGTTCCAAGGAATTGTTCAATGTTGGTTGTGCCAGAGTCTGGATTTACTGTATCATCGGTGCAGGAATAGAGTATTATTCCAAGAAGCAGCGTAATTGCCAGTATTAGTTTTTTGCTGAAGTGATTTTTCATTTTTATGAGATTTTTTTCAAAATTTAATATTCTTCAAATGTATCAACGGGTTATTGTCTTAAAAAATTTCATCGAAGGTTGGGCGGATTATGAGAAAATGAGTAGACCCGGATAAGAAGAGCATGGTTAATAGCCATTTTTTTTGGATTATAGAATCAAAATCAATCTAAGTTTGTTTAATGTCATAAATGTTTTTATGTTGCATTTGTTCAAGAGTTTTATCTTTGCACGAATTTAAAAATGCACATATTTACTTAACAATACTAAATTTTAATATTTAAAATGATGAAAATCAGAACTTTATTTTTAGCATTAACCGGATTATTTTTGGTTACCATGTATTCTTCACTTTTTAACACTGTTTTTGCACAAGCAAATGTTTATCAGCATGATACAATCAGCATGGAAGCTGGGCGTACGCATGACGTGTTTTATTCTTTAAAAACCGGAGATAAGTTCCAACAGGTACGCAGCAACTGGGACATCCAGTTTAGCACGCGCAAATATGACGTCACCATCCGCACTAATGGTGCGCAGGGCGTTGCTTTGTATGCTTACCCAAATGCTGGTATCAGCGGCTGGGGTTCGATGGATACCACTGGTCTTTACATGTGGCCAACTTTGAATGATTCGGATAAAGACTGGGAAATGGGCGCCTTTAACGCAAATGGTACTGGCAGTGAACTCGATTATGGCTGGGGAGTTTACAATATGATTTCGCATAACATAACCGGTGATTCACTTTTTTTTATTAAGGTTCCGATTAGTAGCAGTGAGTACTTTTTTTTGAAATTGTGGATCATCGAAAAGAACCCGGTTGCTAATAAGTACACCTTTAAATTTGCCAACCTTGATGGTTCCGACGAAAACGAGGTTGTCCTAAATTGCAACGACTATTCTACCAGGAATTTTGTAGGTTACGATTTTAAAACCAAAGCTTTTGTTGATCGCGAGCCTGCTTCGGCGGACTGGGATTTGCTTTTTGCAAAATATGTTACTTTTTATCAGAATGTGATGTGGTACCCCGTAACTGGTGCACTGCAAAATTACAACGTAGAAGTTGCAGCATATCAGTTGGTTGATACGACCTTAATAGATTTTTCGATCAATGCACTCGATTCAGCCAGCATTTCGACTATTGGAAATAATTGGATTACGTTGATGGGTGGCATGCCACCATCTTATGCCATCACCGATTCGCTGGTATATTTTGTAAGTGATCAGGAAAGTTCGATCTGGAAACTTGTGTTTGAATACTACATGAGCGCCGAAGGAAAAATCGGATTCAGGAAAATGCTGGTTGAAGACCATGCCGGAATTACTGAAGCACCGGGTGTTTCAAAAGGAAATATTGCCATTTCACCAAACCCGGCAACTTCATCAACTCAGTTACTGTTCACTGCCGACAAGCGTGGTGAAGCAGAAGTGAGCGTAATCAATCTGACAGGACAAACCGTTTACCGAAAGAATATCAGCTATATTAGTGGTTTGAATACCGAAAATATTGATGTTGCAAATCTTCCTGCCGGGGTTTATGTTGTCTCGCTTCGGGCTGGCAACACCTTACTTCAAAATAAGCTGATCAAGAAATAACATGCCAATCCGTTTTCTTAAACATTTCATTCCCCTCTTTTTGGGCTTCATTGCTGTTGCCGGCGTTAGCCATGCCCAACAGGCCAAAATCCGGGTTGTTGACGACAAAACCAGCCAGGCCGTAGGCTATGGTAATGTTTGCTTCGAAAGTGTCGACGGATTATCAAAAACCTACATGGTGACCGACGATAATGGTAAAGTGGACAACCTCGTAAAATCAAAAACGATTGTTGCCATTTCGTATGTGGGTTATCACACTTTGTACGACACCATCATGCCAGGCGAATCGAAAACTTTCAGATTGGCGCCGGCTATTCTGAACATGGAGGAAGTTGTTGTAACCGGCCAGTACATGCCTGAACGTACCGACAAATCCATTTACAAAGTACAGGTAATCAGTGCCAAAGAAATCCAATCGCAGGCGGCAGTCAACCTTGAAGAAATCTTATCAACCCAGCTTAATATTAAAATTTCGCATGATGCGGCTTTGGGCAGTAAGATGAAATTACAAGGTATAGGTGGCGAAAATGTTAAGGTTCTCGTGGATGGCGTGCCGGTAATCGGCAGGATGAACGGCGATATTGACCTCAGTCAGATCAGTTTATCGAACATCGAGCGCATCGAAATGGTCGAAGGACCGATGTCGGTAAATTATGGAACCAATGCCCTGGCCGGCGTAATTAATCTGATAACCCGCGACCATGTCAACAATTTGGTCGACGCCCGTTTGAATACTTATTACGAATCGGTTGGGCAGTATAATTTTGATGGAAGTGTTGGCATTTATAAGGAGAAAAATACTTTTATCGTCAATGGTGGCCGCAACTTTTTTGCCGGCTATTCGGTTGAGGATACCTCCCGTTCGCAGCAGTGGAAGCCCAAGGAACAATTATTTGGTGAGTTTAAGTACAAACGCAGAATCGGCAAAACCAACCTCAGGTTATCAACCAGGTATTTTGACGAATATGTCCTCGACAAAGGCACGCCACAGCTCGACGCTGATACTGCAAACAACTATTATTTTTACAAGGCCCGCGATGGCCACTATTACACCAAACGTTGGGATAACAGCCTTTCATGGACAGGTTTGATAGGAAGTAAATATCTAGATGTGATGGCTTCTTACTCCTGGTATGAGCGTGAGCGGGAGGTTTACATAAAAAATCTGGCCACGCTATCCGAAGAATTGTCGCAATCGCCTACCGATTTTGATACCACAAGCTTTGATTCATGGGTTGTAAGAGGCACGATCAGCCGGTTTTTGATGGATACCGTAGTTTTCAACTACCAGGCAGGTTTCGACATAAATCTTGAATCGGGAAAAGGCAAAAAAATTGAAGGAGGCAAAGCCAGCATCGGTGATTATGCACTTTTTGCCAGCCTTAAATACCGTCCCACACATGCACTGACTATCCAGCCGGGCTTGCGTATGGCCTACAATACCGGATATGATGCTCCTTTGACGCCTTCGATAAATGTGATGTACGACATCAGCGAAAACTGGCTTGTGAGGGCTTCCTATGGAAAAGGCTTCAGGGCACCTTCACTCAAGGAACTTTATCTTGATTTTGTTGACCTCAACCATAAAATTTATGGCTCCGATTCGTTAAAAGCCGAATATTCGAACAGTTATCATCTGAGTTTTAGCTACAAAACCGAAACTACAAAAGTGGCCTTTAAAATTGAACCGGATTTCTTTTATAACCAAATGAAGGATAAGATCGATCTGGTGCCCAAAACCATCGTTGAAAACAACAACGACACCACCGAAATCTGGACTTACAGCAATGTTGATTTATTTAAAACCTTAGGTGGCAGGCTCAACGTAACCTACAATCACAAAGGTGTTTTTAACCTTGGTGTGGGTTTGGCCTATATCGGAACCAACAACCAGTATAGTGAAGCCGTCGAAATGTCTGATGCATACAATTATTATCCGGAAGTTGCGATTAATGCAATCTATGAGATGAAACAGGCCGGCCTTAACTTTGGTTTGAATTATAAATACACGGGAGAGGTAACCATGAACAGGCTCAGCTCAGATAATACCCTGGAAGAATACACCGAAGAAAGCTATAACATGCTCGATATTTCGGTGAACCGATCGTTTTTTAAGGATTTTATCAACCTGGCAATCGGAGCAAAAAACCTGTTTGACGTCAAAGATATCAAAACTTCGGGTGGAGATGGCGGTAGCGTTCATGGCTCTGGAGGTTCATCGATGCCTGTAGCCTGGGGTCGTACTTTTTTTGCGAGTGTAAAGTTTAAATTTTCAAAATAGCCAAGATGTTGTTTAACAAAAAACCAAACATATTTTTCTTTTCATTTCTGATGTTGCTGTTATTCAGTTTTACTTCCTGCATGAAGGATCTGGAGTCCGACGAAAAACTGGGCACCTATCCGATTCCTGAAGGTGTTAAAATCGGAACTGCTGAGCTTGGGCCAACCTATGTGAACCAGGTTTTTTACAGTCTCGAAACCAATAAAACCGTTAAAAATTATTCGTTGTATGATTTTGATCTGGCCTTTGAATCAACCCCCGGTGGGTGGCATATTCTGCTTAATTCGTCGAGGTTTATGCATGCCGGAAACAGTGGAACTACTGATTTTGCTGCCGTTACAAGCCAGTCGGGCCTCGAAATGAAATTCGACAATTCAAACGGCAGCCTCGATTCGACTGCCATCGGAAACTGGGCCAAAATCTCAGCCACCGACACTGTTTCTTTTAAACATGTTTATGTTATTGATTTGGGTGTTGATCCAGCCGCAAATCCGCTTGGATACAAAAAAATTGTTTTTGATAGCCTTGCTCAGGGGAAATATCACTGCAGGTATGCAAATTTGGATGGCACCGAAGAATTTACTTTTGCCATTCCAAAAATGCCGGAGGTAAATTTTATAGGATTTACCTTTGCCAACGGAGGTGCTGTTGTTGATTTTGAGCCAGCTTCCAATACTTTCGACCTTTTTATCGGACAATACACCACTTTGCTCTATTCCGGCACCGAGCCTTATCCTTACCTGGTTCGCGGGGTTTTATTGAACCGGAATTCGACACAGGCATTTTTATATCCGGGTGAAAAACCTTTTGAGGATATTGAATTTGCTGACATTGCCGGAAATGAGTTTTCACCTGATCTGGATGCCATCGGGCACGAATGGAAATATTACAACCTCGAGGAAGGTTTTTACAACGTGAAACCTGAAATGGTTTTCATTATCAAAAATCAAAACGATAATTATTACAAACTCCATTTTATCAGCTACTACAACGGTGACGGCCAGACCGGCTATCCAAAATTTGAGTTTAAGAAGTTGAATTAAGAAGTTAAGAGTTAGGAGTACTTAGAGTGCCTAAAGTTTAAGAAGTTAGGAGTACTTTAGGCACTTCTTCCGCTACAACCCCAGTCCCATGCTTACCATCTCGGCGATGTCGTAGTTTTTCATGGTATCTTCCATGTTTTTGTATTTGATGCCGT
>CAYOWJ010000066.1:7699-14718 GCA_964407625.1 uncultured Lentimicrobiaceae bacterium
TGTAAAGTCTGCATCACGTAAAGCATTTCGTTGCCGGCGCGGCGGGCAGCATCGCCGGTATCAATTTCTTCTTCACCCAAAACGGCATAATCAATTTCGAGATGGTTGAGGATTTTAACAAAATCGCGGCTTACTTTTTTATACCGGTCATCATAAGCGCCGGCTGAACCAATCCAGACCAGGTATTCAGGTTTTTTGCCTGATGCAAAAACTTCGGCCATCACCGGAACAGGGATGCTGGCTTCGGTTGCCCATTTCATGCGGTCCTGCGGCGGATATTGCCAGGGAGCTCCATTGTTTTCAACATTGGTGAACATGGCGTTTAGCTCGCCGGGTGCAGCCGATTCCTCCATAAACAGAAAGCGGCGCATGTCCACAATCAGGCTGGGATGATTGATGTTGACCGGGCATTCCTGAGCGCAGGCATTGCAGGTGGTGCAAGCCCAGAGTTCTTCTTCCGAAATGTAATTTCGAACCAGGGATTTTTCATCCGAAAAATCTTTGCCTTTTTGAACCAATTGAGGGCCTTTTTCTTTCATCCGGGCACGGGTATCCATCATAATTTTTCGTGGCGATAGTTTTTTGCCGGTGATGTTGGCCGGACAAACCGAGGTGCATCTTCCGCATTCGGTGCAGGAGAGCGAATCGAAATAGTTTTTCCAGGTAATATCTTCAATGTCTTTTACACCAAAACGGGCGATGGGTTCGGCTTCACCGGCGGCAGGTGCAGCAAAAGCTGCGTTTGGATCCATCATCAGTTTTACCTCTTTGGTCACACTTTCCATGTTTTCGAGTTTCCCGAGGGGTTCAAGACGGCTCAGGAAAACATTTGGAACCGACATAAACACATGAAAATGCTTGGAATACGGCAGTGCGTTTGCAAAAATGAAAATGGTAACGATGTGCGACCACCAGAAAAATTCGAGCCAAAAATGCGCTGTGTGCCCGTTAATACTGTGTATGGAAATAAAACTGGTGGTGATGAAATTGCTCACAGGATAAACTCCAACCAGGTTTTCAGGATGCAGGATGACGTAATAAATGTTCATTCCCATCAAAGTTATCATCAAAAAAAGAATGGCTGTTAAAGCAAGATTGGCGTCAATTTTAGAAATTTTCTTCATCTCAATTCCTTTAAAACGCCCAATGTGCAAAACAAGGCGGCGAACAAGGAAGGCAATTATCGAAATGCCGACAAGCAGGGCAAAAACATCGCCGGCAGCCATCATAAAATCGTAAAACCAGCCCATAAATGCAAAGGATTTTTCGACATTTAAAATGCCATCAAAAACCATTTCGAGGCTGCCAAACCCGACCACACAAAATCCCCAGAAAACCAGTGCATGCGCAAATCCTACCAAAGGAAACCTGAAAATTTTAGTTTGTCCGATGGCCACTTTGAGCATTAAAAGGAAGCGTTTGGGGAAATCCCTGATGGGGAAAGGTTTTGTGAGTTTGAATAATAAAATAATTTTTGTGGCTGTGTAGGCAAAAACGCCAAGGGTAAGCAGTAAAATGATGATGAAGATAATTTGTTTAGTCATACATTTAGGATTTTGGTACCTGAATTATTTTTTTGATCAAAGCATACAATATTAAGCATTTGCAGGATAAGCACATGTGTTTGCCTGATTAAATTTAGTTATCATTTTAAAAATAAACTATTTACAAAAATAATTTAAACGGAATGTAAATTAGATTTTCATCTGAAGGCCATTTCTGCAAGCAGAGGAATATCATTACATTTGCGGTTGATTTTCATACCAAAAAGCTTTCAACATGCAACAAAATACCATTTACAAACCTGTGAATAAAATCAGGATTGTAACAGCAGCTTCGCTTTTCGACGGTCACGATGCTGCAATAAATATCATGCGCCGGATTATTCAATCAACAGGTGCCGAAGTAATTCATCTTGGTCACGACCGTTCGGTGCTCGAAATTGTTGATTGTGCCATCCAGGAAGATGCGCAGGCTGTGGCGATTACCTCCTACCAGGGCGGCCACCTTGAGTTTTTTAAATACATGTACGATCTTTTTCAGGAGCGCGGTGCCGGCCATATAAAAATATTTGGTGGCGGTGGCGGGGTAATTTTACCTGAAGAAGCCGAAGAACTCCACAAATACGGAATCACCAGGATTTATTCGCCCGACGATGGCCGTTCGATGGGTTTGCAGGGTATGATTAACGATCTGATGGAAAAATCGGATTTCCCCTCAGGAAAAAATATTGAGCACAACCTGGAGCGTATTCAAAAAAAGGATGTCGGCTACATTGCAAGCCTGATTTCGGCTGTAGAAAATTACCCGGATTCGGTAAGCGGTTTTTTAACCGGGGCTGTGGCCACGAACAAAAATCACAATACTCCGGTTCTCGGAATTACAGGTACCGGCGGTTCAGGAAAATCCTCGCTGGTTGATGAAGTTGTAAGGCGGTTTTTGATCGATTTTCCCGAAAAAACCCTTGCCATTGTTTCGGTTGATCCCTCCAAACGTAAAACCGGAGGAGCCTTGCTTGGCGATCGCATCAGGATGAATTCCATCTTCAATTCAAGAATTTACATGCGCTCTCTTGCCACTCGGCAGGCCAATCTCTCACTTTCGAAATTTGTTAAAAATGCCGTCAGTATTTTAAAATTGGCATCTTATGATCTGATTATTCTCGAAACTTCCGGAATTGGACAATCTGACACCGAAATTGTTGACCACAGCGATGTTTCGATGTACGTGATGACCCCTGAATATGGCGCTGCCACGCAGTTAGAGAAGATTGATATGTTGGATTTTGCGGATATCATCGCCCTCAATAAATTTGATAAACGGGGTGCCCTCGATGCTTTGCGCGATGTAAAAAAACAATACCAGCGCAATCATCGCCTGTTCGACATCGAAACTTCCAAAATGCCGGTTTATGGCTCAATCGCTTCCCAGTTTAACGATCCCGGAACAAACCAGCTTTATAAAGCTTTGATTGAGAAAATTGTCGAAAAAATGGGCAGCGACTTTTCGACTTCGATGAAACACACCGAGGAGATGTCGGAGAAAATTTACATCATCCCGCCAAAACGCATCAGGTATCTTTCCGAAATTACCGAAACCGTTAGAAAATATAATCACTGGACTGAGGAACAGGCCGAAATCGCACAGAAACTTTATGGCCTCAATCTTTCGATGCAGATTTCGAAAGAAAAGGGCGGGAATGAACTGACTGATAATCTCAAAGTTTTGTCAGATGAACTCGCCATTAACCTCGATGGACGGAACAAAAAAATTATTGAGGAATGGGACGAAAAAGTAAAATCATTCAAAGAACCTATTTACCATTATAAAGTCCGCGGACAGACATTTAGCATCGAGACACACACCGAATCCCTGTCACACCTTCAAATTCCAAAGATTTCGCTGCCAGCCTACAAAGCCTGGGGCGACATTCTGAAATGGAATTTGCGCGAAAATGTTCCGGGCGAATTTCCTTATGCTGCCGGCGTTTTCCCGTTTAAACGCGAAAACGAAGACCCAACCCGCATGTTTGCCGGCGAAGGTGGTCCCGAACGTACCAATAAACGTTTTCATTATGTTTCGATCAACATGCCTGCAATCAGGCTTTCGACGGCTTTCGATTCGGTGACACTTTACGGTAACGATCCCGACCGCAGGCCTGATATTTTCGGCAAAATCGGTAACTCGGGCGTTTCGATCTGCTGCCTCGACGATGCTAAAAAATTGTATTCGGGTTTCGATCTGGCCGATGCCAAAACTTCCGTTTCGATGACCATCAACGGGCCGGCGCCAACCATGGTCGGATTTTTTATGAATGCTGCCATCGATCAGCAGTGCGAGGTTTACATCCGTAAAAACGGTATGGAAAAGGAAGTTGAGAAGAAAATAGCTGATTTTTACAAGGAACGTGGAACAACCCGGCCATCATACCAGGGAAATCTGCCCGAAGGTCACGACGGGCTTGGCCTGATGCTGCTTGGAATTACCGGTGATAAAGTACTTCCGCGAGATGTTTACGAACAAATTAAAGCCGACACCATCTGCCGGGTTCGTGGAACCATCCAGGCCGACATCCTGAAAGAAGACCAGGCACAGAATACCTGCATTTTCTCGACCGATTTCTCCTTAAAAGTGATGGGCGATGTGCAGGAATATTTCTCAAAAAATAATGTACGCAATTTTTACTCGGTTTCGATTTCTGGCTACCACATTGCTGAAGCCGGCGCTAACCCGATTTCGCAGCTTGCTTTTACGCTGGCCAATGGTTTCACTTTTGTCGAATATTACGTCAGCCGGGGGATGGACATCAATGCTTTCGCTCCCAACCTGTCGTTTTTCTTTTCAAATGGGATCGATCCGGAATATTCGGTTTTGGGCCGTGTTGCACGCCTGATCTGGGCAAAAGCCATGAAACTGAAATATGGTGCCAACGACCGTTCTCAAAAACTGAAATATCATATTCAAACTTCCGGTAGATCGCTGCATGCTCAGGAAATCGATTTTAACGACATCCGCACGACCCTTCAGGCACTTTATGCCATTTATGATAATTGTAATTCCCTGCACACCAACGCTTACGATGAAGCTATCACCACGCCCACCGAAGAATCGGTACGACGCGCAATCGCTATTCAGCTCATCATCAACCGCGAGCTGGGTCTGGCCAAAAATCAGAATCCGTTGCAAGGTTCCTTCATCATCGAAGAACTTACCGACCTTGTGGAAGAAGCTGTTTTATCCGAATTTGACCGAATTAACGAACGTGGTGGCGTGCTTGGCGCGATGGAAACCATGTATCAGCGCAGCAAAATCCAGGAAGAGTCGCTTTATTATGAAACGTTGAAGCATACCGGCGAACTACCGATTGTGGGCGTAAATACCTTTCTTTCATCAAAAGGCTCACCAACAGTGATTCCCGGCGAGGTTATCCGCGCCACTCCCGAAGAAAAAGAGTACCAGATAAATATGCTGGAACAGCTTAAAAAAACCTACCATCACGAAACCGAAACTTTGCTTGAGGAATTAAAAATGAATGTAATTCATAATAAAAATACCTTCGAAAACCTGATGGAAGTAAGTAAATGCGCCTCCTTAGGGCAGATTACGGAAGCTTTGTTTGAAGTTGGCGGACAATACAGGAGAAATATGTAAGGGAAAATATCAAAAATCAAATCACAAAAATCAAATCACAAATATCTGGTAAGACTAATGGAAACCTAGCCACGTTTTGGGCGTGGTGAGGTTTTGTGCCGTGATTTTTTGCTATTTGAACTTTTGCTTTTTACCAACTCTGAAAAATATTTCTACTTTTGGCAATGAAATTTTAGATTTCTTTTTAAAAAATAAAGAACTTAAAAATGCTTACAAAAAATATCTTAATTATTTATCCACAGGTAGCTGACACCAAAATCGGCGTATTTCAGAACAATAGCTGGATATTCTTTAAAACGATAAAGTTTGCAAAAGAAGAAGCCGAAAAATATCAGTCTATTCTCGAACAGGAGATTCCCCGCACCGAACAGATCCTCAAAGAGCTAAAAGAAAACGATATCATTCTGGAAGATATCGAAATTGTGATGGGACGCGGTGGGTTGGTAAAACCAATCGAATCGGGGATTTATGAACTTAATGATGCCTTAAAGGAGGATTTGAGAAAAGGACATGGCGGATTGCACGAAACAAATCTTGGAGGGCTTATTGCCGACAGGATAGCCCGGATGATTCCCGGCGCCCATGCATATTTATCCGACCCTGTTGTTGTTGACGAACTCGAGGATATCGCCAGGGTTACCGGTCATCCGATGTTTGAGCGCAAGTCGGTGTTTCATGCACTTAATCACAAATTTGCTGCCCGTAATTTTGCAAAATCCATCAACAAACAATACAACGAATTAAACCTCATCATTGCCCATGTTGGCGAAGGCGGGATTTCGGTTGGCGCTCACCGCAGAGGCCGCATAATCGACGTTAATCAGGCTTACGATGGCAACGGGCCGTTTTCGTACACCCGTTCCGGAACGCTGCCCTATGGCGATCTGATCGAGATTTGTTACAGCGGTGTGTACGCTAAAGAAACCCTTCGCCGGATGTTGATTCATGAAGGCGGGCTTTTGGCATATCTTGGAACCAGCAATATCAACATTATCGAAAACCGCATCAAAGACGGAGACGAAAAAGCCAGGTTCATTCTTAAAGCGATGGCTTATCAGATGGTGAAAGAAATTGGAGCCATGTATGTAGTTTTAACCGAACCTTTGGATGCGATAATCCTTTCGGGAAATATTTTCCAATCCAAATTTTTTACCGAAGAAGTAAAACATTACATCCTCAAGTTAGGCCAGGTGGTGATTTCGCCATTTGTCTCCGACATGGATGCTTTGGCAGACAACGCCATGATGATTATGAAAGAAGAAGCAGAAATTTTAACCTATAAATAAATTTTAAATGTCGCATTGGCTCGAAGATGCTGAACGTGATGAACAGCGCAAAAAACAAAAGCCACTTAAAGAAAGTGCAAAAATCCAGGACAAAATGTTCAGGATTAAACAAAATTATGAGGTTAACCATGAAGCCTACTTGGCTTTTATAAACCGTTTGCAGGAAATCTGCGAAAGAGCAAATAACTTGCCGGCCGAAAAAAAGGAACCCTGGATTCATATCGATGCTAAAGCAAAAGAATCAAAACTCGACAATCATCTGTACTATTTTTCGACAAGCCAGCGGTTTGAAAAACGGGTGATTACCAAATCTTTCCCATTTGTAAAAAATCGGCATTATAAAAATATCCGGGTTGCCTATTTTTCGGTTTCAAAAGAAATGGGCAAAGCCGAAGTGGAGATTAAAGAGGATTTCCTTGCCAAAACAAGGCTCAGTACTGATGACAATTCACAGGAAAAAGATTGGATTGATGATGGGCTTAAACGTATGGATATGATTTTTATATACGATATTGCCCTTTTAGATAAAGAACATGCGCTCAAAATCCTTGATTGGCTAGTGTTTAAAGAGGATTTTAAGAG
>CAYOWJ010000067.1:0-1909 GCA_964407625.1 uncultured Lentimicrobiaceae bacterium
AAATCATAAATCGAAAATCATAAATCATAATATCATGTCAAAAGAAAAAATTGAAAAGACGATTCTTGAGAAAGCCGAAAAATGGCTGTCATCAACCTACGACGCCGAAACCCGCGATGCCGTGCGTAACATGATCGAAACCAATCCCGACGAGCTTACCGATTGTTTTTACCGCGACCTCGAGTTTGGAACCGGCGGTTTGAGGGGAATCATGGGAGCCGGAACCAACCGGATGAACAAATACACCGTTGGAATGGCCACTCAGGGGCTGGCAAATTACATTAAAAAAGTGCTTCCGGCCGAAAAAGAACTTCGCGCTGCTATCGCTTACGATTGCCGCAACAAGAGTCAGTATTTCGCCCAGATTACTGCTGATGTATTTTCGGCAAACGGCTTTAAGGTTTTTCTTTTCGACGAACTTCGCCCGACACCGGAACTCTCTTTTGCCATTCGCCAGTTGAAATGCCATACAGGCGTCATGATTACTGCTTCACACAATCCCAAAGAATACAACGGTTACAAGGCCTATTGGAGCGATGGCGCGCAAATGGTGCCTCCTCACGATAAAAATGTAATCACCGAAGTCGAAAAAATCAAAATTGAAGACGTTAAATTTAAAGGTGTCGAAAAAAATATTTCAAGGCTTGGTGAGGAAATGGACAATTTATTCCTCGACGAAGTCGAAAAAATATCCGTTTCCCCAGGTTCAAACTTCCGGCAGGCCGATCTGAGAATCGTTTACACCCCCTTGCATGGAACCGGCGTAAAACTTGTTCCGGCAATCCTTGAGCGGCTTGGCTTCGAAAATGTTTTCAGAGTTTACAAACAGGACATCACCGATGGTAACTTTCCGACTTTGATTTCACCAAATCCGGAAGAACCGGCAGCACTGGAAATGGCGCTCGACAAAGCCCGTAAAGTTGATGCCGATCTGGTGATGGCCACCGATCCTGATGCCGACCGTGTTGGCGTTGCTGTAAAAGATCACAACGACAACTTTATTTTGCTCAACGGCAACCAGACTGCCGCCGTTCTCACCTATTATCTGCTAACACTCTGGCTTAAAAAAGGAAAACTGGCCGGCAAGGAATACATCGTTAAAACCATCGTAACCACCGAATTAATAAAAGATATTGCTAAAAAATTCGATGTCGAATGTTACGACGTTTTAACCGGCTTCAAATGGATTGCCGATGTAATCAGGCAAAATGAAGGAAAAAAGACCTTTATTGGCGGTGGCGAAGAAAGCTACGGCTTCATGATTGGTGATTTTGTCCGCGATAAAGATGCTGTGGCAACCTGTGCCATGATTGCCGAAGTTGCTGCCTATGCCGCAAATCAGCGTAAAAGCATCTTTGATATTCTGATAGACATTTACATGGAATTTGGATTTTACAAGGAAAACCTCATTTCGGTAACTAAAAAAGGCAAAGCTGGTGCTGAAGAAATCCAGAAAATGATGGAGAATTTCAGATCCAATCCTCCTGAGTCGATCAATAAGTCGAAGGTTGTTTTGGTTAAAGATTATCAAACCAGCAAAGAAACCGACCTTGTAAATAAAACGGAAACAAAAATTGATCTTCCAAAATCGAATGTTTTGCAATATTTTACCGCCGATGGCAGCAAAATAAGCATGCGTCCTTCAGGAACCGAGCCAAAAATTAAATTCTATTTTGGCGTAAAAGATCAGCTAAATTCGAGGGAAGAATATGTTGCCGTCAATAAAAAACTCGACGAAAAAATCGAAGCCATAATCAAAGACATGAAACTCAGATAGCAAAAGCGTTTCATTGCCTGAAATTTTGATAAAGAAAAAAAATCGAATCCGGTAGTTCCGGGTTCGATTTTTTTATTGGCTTAAATCCGATGAAATATCACACTTCCTGACTTCTCCTAAAATGACCTGTCT
>CAYOWJ010000067.1:2009-12436 GCA_964407625.1 uncultured Lentimicrobiaceae bacterium
TGTGATCCCGGAAAACGTTATTCCGGGGAATCCCAAATAGCTAAACCCATTTCACCAGGCAGAAATCCTGGCGGTGTGGGATTAGTTCGTGTTTTGCATAAATCCTGAAAGCGTAATTGAACGAGCCAGCCTGGAAGGCAGGAATCTCAACGGCAAACCTGGCGCTCTTTCCATTAACCGAAACCAAAGGCATGTGCTTGCTAAACGAAATCTTGCTTACATGGCCGCCTTCCTTTTTCCCAAAGAGAATTTCCATGCCGAGATGCTCTGCCGAAATCCCGTTGGTAAAAATGGTTACTTCCGTCGAGAAAATATCTTCGAGGGTAAGCGGTGTTTGTGTCGAATCGGGCACCATGAGTTTCTCAAGCTTGATATCATGCCATTTTTCGCGCATGTGCAATTTCCATGCAGCATATTCTCCGGCAAGCTTTGCATTGTCGTTCTGCATCATTTTGGAGCGCTCGGTGAGCTTATTATAATATTGCTTCTTGTAATCTTCGAGCATCCTTTTCATGGTAAAATGAGGAGCCACTTCAGAGATGGTATTTTTGATATACTTAATCCACTTCGTTGAAACGCCATCACTGTTTTTATCGAAATACAAAGGCAGAATCTCATCTTCAAAAAGGTTGTAGATGATTTCTGCATCGAGTTCGTCCTGGAATTGCTGGTTGGCGTAAGTGCGGGCTTCCTGAATGGCAAAACCAGCATTTTCTTTGTAGCCTTCGGCCCACCAGCCATCGAGTACCGATAAATTCACAACGCCGTTCATCACTGCTTTTTCGCCGCTGGTTCCCGAAGCTTCGAGCGGACGGGTTGGAGTATTCAACCAGATATCGACGCCGGGGATCAGTTTGTGCGCCAGATCCATGTCGTAATTCTCGATAAAAATCACCTTACCGATAAATCGCTCCGACCTCGAAATTTCCATAATCCTTTTAATCAGATCCTGACCTGCACCATCGTTGGGATGGGCTTTTCCGGCATAGAGGAACAAGAGCGGCTTTCCTGTGATGTTGAGGATGCTTGCCAGCCTGTCGAGATTTGAGAACAACAGTTTAGCGCGTTTATAGGTAGCGAAACGCCGGGCAAACCCAATAATCAGCGCATCTTCACTGATGGCTTCGAGGGTATTGATAACCAGTTTAGGATTTTCCTGGCGACGGGTCATTTCGTTTTTCAGCCGTTCCTTCACGTATTCAATAAGCTCCTTTTTGAGCACCTTTCGGGTTTCCCAGATATCTTTATCGGCAACATGCTGGATTTTTTTCCACATCCCAAAATCCAGTTGATTCAATTTATACTCTTCACCAAAAGTTTTTTTATACATGAGTTTCCAGGGTTTGGAAGCCCATGTTGGCAGGTGAACGCCATTTGTAACATAGCCAATCTGCGTTTCTTCAGGGTAATAACCTTCATAAAGACGGGCAAACATTTCCTGTGAAACACGACCATGGATGCGGCTTACACCATTAATTTCCTGCGACATTTTTGCGGCCAGCACACTCATCGAAAACTTCTCGTTAGGGTCGTTATCCACAAATTTGCCGAGGTTCATAAATTCATTCCAGGTGATGTTGAGCCTTTCGGGATAATGCGGGAAATAGGTTCGGAGCAAATCTTCGTTAAAAACGTCGTGCCCTGCGGGAACTGGTGTGTGAGTTGTAAAAAGTGTTGACGAACGCACAACTTCGTGAGCCTGGTGGAAGTTTAGTTTGTGTTCCTGGATCAGATAACGCAGCCTTTCGAGACCGATAAATGCCGAATGCCCCTCGTTGCTGTGATAGATGTCAGGCTTAAGGCCGAGTGCATGAATCAGACGAATACCGCCTACGCCGAGCAAAATTTCCTGTTTGAGGCGATTTTCCCAATCTCCGCCATAAAGTTGGTGGGTTATCCTGCGATCGACATCAGCGTTTTCATCAAAATCGGTATCCAAAAGATAAAGATGAATCCTGCCAACACCGGCGCGCCATACGCGGGCATATAATGTCCGGCCCGGCAAGCCGATGCGGATTTTCAATTGCTCACCTTCGTCATCAAAGACTTTTACCATGGGCAGTTGCGAAAAATTCTGGGGCTGGTAATCAGCAACCTGATCGCCGAAAAGCGAAATGCTTTGCTGGAAATATCCAAACCTGTAAACAAGGCCAATGGCCACAAGATTTTCGTTCGAATCGCTGCATTCTTTTAAATAGTCACCGGCCAAAATCCCCAATCCGCCCGAATAAATCTTCAGCGATTGATGAAGTCCATACTCCATGCTAAAATAGGCGATCTGGCTAGAAGGTTTGTTTTTCCCTTCGTCGATATATTTCTGGAATTTATCGTTAGTCTCGTTGTAACGCTCAATAAAACTGGCATCTTTCTCCAGCGCCCGCCATTGGTAAATATTGAGCGAATCGAGCAGCATGATGGGATTCTGCTGCGTTTGCTCCCATTTTACCGGATCTATCGATTTAAAAAGTTCGGTTGCTTTAAAATTCCACGACCACCAAAGATTTCGTGAAAGTTCCTGCAGGCCTTTCAGCTTTTTGGGGATACTCGGCTCGATCACCACCCTTTTCCAGACAGGCATGTCCTGGTAAGGTGCTTCGGCTAACTGTACTTTTTTCTCTAAAATAAACCTTGCGGGAAAAGTATCAATCCTGTCGTCAACTTTCGAGAGGGCAAACGAATAAGCCTCGCGATAATGCGAAATAAAGATTTGCCACGCGGCCTCACTGGCAATGCGATAAGCGTCTTCACGCACTTTTACAACTTGTGCGGACGAATGATTTTCATATTTTCTGATGGCCAGAACAAGTTCTGAAATTACATCACCATCGTTATCATCAAGCCTTTTGGCAATATAAACGCTTGGATGATTATCTTTAAAATCCGAATCCACCCATCTGCCAAAACCTGCCTGGGTAGTGGTTATTGTTGGAACCCTGAAAGCAATACTTTCGAGTGGGGTGTAACCCCATGGCTCATAATAGGATGGGAAAACAGTAAGATCAAAACCCGGGAGAAGGTCATAATAAGTCTGTTCAAATATTCCATCGTTACCATTGAGGTAGGCCGGCACAAAAATTATTTTTACCTTGTCGGAAGGCAGATTATGAAGGTTGTTTTCACGGATTTTCCGGAGAATGTCATCGTGGTTTGCATCGTACAAATCATGGGTTAAAAACTCATCTGAGGTAGGCTTATCAAAATTTGGCATGCTCATCCGGTCGATCAATTCCTGCCTTGGGCCGATATGATTTGCCGGTATTTTAAGAAAGGCTATAATCTGCCGGGTAGGATTTTCGCGGCTTATGCGGCCGAGGGCATCAATAAAAAGGTTAATGCCTTTGTTACGAAATTCGTACCTGCCACTGGTGATAACCAAAAAAGCCTCCGGATCGATTTGTTGACTGAACATAGCCTCAGCAACTCCAAGAAGGTTTTTGCGGGATTCGATCCGCTTTTTTTCGAACGTTTCATTGTCATAAATCAACGAGGCCGAAAAACCATTTGGCGTAATAAAATCAACTTTTTTATTCAGCAATTTCTCGGTTTCCACGGCTGTAATCGCACTAACGGTTGTAAAAGCATCAGCATTGATACCAGCGCTTTTCTCGAGCGAATATTTAGAAATTACGCCGAAGTGACGCGCCATTTCCTCACCGTTGTAGATGTCGATCTTGCTGTAAAGCGGTAAGCCATTTCCAGCTATTGCCCTGCCAATGGTTGTTGCATGAGTGGTAAAAACTGTTGCAACCTGCGGCAGATGCTCGCTCAGGTAAAGCACGCCAGTCCCGGTCATCCATTCATGAAAATGTGCAACCACCTTATCGGAAGGTGAAAGATAGAACGCATAAAAGCTTTCGATAACTTTGCCAACGGCGATACCAAACAGGGTTGGTTCGATATAATCCCATTGCCCGCTGAGTGAATCGACTTTAAATTTTTCCCAGAGGTGAAAGAAAATCTTGTCTTTCTCAGCAAAAAGTGCAGTAAAGTCAACCAGGATGGCGATGGGCTGGCTATCAACATTCCAGCGGCCTATCCGGAAATGGAGACCTTCGTTTGACATTTTTTCACGCCAGGCCGCAAAAAGGCTGCGATCCTCGATAAAATCAGGATTGCTGCGGGTTTCTTTCCACACATCCGGCCCGATGGTGATATAATTATCACCGTATTCGCTTTTTAACAGGGGAGCTTTGGTAGAGATGACGGTATAAATTCCGCCGATCATGTTGCAAATCTCCCAGCTTGTCTCAAAAATATAATTTGGTTTAGTCATCACTTCTTTTGTCATCTAAATATAGTTTTTTTAGTAATAATCTTTCTTAACTCATTAAAACAGAAAAAGGCTACCTTGAGAGATAGCCTTAGGCTTTTTATAATAATTTGATTTTTAGCATCTATGAAAATAATTTCGAGATTTTTTCACTGATGCTTTTGCGACTTGCCTCAATGTCGGTTTTACGAATTTTTATTTCCTCTTTGAGCTTATCGTATTCTTTTGCAGCCTTTTTTGTGAAATTGGGAACAATTTTTTCGGTAAATTCTTCACCGGCATCTTTGAGTGCGTAAACCCAGTTTTCGATATCCACCTCTTTGACTAGCTTTTTCAGGCTTTCGTTCGACATGTCTTTAATTTCATCAAAGGTATAGGTTTTCCCTTTCTCATCTTCGAAAACGGCTTTTACTTTTGCAGCGGTCTTTTTAAATGTATTCCGGGCAACCGATTCGATTTCTTTGCCTAATTCTTCAGTCTTTTCGATAAGTTTGTGATATTCACCACCATCGACTCCACAATTCTGGTTAACCCGGATGATAAAATCGGAAAGCACATTCATGTAGTTGATAAATGCCTCGTAAGGCGAATTATACGGATTAAAATATTTATGAACATCGCCATCTGAAAACCATTTGGTGCACATGTAGTAAAAATGGTCGCTGTTTTGCAGATTGTGCCAGTCTTTCTGAATTTCAGGATCGCTGCATTTTGCGACCTTTTCCTCAAGCTGATAAAGGTTGTCGATTGCTTCGTCCTGCATTTCATTCCCAATCCAGGCGGTAAGATCGCGTTCTTCGTCGGCCCATGAAATCGGGTGCTGCACGTGAATCGCTGAAACCGGCTGCATGGTGCTTCCAAGCTCAGAAGGTGTTGCAAATTTATATGGCGAATCCTTCAAAACTTTGCCTGGCAATGCCGACATAAAATCGAAAATGCCGGTTTCTTTCCATTGATGTTCTCCAAAGGTTTCATAATCCATAAACAGGTTTACAACTTCTTCCTTGGCGTCAACATCGTTAAGCCAACCAACAAATTTATCGGCGGTAAGCGGCCATTCGGGCCATCCGTGGTGCGAAAACCTGAAGGCGATATCGTCGCTGAGCCTGTAATTTTTCAGCAAAACTTTTAATTTCGGATTGCGGGCGTTGCAATACATGTAGTTGGGGCTTTTCCAACCTAAAATGTGGCGTGCACCTTCGGTGAGCATGGTGTTATAACCGAGGTCGTAAACCATTTCGCCAATTTCGTCGGAATAAATCAACTCAGTATTTCTGAAAACTGTTGGCTTTTGGCCGAAGAGTTCTTCAATTTTTTTGCTGTGAAGTTCGACTTGTTTCCTGAATTCAGTTTTGCTCTTTACCGATGCAAGCGAATGGGCATAAGTTTCGGCAAGAAACTCCACATTTCCTGTAGCAGCGAGCCTTTGGAAGCTTTCGATAACTTCTGGAGCGTAAGCCTGAAATTGCTCAAGGGCAGTTCCTGTTATCGAAAAAGTAACTTTAAAAGCTTTACCGTGCTTTTTCATGAGTTTTAAGAGCAAATCGTTCATCGGCAGGTAGCTGCGCTGAGCTATCCGGCGCAAAATATGGCTGTTTTCGAAATCATTGTAATAATAATGATTTTCGCCAATATCGAAAAAACGGTAAGTTCTAAGCCTGAATGGTTGATGAACCTGGAAATAAAAGCAAATTGACCTCATCTTTATCTTGATTTAATATTTTCGGTTAGTAAATTTTATTTAAACAACGAATTATACACTTCGGTAACCTTGAAAGCTGCGTTATCCCATTTAAGGTTGTCAACTTCGGTTTTACCGTATTTGATGAACATTTTATACAACGAATCGTAGTGCAGAAGGCCCCAGATCGCATCGGCAAGACCGTTGATATCCCAAAAGTCAACTTTAAGAGCGTGTTTCAGGATTTCGGAAACGCCCGATTGTTTCGAGATTACCACCGGAACATTGGAGCGCATGGCTTCCAAAGGCACAATACCAAAAGGTTCAGAAACCGATGGCATCACAAAAACATCGCTCAGGGCAAACATCTTATCCACATCACTGCCTTTTAAAAAACCGGTGAAATGGAAGTTGGATGAAATGTGAAGCTGGGCAGCACGTTTTATCATTTTATTCATCATATCGCCGGTGCCAGCCATGACAAAACGAACGTTTTTGTCGCGTTTTAAAATCATCGCAGCAGCTTCGATAAAATATTCAGGGCCTTTTTGGAAGGTAAGCCTGCCAAGGAAAGTAACTACTTTTTCCTTAACGTGGCGCTGGTATTCGCCAACCTCGGTATCGCTTGGATCGACGGCGTTGTGAACCGTAAAAATCTTATCAGGGTTGATTCCGTATTTTTCGATGACGATGGCGCGGGTAAAATTACTTACTGTGATCACGCGGTCGGCTTCCTCCATACCCTTTTTCTCAATCTCGTAAACTTCCTGGTTTACATTTTCACCTGAGCGGTCGAATTCGGTTGCGTGCATGTGCACCACCAACGGTTTTCCGGTAACTTTTTTAGCGGCAATGCCGGCAGGATACGTCAGCCAGTCGTGAGCATGAATAATATCAAAATCTGACTTTTGAGCTACTCCGGCGCCAATCAGTGCATACCTCGAAACTTCTGCCAACAGGTCCTTTCCATATTTTCCTGAAAAGGTAAATTTTGTACGATACACTTTTTCGTCGAGGGTAACTTCGTCGAGTCTATTTTCCTCGGCATAGCGTTTAAATTCTTCAGGACCAACATAAGGAATAAGGTTGGAGCCAATTTCCATGTAGGTAATTTTTTTCCAGAATTCCTGGTAATCAGTATCAGTGGTGTCGATAATCAAATCGCTTGCATTTACAAGCCTCACTGCTGACTGATCTTCATCGCCATAAGCCTTAGGAACCACAAAGATGACATCTACGTTTTGCTTGGCCAAACCTTTGGTAAGACCATAGCACGCAGTTCCTAAACCCCCTGTGATATGTGGCGGAAACTCCCAGCCGAACATCAATACTTTCATCTATAATTCCTTATTCAGTTTATAATTATTTCTTTGCTACGTCAAATTTCTTAATCATCTCATTTACCCTGATCAATTCAGCAACAGCAGTAGCCTGAGAAATGGCTCCGGATGGATAATGTGGCGGGTCGCCATCAAAAAGTTCTGAAATTGTCCCGATGCCATATTCCTGCATTTCGGTTTCAAAACTCTTGTACAGATTAGTCACGATCGAAAGTCCGCCTTTCCCGTAAATTTTTAAATACGCTTCAGCAAAAGCGCCAAACAGCCATGGTAAAACCGAACCGTTGTGATAAGCTAAATCCCGCTCTTCGACATTACCGCGGTAAACACCTTTGTACCTGATGTTTTTGGGTGCCAAAGTACGTAAGCCTCGTGGTGTCAACAATTCCCGCTCGATTACGTCCATTGTTCTCTTCTGTTGCATCTGGCTTAAAGGAGAATAATTCAACGAAATAGCAAATACCTGGTTTGGCCTTACCGACCAATCCTTAAAATTGCCATTGGTGTAATCGGCAAGATAACCTCGCTTTTCGTCCCAGAAATTCTCAATAAATGCTTTTTCAATTTTCTCCGGCAATTCCTTCCATTTTCCTGTAAAAGCAGAATCCTTAGCATTGCGTGCCAGCTCAAGGCTGAATTTGATTGCATTATACCAGAGTGCGTTTACCTCAACAGGGAAACCAATTCGTGGAGTAACAGGTTTATCACCGATAATGGCGTTCATCCAGGTAAGCGCATTTCCTGTTTCACCGGCAAACAAAAGGCCGTTTTCGTCCATTTTAATGTTGTACCAGGTTCCTTCGCGATAGGATTCGAGGATGTTTTTGATGACATTTTTATAATCTTTCCAGATTTTGGCGGTGTCACCAGTAAATTCGGCTAATTTCTGCAAAGCATAAAAAAACCATAGCGAAGTATCCACTGCGTCGTATTCGATGCGGTTATCGAGGATGACATTCGGAAAAAATGGTCCTTTCATGTCGGCGATCATCGAATCGAGCACCGAAACATAAGTTTTAACGTCGCCCTGAGTAAGCAACAAACCCGGCATACCGATAAAAGTATCCCGGCCAACCGGTCCAAACCATGGATAACCGGCGATTATCTGAGTTTTATCGGCCTTCTTTACAATAAATTGTTGTGCTGCGTTAAGCAGGCAATTTTCGAAATTATTACGTGGAATGCGTTTTTTAATTTCGTCGGTAAATTTAGTCTTTAAAAGGGCAGGGTTACTTTCGGATGTCCCGGCAACCAACATAATCGACTCGCCTTTTTTTATTGGTATATCGAAGAAGCCGGGAACATAAAGATCCTCAAGGCAATCATAGCCGCGTTCTTTTTCGTATGGATATTCCAGATTGTAGTACCAGTCGGGCACATGGGTGTATTCAGTATCTTTCGAAAACTGAATATAAAGCGGCGAATAGCCCTCGTACATGGCAATTTTTATTCCGTTGGTAACCGGCTCATATTTTTTGTTACAGTCGATATTTGCTTTTGAAAGCGCATGAATGCTCCGGAACGCCAGAAACGGTTTGAACCTCAAAGTTGTTGGAGAATGTGCGTCGATAAGGGTGTACTTAAAGATCATCATATCTTCGTTGGAGGAGAAAAACATCTCCTTTTCGAGGATAACACCACCAACACGGTAAGTAATTTTTGGAAAAGGCTCACTCTCGAAATCCATAATATATTTATGCCCGCGGGGGGAGTAAATATTGTTCTCGTATTTGTGAATTCCAAGGTTAAATTCAGCTTCACGCTGAATTACCGTTTCATCCAAAGATGACAGAAGAATGTGTGGTGCATTTCCAAATTGCGGTTGTGGCACAATGAGCAAACCGTGATATTTCCTGGTGTTGCAGTTTACAATTGTTGAAGTGGAAAAAGCGCCTGCCCTGTTGGTTCGAAGAAGTTCCCGGCGTAGTGAATATTCGAGATTAATAAGCTGGCTTTTGTCGAATTTAATATATCCCATCGTATCTAATAACTTTTAAATTAATTTGTTACAATTAATCTTTTTACTGATTTTTTTCAATCGGCAAATTTAGCAATAATAAAATTGATGTTTTCAAATTAATAATAATTAACACAAAAATAATGTGTCTGGTAATTTTGTATCAAATCGATTAAATATCAATTATTTAGAATCATTTTTCTGTTAAAGAATGCCATTTCAGATGCTCTTTTACAAAAAATAAAACCTACTGTTTACGGCCAAAAAAGGCAATTCTGAAATCATCAGCCAGCAGGGTCCCGTTTCCTTTCTGCCATAAATAAATCTTCATCTGATCGTTGATATTCAGTACTTCAGGAAGCTGAAATCCAAACTCAATCCTGCGCCATTCATCAGATTTTGAAGGTGGCATCTCGTTAACATCCCAGGCATTGAGATAATAATTTTTTCCAAACTGATCTGAAAGTGAAACAACCAGTTTCGAGCTTGCCGAAGCTAATCGATCTTTATCCAAAATGAAGGCTTCAACCCGGGCATACAAATCTTTCCGGCCAACAATCAACGAATCTCCGGTAAGCGACAATGCCGAACTATATCGCTGGTTTTGATCAAGTTCGGATACAAAATTGCCACTTTTTGCTGCCGGATATGCTTTTCTTCCACTCGAAATCCAACCTTCCTGATCATTTTCGAAATCATTTTCAAAAACTCTGACCGGCGTTTTAAGATCGGTTTTGTGAGGTGGAATGTCAATCGGGCCGCTGAACAAATTCCGGTAGTCGTCGCTGGTTTTTAAAAAAACATGCCAGTACTTTGCTTTATTCATCGCGTAAGCATGAATAATTCCGCGCGAATATTGCCAGGTTTGAACCAGGTTAACGAAACACAAAATCAAAAGTAAAATTACAAGGACAGTTTTGATTATTTTATTCCTGAAACCGTTTATTGCCGTGGCCAGCAGCAGAGCCAGCACCGCAAAAAAATCGATAAAAACCCTTTGCCCGAAGCTGTCGCCGTAATACCAGTTCCACCATGAAGCCACAAGCCAGACCAGGGTAATCAGAAAACCAATCATCCAGAAAAACTGCCATTTACTTTTCCGCCAAAGTCCAAAAAGCCCGAAGATAGCGGGTAAAGCAACAGGTGTGTAAACAAAAAAACCTTTTTGATAGCTGAACA
>CAYOWJ010000067.1:12536-14712 GCA_964407625.1 uncultured Lentimicrobiaceae bacterium
AAAACAGGAGAAATCCTGCAACAACGGCAAATGAAAAAACGTGCGACATTGCCGGGGCATCAACAGTATAAATCAGCAGGTTGGTTCCAAAAGTTACTACCCAAAGCGAAAAAACTGCGACACCATCCGGAATTTTAAATTTTTTGAGCAGGAGTTGGGTAAAAAAGAGTCCGAGCATCAGGTAAAAAATTCCTGCAACGCTCACCATCATCTGGAAAATGGCGTTGTAGCCGTCAATCGGGAAACCGGCCAGAAAACTTAAAAATATGGCCAGTAAAAAGAAAGGCAAAATCAGCAGCGCAACGCCTGCAAAATATTTGTTCACAGGTTTTCCATCGACTTTGGTGATAAATGTTCCGGCCATCATCGCCGGATAAATCTGCATTTCACGATCAAGAACCTGATCGAAATTAAAACTGCCGTGCAAAACGATGGAAGGAAGATAGGCGTAATATCCGCGGCCGTCGCTGGCAATAGTGTCTTTCCAGAAATCAGTCCCATTTGGACGAAAATGTCCGCCAAAGGAAATTATCAAAACAATCAACCCAATAAACCAAATTTGGTGAGCTGGTTTTGATAGAAAGACGGATATTTTGGGTAATGACTTCAATTTTCTGGGATCTAATTTCAGTTTATCCATCCAAACCAGAGTGATTTTTCTTCCTCATTAAAACGTACTTATAAAACCTCACCAGCATTACTTTACCGGTAATCTGCGACAGCAGAACGCCACCGATCACCACAACCATTCCGACGATTTTACGAGCTTCGAAATCTTCTCTTAAGATAAAAAACGAAAAAATGGTCGTAAAAACCGGGATAAGATTTGTAAAAAGATTGGTTTTGCTGATGCCGATTTCGCGCGATGAAATCGTAAAAAACACGAAAGCCAGTGAGGATGCAAAAAACGAAAGCAGCAGCAACGAGCTGATCAGTTCGGCATTTGGAGTAACAGAAACAAATTTTTGAACATCGAAAATCAGGAAAAACGGCAAGAAGTACAAAGCCCCGATCACGTTTTGCATGGCGATAATCATGAAAGCATCGTACCTGGAAGCCAGTTTTTTGAGTAAAACCGAATAAACTACCGCTGCAATTACCGCCAGCGAGAGCCACAATACGCCTTTTGGATCGGCACTGAATGATAAATCCTTGTTCAACATCATAAAACTGACTCCTGCAAATGAGATGAAAATCCCGGCAATGTTGAGTTTTGAGAGTTTTTCGCCGAAAACAAAAAATGCCAGGATGGGCGTAAACAGCGGAATAGTGGCAATAATGATGGAACTGATAGTTGGCGAAGTAAGCTGCAAACCATAATTTTCACCCAAAAAATAGAGGAACGGATTCAGCAAAGCCGAAAGGAAAAATAATTTGTAATCCTGTTTGTTGAGTTTTTGAATCCGGTTGAAGATTTTTAGCCCGGCGAAAAGTATGGCCGAGGAGATGATTAGCCGAAGTAAAACCGTTGTAATCGGATCGTAATATTTGAGCACAATTGCCGACCACACAAAACTCATCCCCCAAAAAATCATCGAGAGAATTACCAGAATGTAGGTGTAAACCGGGTTGAGTTTCAATGCAAAAATTTGTATTTGTGTACCTTCAAAACTTAAGGCGGCAAAAATAGCTGAAATTTACTTCTATTTTTTCAAAATATGGCTGTAACTATCATTTTCGATACCTTTGCTCCGTGTTTTAAAGTTTGTTTTAAAACTTTTGATATGGAAAATTCTGACGAAAAAATCATCCTGGCAGCCGAAAAAATCATCAGTTCAAAACATTTGGTTGCCTTTACCGGCGCAGGCATTTCGGTCGAAAGTGGTATCCCGCCTTTCCGCGGCGCCGAAGGGCTTTGGAGTAAATACGACCCGCAGGTTCTCGATCTTGGCTATTTTCATCAATATCCGCTGGCCTCCTGGAACGTGATAAAGGAAATTTTTTACGATTTCTTTGGAACCGCGCGGCCAAATGCTGCACATCATGCCCTGGCCAATCTCGAAAAAATGGGTGTACTCAAATGTGTGATTACCCAAAATATCGACAATCTTCACCAGGCAGCCGGAAATACCGTTGTTCATGAGTTTCATGGCAATTCGCACAAACTGGTTTGCACCAAATGCAAGCGTCATTTTGAGCTGGCTGAGATTAATCTGGAAGTTTTGCCTCCAAAATG
>CAYOWJ010000068.1:0-9890 GCA_964407625.1 uncultured Lentimicrobiaceae bacterium
ATGGCATCGAGCGCTTTCAGCAGGAAATCGACCGGACAGCCTGCCGCCTGCTTTTGATAAGCTTCGCGGATAGTGTCGCCAACTTCCAGTAACCGGATCGTTGATGGATCTTTGCATACCAGAATATTCCTGAGATGATCGCCCAATCCCATCATAAAATGCTGGCCATCAAAACCAGATTCGATGATTTCGTTAAACAAAAGCAATGCTTTCGAAATATTGTTGTTTACCAGGCTGGCTGTGATGTTGATAAAATATTCAAAATCCAGGACGTTCAGGTTTTGCCTCACCAGCTCATAACTCAGATTTTTGCCTGCAAAACTAACGAGCTGGTCAAAAATAGAAAGGGCATCACGCAGGGCGCCATCTGCTTTCTGGGCAATTACATTCAGCGCCATTTCCTCCGTAGTAACGCCTTCCCGTTCAGCCACATATTTCAGATGAAGAATGGTGTCGGGGATATTAATCCGCCTGAAATCATAAATCTGGCAACGCGATAAAATTGTTGGAATGATTTTGTGTTTCTCGGTAGTTGCCAGGATAAACTTTGCATATTCCGGCGGTTCTTCCAACGTTTTTAAAAAAGCATTAAAAGCACTCGACGACAGCATGTGAACCTCATCGATGATGTAAACCTTGTAGCGGCCAACCTGTGGTGGGATTCGGACCTGATCGACAAGATTCCTGATATCTTCAACCGAATTATTGGAGGCGGCATCGAGTTCATGAATGTTGAATGACGCATTTTTATTGAACGAAACGCAGGACTCGCACTGGTCACATGGTTCGATGTTTTCGGGGAGATTCATGCAATTGATCGTCTTGGCCAGAATACGTGCACAGGTAGTTTTTCCCACGCCTCTGGGGCCGGTAAACAGAAATGCCTGGGCAAGCTGCTTGTTGCGGATTGCATTTTTTAAAGTTGTTGTGATATTGCCTTGTCCCACCACCGAATCGAAAGTTGCAGGGCGGTATTTACGGGCAGAAACGATGAAATTTTCCATGCTTAATTACTGCATTTGTTTTGCCAAAAGTAAAGCTATTTCTTAACATTAACCGGAGCAAATTTAACAGAAACTGCCTTTTAAAAGGCGACCGACGGAAACTAATTTGCGTACATTTGCAATATCACCAACACAAATCGCATGATCCTGATTTACACACATAAAATTACCAAAAGAGTACACTATATTTTTAAACTCTTTTTTGACTCCTTGCTTGGCGTACCTTTCGAACTCACCCAGGACATCGAAAAATACAAGGCCTGTAACGGGCCAAAAATCAGTTATTGCAAAAAACTCACCGATTGCGGGATATTTTTTAACGCTTCAAATTTGCTGTTCGAATCCGGGATTGAAGGCCAGGAGCTTGGATTTTCATCTTATGAAAAAACCGCCTCATTTTATCCTGTTTACGATAAAAAATCCGTCCTGCCTTTTGACCCTTTTGCAGCAGCATTTTTCATGGTTACGCGGTACGAAGAATATCTGCCCTATATCAAAGACCGATTCGGCAGATTTGATGCCCACGAAAGCGTGGCAAGCAAGCATGGTTTTCTGGAAAAACCGGTTGTAAATATCTGGGCTGAAATGATTAAGACAATCATTTCGACCCATTATCCTGAAATAAAATTTAAAACAAGGGTTTATAAATTTATTCCAACCTACGATATCGACTCGGCTTATTCTTTTCGGCTCAAAGGCGTTGTACGAACGGTTGGCGGTGTGCTTAAAGCACTGCTAAAATTTAATTTTCCTCAAATTGTTGAGCGTGTAAAAGTTCTGGCTGGCCTGATGAATGATCCTTTTGACACTTATGACTTGCAATTGCAGCTTCAAAAGGAATACGCACTTTCTCCGCTTTATTTTATACTTTTTGCCGAATATGGCGAATTCGATAAAAATATCCCGGTTAACAGCAGGGAATTCCAGCGCCTGATCAAATCACTGGGCGACTATGCCGAAGTTGGCATTCACCCTTCCTTTGCATCAAATTCGTCGATTAAATTGCTAAAAATCGAAATCGAGTCATTGGCTAAAATTCTAAACCGGGAAATCACAAAAAGCCGACAGCATTTTTTAAAGCTAAACTTCCCCACCACCTACCGAAACCTGATTAACCTGGATATTACCGACGACTACACCATGGGTTATGCTTCAGAAACCGGATTCAGAGCAGGGATTTGTGATCCGTATTTATTTTATGATCTCGATCTGGAAACAGAAACCAAATTATTAATTCATCCTTTTCAGGTTATGGATGGCACGTTGAGGGATTATCAACAGCTTTCACCCGATGAAGCGCTTGTAAGGATTAAAAAAATGGTTGATGAAGTAAAAGCTGTGAATGGAACATTTATCAGCCTCTGGCATAATGAAACGCTTGGTAATCTTGACCGCTGGGAAGGCTGGCAGGATGTTTATCTTGAATTGCTAAAATATGCAGCAAAATAAAAAAAGGTTCCGATCGGTTTTTGATATCTGAAAAATGGTGATTGAAACCACTATCCCCACTTCCTGAATCATGCCTGCGAAATTACAAGCATCAAAATTCACCCTCATCGGCAAAACTGTAATACTTTTCGATACCTACAATTACGTGATCCAAAACGTTTACATCGAGCACTAATCCTGCTTCTCTGATTTTTTTGGTGAGTTTGAGGTCTGATTCACTCGGCTTAAGGTTACCCGACGGATGATTATGGCCAAGAATAATTGAAGCTGCATTGTTTTCGATGGCCAGTTTAAATATCCTTCTTGGGTCGGCAACCGTGCCGTTTACGCCACCGTCGCTCACAACTACAGTTTGAATAACTTCGTTGGCCCGGTTTAAAAGGATAACCGCAAATTGCTCGTACAGCAAATCGCCAATTTTCATTTGAAAAATTTCAAAAGCGTCGCTGCTGGTGTGAATTTTTTTTCGGTCCATCACTTCAGCGCCTCTGCGGCGGCGGCCCAATTCGAGTGCAGCAATAATCGTAATCGCTTTGGCTTCACCAATTCCTTTAAATTTCTCCAAATCGCTCACCGTAAGCCGCGATAATTCGATAAGATTATCACTTACACTTTTTAAAATTCTTTTCGAAAGTTCTACAGCGGATTCTTCGCGGTTGCCTGATCCAATTAAAATAGCGATCAACTCGGCATCGCTGAGGGAAGGTTTTCCTTTTAAAACAAGCTTCTCGCGGGGGCGATCATCTTCAGACCAATGTTTTATAGAGGTCTTTTCAGGGTACTGATTTTGCATAATTACCGGTATTTTTTACGAAAGTATGAAATTCCGGCAAATAAAAAACCCCTTCTGCCAAAAAAACAGAAGAGGTTTTAAAATATTTTTGATTTTACCGTTTAGGCAAGTGCGTTAAGCTTCTTGGTCAACTTTGATTTGAGATTTGCAGCTTTGTTTTTATGAATGACTGAACGTTTTGCATTTTTGTCGATCAATGAAACGATTTTTGGTAATTGCTCACCAGCAACTGCTTTGTCTGTCAGGCCTCTGAATTCTTTTATGGCATTGCGCATTGTTTTTGAAAAATACCTGTTGCGTAATTTTCTTAACCTGTTCGACCTGATTCTCTTTAATGATGATTTATGATTTGCCATTTTCTTATTAATTATTTTTCTATATTTTCTTTAGCCAATGAAATTCCTAAAATTTCAGGGCTGCAAAAGTACAATAATTTTTAAAACCCCCAAATTTGTTGACGAAATAATTAGAATTATTTTACCAGGTATTTATCAAGTGTTGCTTCAAGCTCTTCGGCAGTGAAATTCTTTGCGATAACAATCCCGTTGGCATCGATCAAAAATGTTCCCGGAAGATTTTTTACACCAAAAAACCTGACATCTGCATCCTTCCAGCTATCTAATACATAAACATTGCTCGACCATGGATATTTTTGCTTGTCGAGTGCATCAATCCAGGTTGCACGTTCTTTATCCAGACCAATGCAATAAACGTCGAAACCGTTACCTTTTTTGAATTTTTTATCGTTGTATTTTTCATAGGTTTTAATGAACTTGGCATTTTCGGTGACACAATGGCCGCAAAGGGAATTCCACATCACCATCAAAACCATTTTACCGCGTAACTGTGAGAGCTTTAACATGGCACTGTCGGCTCCATAGGCTTCAAAATCGCCTAAATCCTGACCAACTTCATTTCCAATTTCGATACCGCTCGAACCTGCATTCTGTGCCATGATTTGCTGAGGTGCACCAAAAAACATCATGGTAAAGGCTAAAAAAAGCGAAATACTAAGTACTTGTTTCATATTTTATAAGTTTTAAATTTATCAATTATTCCTGCAAAAATAGAACTATCTGCTTTGCTGTAAAAAAAGCATAATTTACATTTAACTAAGTTTAACGTCTGTGTTAACCAATTGTAAAGAGCAAATCAGGCTTAAATATTTATTTTTGACCATTAAAAACCGTACCATTTTGAACGAAATAATCATAAAAAAACTTAGCGATCTTTTTTTGAGCTGGAGCCTCGAAAACCCCATCTTAATTAAAGCGTTGCCTTCATCCGGCTCCAACCGACAGTATTATCGGATTACCGGTAAATCGCACCAGGCTGTAGGTGCGTTTAACGATAACCCTGCCGAAAATAAAGCGTTTATCAGCCTCAGTCGCCAATTCAACGAATCCGGGTTGAAAGTACCTTCGGTTTTTTGTGTGAGTGAAGATCTTTCGTGCTACCTGATTGAGGATTTGGGTGATGAAATACTTTTCGACAGGCTTGCCATTTTGCGGCAAAGAGACGGCATTTCGGCTGAGTTTTTAGAGTATTATAAAAGACTGCTGAGCGATTTAATTCAATTTCAACTGGTTGCCGGCAGAGACATCGATTATTCATCCTGCTATCCTGTAACCGAATTTGATGGGCAAGCTTACCTTTGGGATTTAAATTATTTTAAATATAACTTTCTGAAACCCCTCCAAATTCCTTTCGACGAATACTTGCTGGAGTTGGATTTCAGAGAACTTTCAGCTTTGCTGATGATTCCTGAAAACCGCTACTTTGTTTATCGCGACTTCCAGGCCCGAAACGTGATGATAAAAGATGACACTTTTTACTTTATCGATTTTCAGGGTGGCCGGAAAGGACCGCTTCATTACGACCTTGCTTCGCTGCTTTTCCAGGCGCGTGCCGACCTGCCCTTTGAAACACGTGAATTTCTTTTGGATGAATACATCGCCAAAGCTGCCGCAATTGAACCTGATTCGGTAAAAGATTTCCGCCGGCATTATTATCATTTTGCGCTCATCAGGGTGTTACAAACGCTTGGGGCTTATGGTTTCAGGGGGCTTTTTGAGAGAAAACAGCATTTTCTCCAGAGCATCCCAAAAGCCATCGAAAATATTAGCTGGCTTCTCAAAAATGATAAAATCCATTCTAATCTTCCTGAAATAAAAAAATGCCTCGGGTTTTTGGTTTCCAATGAAAATATTAAAGAAATGTTTTTCCCTAAACTTATCGTCGAAATCAACAGCTTCTCCTACAAAAGAGGTATTCCTGCGGATTTGAGCGGCAATGGTGGGGGCTTTGTTTTTGATTGCCGCGGGCTGCCCAATCCCGGCAGATACGAGGAATACAAAGCATTTACCGGCCTCGACACTAAAGTTACAGAATACCTGGAGACTTTTCAGGAAGTTGGCGACTTTATCGAAAGCGCATTCCAAATGGTTCAGGGTTCGGTAAAAACTTACACCAGCCGAAATTTCTCAAACCTGATGATTAGCTTTGGTTGCACGGGAGGCCGGCATCGCTCGGTATACTGTGCGGATCAGTTAGCCCGGAATTTACAAAACTACCCTGGAATCAATTTAGTTGTCAGGCACCGTGAACAAGAAAAAATCTGAGGTGTTATTCTGACAAACGCAAAGCCCAAAATTATGTCGAAAAAAATGTGCAAAAAAGATAAACCCAAACATTCGGACAAAGACAAATTTGAATGCAAGCATTGTAAGCAAACCGCCGATTCGAAGGAAAAACTCTGCAAACCCGAAAAATCGTGAAATGAGCAATTTTAAACCATCCTGACCTCACCAATGAAAGCCATGATTTTTGCTGCCGGATTAGGCACCCGATTGCGTCCGCTCACCAACGAAATACCCAAAGCGCTTGTTCCGGTTAACGGAAAACCTGCGCTGGAGTGGCTTATCCTGAAATTAAAAAAATCCGGAATAACACAAATCATCATCAACGTTCATCATTTTCCCGATAAGGTGATCGGTTTTATCAACGAAAATCATGCTTTCGGAATCGACATCGAAATTTCAGATGAACGTGAGATGCTTCTCGACACCGGCGGAGGACTCAAAAAAGCAGCCTGGTTTTTTGATGACGGGAAACCATTCCTGGTTCACAATGCCGATATTTTATCCAATATAAATCCGGATGAAATGCTCCGTTATCACCATCAGCATAAGGCTTTGGCGACATTGTTCATCCAGGAAAGAACAACTTCACGTTACCTGATTTTTGATGAGGAAAAACGGTTAACCGGATGGAAAAACACAAAAACCAACGAAGTAATTCTTTCACAGAAAAATGCTACCAACCCAAAGGATTTTGCATTTAACGGCATCCACATTATCAGTCCTGAAATTTTTCCCCTTATGACAGAGCAGGGAAAATTCTCCATTATCCAAACTTACCTCCGACTGGCAGACACGTTTCAAATTGTTGGTTACGAGCCAAAAAACAGCGTTTGGATGGACATCGGAAAGATTGAAAACCTGCCGGAGGCCAACGAGCTGGCAAGGCAGATTTATTAAATCAGCGGGCGCTTTCAAAAGGCATTTCAGGATCAAAAACAATAATTATCAAGGTTTTGCTTTATTAAGAGAATTCCAAATGGAATCTTAATTTTGCATCCTTCAGCATAAAAACATGAATCGGATAATCAATTCAACCTTTCATTTTTCCATTTTTTCGCTTCTGTTGGTTTTTTCAGGATTTGAGATGATTTCAGCTCAGTCGGCACCAAAAATTTCCAAGCTGGAATACATCGATAAATACCGCGATATCGCCATCCAGGAAATGAATGAGTTTAAGATTCCTGCAAGCATTACACTAGCACAGGGAATTTTGGAATCGGGAAGCGGCAACAGCCGGCTCGCCACTGAGGCCAACAATCATTTCGGAATTAAATGTCATGTTGGATGGGATGGTGAATTTATCAGAATGACCGATGATGCTCCCGACGAATGTTTCAGAAAATACAAACATGCCTACGACTCGTACAAGGACCATTCATTTTTTCTGAGCCAGCGCGAAAGGTATGCTTTTCTTTTTGACCTCGAAATTACCGATTATAAGGGTTGGGCAAGGGGTTTGAAAAAAGCCGGCTACGCCACCAACCCAAAATATGCTGATCTTTTAATTAACATTATCGAAGAATTTGAGCTTTATAAATTAGATATTAATCAAGGGCCACCCATTGCCATAACACCATTCCCCAACGAAATCCCAAAAGGAAAAGAACGCGAATATGAGGCTTTTGCTGTTTGGAAAAACGACCGGAAGATTTTTTTAAATAATGACCGGAAATTCATTTTCGCCCGCACCGGAGACGACTTTTATAAAATTGCCGGCGATTTTAACATTTATGCTTACCAGGTTTGGAAGTACAACGATTTGAGCAAAGCTTCAACTTTGAAAGAAGGCCAGATGATTTACCTCCAAAAGAAGAAAAATAAGGCAGATACCGCATTTCACACTGTTGTTCCAGGTAATACGATGCATGCAATTTCGCAACTTTACGGGATAAAACTTTCGAAATTGTACAGCTACAACCGCATGGAAAAAGGCAGCAGCCCACGAACCGGACAAATTTTATGGTTACAGGAAAAGAAGCCAAGAGAATAGGCAAGAGGCGTAAGGCATAAGGCGTGAGGAAAGAGGAGTAAGAAAAAAGTATTGAGGAAAGAGGCGTAAGGCGTGAGAAAGGCAAGGAGAATGTCTTTTTACTCGAAATAAATTCATCAGGATAATCTGATTTTGGTTGCTTTTTCTTTCCATAAATAATAATGATGACAAATAGCTGTATTGTTCTTGAGGGTGGTGGTATGCGCAGCGCTTTTACAAGCGGGGTGCTGGAATATTTCCTTGAAAAAGATTTTCATTTCGACCGGATTATCGGGGTTTCTGCAGGCGCCTGTGCCGGTGCTTCGTATATTTCGGGACAGAAAGGCAGAAACTGGAAAGTAAATGTCGAATTTCCTTCCGACAAACGTTTTATGGGCTTTTATCACCTGATTACCAAAGGTTCGTACTTTAACATTCCGTTTATTTTTGGTGAAATCCCTGAAAAGCTTGTGCCATTTGATGAGCAGGCTGTTTTTGAAAATCCCGCCGGATTTGACATCGTGATTACATCGCTTGCCACCGGCAAAAGTGTTGTTTTCACAAAAAAGGACATTGCCAGAATCAGCATGAGCACGGCACTCATCGCTTCGTCGAGCATTCCGATTATTTCACAACCTGTTCCGATTGATGGCCAGCTATTTTTCGATGGCGGGGTTGCCGACTCGATTCCTGCAAAATATGCTTTAACCAAACACGCTAAAGCTGTTGTCGTCCTTACCCGTCCCAGAGGCTACCGGAAAGGAAAAACGAAAAATTCGCGCCTGATAAAATTTGCCTTCAGGAAGCATGCTGAGTTCATGAAAGCCATGCTCAACAGGAATGATGAATACAACAACACCCTGGATTTCTGTGATCAGATGGAAAAGGAAGGCAAGCTGTTCCTGATTGCACCTTCGGGCGACCACGCCATTGGGCGCACCGAAAGTAGCTTGAAAAAACGGGCCGACCTGTACGATCATGGCTACAAACTGATTCAGGAAAAGTTCGATGAAATGAAAGCTTTTCTAAAATAGTGCCTGATTTGAAATCATTTCAATGCTTTGCAGCAATTTTCACGGGTTTAAAAATTCTGAATGGTGGGATTGAAAACGGGGTGTGACCTGAATATTTCATCCTGAAAATTTTGGGATATGAATTTCGTCATAAATGAAACGTGACAAATCCGATAGAAAGGAGTTCAAAAATAAGTTCAGATTTTTGCCCTTAAATCAAAATCACCTTCCGACAGAACCTGCCTTCATTACTTCCGACAACCAAAGTGTAGATTCCTCGTGGTAAATCACCTACAATAATCGTTACTACCCCATTCTCCTTTTTGCTTTTGACTTCCATTTTTCCTGAACCGGAAATATTATAAAGCGAAACAGTAAAAGCCGGATCGGTGAAGGGAATACTGACGTGAATTTCGTTCGTGGCGGGGTTTGGGAAACAATTAATCTTCCAACCTTCAATCTCAGTTTCATCAACCGAAACTGTCGAAATCAATTTTAGGATTATCCCACCATCTCCAACAAGAAACCCTGTATTGCCAATCAATTTCAGGTCGTTTAACTGGCTGGAGCCGATGTTAAGCGTGATGGTTTCCCAGCTTAGCCCGTCATCCTGCGATTCCGCTAGATAAGCATTGTCACCGGCAATCACCCCGAAAGAATTTATGAAGTCGATGCAGGTTAAAGGTTCTGGAAAATCCGATGCATCCCAGGCATTATTGCTCCAACCGCCAAAAGGTGCCAGGAAGCCACCTCCGGGCACGAAATAAGTGCCGACAACAAAACCATGATTTTCGTCGGTGAATTTACAGGCCCTGGCAAGGCCTTCATACATCACACCACCCCAGGTTGGGTAAAAGTTCTGGTAATCCCAGGTTTGCCAGTCGAGGGTGTAACCCAGCAAGGGTTGAAAAACCGAGTTCCATCCAACGACGATTCCCATGTTTGCGTCTACCATCGAAGCCCCATAAAATGTGCTCATGTAACCATCGTTTACCACCGTCCATGTTTCTCCAAAATCGC
>CAYOWJ010000068.1:9990-12259 GCA_964407625.1 uncultured Lentimicrobiaceae bacterium
AATTCAAGTTAAGTATCATGAAAAGATTCTATTTTATTTTAAAGGCATGCTTATTATGCACCATTTTTTTTGCCCAAAACCTGAATGCACAAACCACCAGAACTGTTGGACCAGGTGCAAATTATTCAACCTTGCAGTCAGCTTTTGCTGCCATTAACAGCGGTTCCCTCACAGGGCAGATTGTACTTCAGATTATCGGAAGTACCACCGAAACTGCCTCTGCTGTGCTCAACGCCAGTGGCACCCTAAGCGCAAACTACTCTTCGGTGCTGATTTATCCGACCGGCACAGGTCCCTTTAGCATTTCAGCCACAGGAAACTTTGCAACTATCAGCCTTGATGGCGCCGATAACGTAACAATTGACGGAAGGATTAATCAATCAGGATCAACAAACAGTTTATCCATTACCGGAACAAGCATTGAAGCCGCCGCCTCAGCCCTGCGTTTGGTAAACTCTGCTGAAAACAATACTGTAAAATATTGTAATTTCAATGCGTCACCAACAAGTTCGGCTATTGGAGTTGTAACTTTTGGTGGCAGCAGCTCGGGAAACGGAAACGACAACAATATTGTGGAATATTGTAATATCACCTGTTCGGGTTCAAACCGACCCTACAATGGAATACATTCTTCAGGCTCCGGAGGCCGCGAAAATAACGGTTGTATTATCCGCAACAACAATATTTACAATACTTTTCAAACCGGCGTAAGTTCAAACGGAATTAATATTAACAGCGCTTCGGTTGGCTTTACTATTTCGGGTAACAGTATTTACGAAACTACAGCCTTTGTGGCTGCAGCAAATCCTTTAGCCTACAATGCCATCCGTGTAAGCACCCTTTCGGAGCATACCGTTAGCGGAAATTACATCGGGGGAAGTCAACCTTTGTGTGCTGGTACTGCCTGGTCTTTTGTTGGACAGCGTGCTGTTTATTTCTGCGGGATTTATGCTTACGCAGGATCAGTTGCTGCAACAACGATTTCAAATAATACCATCGCCAATATTGCTTACAGCAGCAAGGAAGATAATCCCTGGGATGGGATATTCCTTTTTACCGGCAATTTTGATGTAAGTGGAAATACAATCGGGGCAAGCACAGGCACCGGTTCGATTACCCTAACAACACCTTTACCGGTAGCAACTACCACCATTGTTGGAGGAGTGGTTACAGCAATAAACCTTCTTGATGGTGGAGGTTTTTATAACTCAGCAAATCCACCAGCCATAACATTTACTGCCCCACCTGCCGGTGGAACAATGCCAACGGCAACAGCCACTATCAGCGAAGGAGGTGTCGTTACAGGATTTACCTCTTTAACAGGTGGTTCAGGCTATACAACAGCTCCTGCGGTGATTTTTGACGGCCAATCGAACAACTACTCCACCTCTCACGGAATGATTCAAAACAGTAACGGAACTGTAAATATTACCGGCAACAATGTTGGCGCAATTACTACAGTGGGTTCCAACTATTATTCTCATGGTTTCGAGTCCATTTATGTGAGAACTATTGCTTCCACGACCACGCTTACCAATAACCTTATCGGCAGCCGTGAGACTGCGAACAGCATCCACGTTAGTTCCGCAGCGGCATTATCGTTAATTAAACAGGACGTGTATGGAATTTATAGTGCAGGCACTTTAACAACAGTAATTTCGGGCAATACGGTGGCCAACCTTACCAATGCTTATTCCGGCGTAAATGCGGGATCACGTAACAGGGGTATCCAAACTGTGTCCGGTTCAAATACGATTTCCAACAACACCGTTTATAATCTCACTTCGGCAAGTTTACAAACAGCAGGCGGAACATCGGCTTCGGCAATCGGAATTTCACAGACAAGCACAACTGCAGGAACGACTCAAACTGTAAATGGAAATACTGTTTATAACATCATAAACACTCAGACTACCGCCGCCAAATCGTGTGTTACCGGAATTTATTACAACGGACCTGTAACAGGTACACACACCATTTCAGGGAACTTTGTTCACAGCCTTACAATGGCATCAAGTAATGTTGCTTCAGACATGGAAGGTATCGAACTTGCCAATGGCGTTTTTACCTGTGCCAATAATATTGTTAGTATTGGAACCGGAATCACAGGTGGTTATGTTATGAATGGTATCTGGGATGAAAGTACAAATTCATTGACCAGGAACCTTTATTTTAATACAATTTATATTGGAGGCTCTGCATCTTCAGGCGCTTCAGCAACAACAGCACTCAGGAGTACAGGAAATACTGCAACCAGGGATTACCGGAA
>CAYOWJ010000068.1:12359-14665 GCA_964407625.1 uncultured Lentimicrobiaceae bacterium
GCAGGCGGTACCTCAGCAATAAATTATTTTCCATCAGCTACCTTAAATGGAGTTTCAGGTACAGGAATTACCACCGATTATTACAACATAACAAGACATTTAACAACCCCTAAAATGGGTGCTTTGGAACAAAACGGAAATGTTTGGCAAGGTATTACCAGCACTGATTTTAATACCGCTTCAAACTGGGCTGGCAATGCCATTCCTTCTTCCGGAGCTGATATTATTTTTGCCACAAGCCCTGACAGGGATTGTGTTTTGGATGCAAACAGAACGGTTGGTAACATATCCAATGGCAGCTCAAAAAACCTTGTGGTGAATGGCCACAAGCTCACAGTAAACGGTAGCCTGAATTTTACAAGCAGCGGAAAGATTAACACTTCAACGGCCTTATCGGTAGTAGAATTTGTTGGTTTAACAGCCCAAACAATTCCATCAGCAGCCTTTGTAGGCAACACGGTTGCCGGGCTTACCATAGCCAATTCCAGTGGTGTTGCATTAAACGGAAACTTAACTGTAACTGCAGCTTTAGCTCTAACGAGTGGTGTTTTAGCTGTTGGAGCAAATACTTTTACTTATTCTGGAGGTTCGCCAACAAGTGCCGGTGGCACAGTTGATGCCAGCAACGCTTTGGCAGAAATTGTTTTTGCAAATGCCACAGCAATTACACTTCCTGCTACTTTCTTTACAGGAGCTGTTAACAATTTTACAATAAGTGCCTCTGGCGGCTTAACTGCAGGAATTGATATTACGGTAAACGGAGTGTTAAACCTGGCTGCAGCAAATCCATCGGCTACAAAAGGTTTACTGGAAATGGTAACCAATTATGGTACTTATCCAGGAAGAACCGGTACAAGTCCGAATTATTACACGGATTACAGCACTCTTTCCTCATTTACCTTGTTCATGGGTCCATCAGCCACAACAGCAGGAACCGGAGATGTTACAGGAATTGTGAAAAGAAATTATACTATTACTGCCAACACACCTTACACTTTTGGTAATCAATTTACCACAATATCACTTACGGCCGGCACTGCAATGCCCTCATCACTTTCTGTTACCATAACAATTGGTACTACAGCAATAGGACCGATAAATGATGGGTCAGATAATGATATAATCCGCGATGCAGTAAAAAGAACTTACGAAATTATTCCGGCAAATAACGCGAGTGGAAATTCTGTTACGGCAAATTTCCATTATTTGGATTCTGAATTGACCAGTAGTGTGACATCTTATGTAAATTCAGAGCAGAAGCTCACTACCATGGATTATGATATTGGACCTCAAGGTTTTACTGAATCTGATGAACATGGCAGGGCAAATTACGATTACACCAACAATTTCATCGGGCTTTCGAGTGTGCCAATAAGTTATTTCATTTATAATGCTTCAACGCATGACTGGAGGACTATTTTTGCCTTACGTGATTATGGTGAAGGTTACTATACCTGGGATGGTTCTCAAAATACTACTGATTGGAATGATCCATTAAACTGGACACTTCCTCATGGCGGTTCAGGAATACCTCCCAATACAGGACACGTGATTATCCCAAATGTTACTTCCACAAACAACCGTTCACCAATATTACCTGCCAGGGACACCATTAATACCATTTCTATCGAAAATGGCGGTATTCTGACCATGGGCAGCAATACGCTTGTTATCCAAAATACTTTCAGTGGTGGATGGGAGGACCAGAATCCTTTGGGCAACGACCCGGGTACCAGTACTGTGATTTTTAACAGGCCAAATACCACCATTTCGGGCACTGCAACCAGGTTTTATAATGTTGAAATTGGAGATGGTGCAGATATTACCAATCAGACTGGCAGCACCATGAAAATTGCAAATTCCATCACCAAATCCGGAAGCGGAAAATGGTACGCTGATGTTTTCGGCGCAACCATCGAATACAACGGAGGAGCTCAAACTGTTATTCATCCTGACGGGACACCGGATTATCATCATCTGAAGCTCAGTGGCAGCGGTAACAAAACAATGCCCGGAGCCCTGTCGCTTCATGGGAATTTTACCCTGTCCGGAACTGCTTCAGCAACCGCTGCCGGTGAGATGTCGATAGGTGGAAATTTATCCATCGAAACAGGTACGACTTTTGCAACCGGAGCTTTTGATCATACCATTGGTGGCAATATTATTTGTGATGGAACATTGACCCCAACATCAGGCAAGACAATTACCATGAATGGCACGACGGCTCAAAACATTGGTGGAACGGCTTCTACAATCGCTTTCAATAATTTGAAAATATCAAATCTTAATGGAGTTACCCTTAACAG
>CAYOWJ010000069.1:0-14597 GCA_964407625.1 uncultured Lentimicrobiaceae bacterium
CTCAAAAACCAATGAACTTATGTTCGTGCCGGTTCGATTCCGGCCTCGGGTACCAGTATTTATATAAAGCCTTGAAATTCAATCTTTCAGGGCTTTTTTATTTACAATATACTGTTAAAAAACCAGGCTTTGCACCTTAACGATTCTAGTGCCCGGAAGATTGATAATGGTCAAACAGGCCAATTCATGAAATTTCAAAAAAAAAGACCTTCCAGACAGGGAGTCAGGAAGGTCTTAATTTTCAGGGTAAACAGAAGTTGCACACTTTTAAGCTTGGGGGAAGTCAAGAAAACAACTTCAATCATTGAATCATTAATGATTTGGGGAAAGGTGGGGACCTTATGATGAATTCTGCCTGATCAACAAGGATGATAAATGCGATAAATGATTCAACGTTTAAATAAATTGAAAGAACGTATGCTAAGAATTTTGTTTTTAAATTCTGCAGCTAAAATATGTCAAAAAAACCTGGAATGCAAGCACTAAGGTAGTTGTAATATATATGTCGAATTTATGCATTTAACGATATCTTGAAGGAACGTATGCCTTTTTCGAAGGAACGTATGCTTTTCTCGAACGTACGCATTTTGAGATATTTTTTAAATTTTCGCAATTTATTCTGGTTTTAAATAATTAGCCTCATTTTGGGCAGTTTTAACCATCAAATCACAGCTATTTTCATGAATAACTGCCTGAAAAATGATCCTTTTAGCGATTGGAGGTATTTTTCCTGATTAAATATCTGCCATTTTTTGGATTGATGAATTTACTTCTCCGAAAACAGCTAAATAAACAGCCTTAAAATTATCCTGATATTGATCTGGAGGTGGTTAAAACGCTAATTTTGCATTATGAATCTTGAACATTTTCTGAATAATATTGATAATCAAAAACTATTCTCACCAAATCAAAAAATTTTGCTTGCAATAAGCGGGGGTGTCGATTCGATGGTGATGGTTTCACTTTTCAGTAAAGCAAACTTTAATTTTGGAATTGCTCATTGTAATTTTAAGCTTCGGGGCATCGAAAGTGACGAAGATGCTGCATTTGTTAAAAAAATGGCCTTGAACCTGGGTGTCGAATATTTCGAAAAAGACTTCAATACCCGGGAAACAGCCTTGCTCAAAAAACAATCAATCCAGGTTGCTGCCCGCGAACTCAGATATGAATGGTTTAACCAGCTTGTTTCGGAAAACCGGTATGATTACTTTGCCACAGCGCACCAGTTTGACGATCAAACCGAAACTTTTTTTATTAACCTTTTCAGGGGAACCGGTATTTCAGGATTAAGAGGGATTTTGCCGAAAAACGATAAATGTATCAGGCCACTGCTTTTTGCAAGCCGCAACGAAATTGAGGAATTTGCTGCGAATAATGAAATTTTATATCGGAACGACAGCTCAAATGACAGTGATAAATATCTCAGAAACCGGATCAGACATCAGGTGATTCCCGCTCTGGAAGAGACTTATCCCGATTTCAGAAAAGGATTTGTTACCACTTTTAAAAACCTGGCTGGTGCCGAAAAAATCTTAAGCCACGAAATCAAAAAGAAGTCGGAAACCCTCCTGGAAAAACAAGATTTTACTATCAAAATTGAGCTGAAAAAGCTTCGGTTACTCGATCCGTTGCCTGTTTATCTGTTCGAAATTCTCAAACCATTTCATTTTAATTTTTCGACCGTTGAGGATATTTGTGAAGCTTTGGAACGAATTGCAGGAAAGAGTTTTTTTTCGACAACACATTGCCTTCGGGGTGAACGGGATGAATTGGTGATAACGCCATTAATTGCACTGGAAAATGAAAATGAACAGGAATTTTTCATCCCCGAAACCGAGACTTCGATTAATTACCCGGTCAATCTTTCGTTTGACGTATCTGAAAACAAACCGGGTTTTTTACTCCAAAATAACCCTGATCTTGCTCAACTCGATTATGAGAAACTGCAATTTCCTTTAAAAATCAGGAAATGGAAACCTGGTGATGCTTTTATCCCGTTGGGGATGAAGGGCAAAAAATTGTTATCCGACTTTTTTATCGATCAGAAGTTTTCGGCAGCGGAAAAACAAAATACCTGGTTACTTGTCTCGAAAAATGAAATTGTCTGGATAATCGGTCATCGAATCAGCGACAAATTTAAGATTACCGAAAAAACCAAAACGATCTTGATTATCACGCCTGTTTAATGTGAACACGAAGATTCAGGGGTAATCGGGTGAATGGATTCAAGTTTTAGAATTCCAAAATTATTACTTTTGCACAGGTTTTTTCCTTCAAAAAACATTGTTTATTTCAGATAAAAAAAGTTTTACTTTCAAATTATAAGATTCATTTTAAATATTCGTTTTTAGATGCAATTCTCTAACTGAAACTATATGAAACAATTAACTTCGGTACAATTTTTCAACGTAAAAAAGCATCTCATCCTTTTTTTTCTGCTTTTGGCATCTTTTGGTGGCTTTTCACAGGTTTTAGAGCCGGTTAAATGGTCGTTTAAAAGTGAAATGACCGGAAAGGATGAAGCAACGCTGTTCTTCAAAGCCACGGTTGACCCGGGATGGCATCTGTATTCACAATTTATGGAAGATGGCGGACCTGTTAAAACAGCATTTATTTTTCATAATCTTAACGGCTTTTCATTTAATGGTGAAAATGTTAAAATCGAAAAAGTTGAAGCTTATGAAGGGCCAGATACTGTAAATTACAGTGTGTCTTTTATTGAACCCAAGCCTGAAACCGAGCGCGACCCAAACTTCAACAACATGCTGGTGAAGTATTTCAGCCACAATACTGAGTTTTCCCAAAAAATAAAGATAGACACTGATAAACCGCTAAAAATTACCGGCTACATTTATTACATGTGTTGCGATAACGAAAAATGCCTTCCGCCTGCAGAAGTTGATTTTTCATTCGAATTTAATGCTGCTCAAAGTAGTTCTTCACAGGTATTTGAGCCTGTAAAGTGGTCGTTTAAAAGTGAAATGACCGGCAAAGACGAAGCAAGCTTAATCTTTAGTGCCGCCATCGACAAAGGCTGGCATCTTTATTCCCAAAACACAGCGGATGGAGGTCCAGCCGGGGGACCGCGAAAAACATCTATTATTTTCCACAATCTAAAAGGCTTTTCATTTGCAGATGAAAAAGTAATAATAGAGGAGGTTAAAGATTATGTCGAAACGGGTTCAACAAGCTACCGGGTAACTTTTAATGAACCCGACCCGGAATCGGAGCGCGAGCCTCTTTTTGATAATTTATTGGTTAAGTATTTTAGTAATCAGGCTCAGTTTACACAAAAAATTATACTAAATGATGATCAACCGTTAAAGATCAGTGGAATTGTAGAATTTATGGCATGTAACAATGGAATATGCACTCCCCCAACTGAGGTTGATTTTTCATTCGAATTTAATCAGGCAACGGCTTCCGGAAATGTTCAGGAAGTAAAAACCGATAGCGGGACCGCTTCACCTACTACTGACTATTCGGGTTTATGGTCATTGTTTTTTATTGCTTTCCTTGGAGGTTTGCTTGCCATTGTTACACCTTGTGTTTTCCCGATGATCCCGATGACGGTGACCTTTTTTATGCACAACAGCGGAAACAAAGCAAAGGCAAAATTCCAGGCTCTGGTTTATGGCTTTTCGATTATTGCCATTTACACCGTTATCGGAACTGTAGTAGCGCTTACTTTGGGTGTAAATTTTGCTAACTGGCTCAGCACCCACTGGCTGCCAAATGTGTTGTTCTTTTTGATTTTTGTTGTTTTCGCCGCTTCTTTCCTGGGGATGTTCGAAATTACCTTGCCAAGCTGGATGATTAATAAAACCGACCAACAAGCAGATAAAGGCGGTTTCTCAGGTGCATTTTTCATGGCTTTTACGCTGGTTTTGGTTTCCTTTTCATGCACTGGTCCAATCGTGGGTGCAATCCTGGTAAAATCGGCTGGCGGACAGGTTTTGGAGCCAATCATCGGGATGCTTGGTTTTTCACTGGCTTTTGCACTTCCATTTACGCTTTTTGCCTTTTTTCCTTCATGGTTGAGTAACCTTCCAAAATCAGGCGGCTGGCTGAATTCGGTCAAAGTTGTTTTAGGTTTCCTTGAATTAGCTTTAGGATTAAAATTTCTCAGTATTGCCGACCAAACTTACCATTGGGGCATACTCGACCGCGAAATTTACCTGGCATTCTGGATCGTTATTTTTGCCCTGATGGGTTTTTACCTCCTGGGGAAATTAAAATTATCGCACGACAGCGACCTTCCATACCTCGGTGTACCGCGGGCAATTCTTGCCATTATTGTATTTTCGTTTGTGGTTTACATGATTCCCGGAATGTTTGGCGCTCCTTTAAAAGCTTTGTCGGGTTATCTGCCACCACAGCAATCTCATGACTTTGATCTTAATGCCATTGTGCGGGATAATATTAAAATGGCTTCTTTTATGGGATCAAACGGGAAAAGTGACCGTATCGAACTTTGTGAAAAAGCTAAATACAGTGATTATCTGCACCTGCCTCATGGTTTAGAAGGTTATTTTGACTACGAACAAGGCCTGGCCTGCGCAAAATCATTGAATAAGCCGGTTTTTATTGATTTTACAGGTCATGGCTGCGTAAATTGCCGCGAAATGGAAGCCAACGTATGGGCTGATCCTAAAGTCCTTAAAAAACTGCAAAACGATTTTGTAATCATCGCTTTGTACGTTGATGACAAAACCGCCTTGCCTGAATCAGAGTGGATTCAGTCAAAGCATGATGGCAAAATGAAGAAGACTTTAGGAAAGAAATTTGCTGATCTGCAGATCACAAGATTTAACGTAAACGCGCAACCTTACTACGTTTTGCTGGATTCAAACGGAGATTTGCTGGTTCAGCCAAAATCGTACGATCTGGATGTGGACAAATTTGTTGATTTCCTCGATGCCGGTATTGCTGAATTCAACAAAAAACAGAAATAACCGATAAAAGCTATAATGAAAAGCAGAAATCCCCGGATGGCAAACCATTCGGGGATTTTTTTCTGCTTCAACATGAAACTCTTATAATCCGTTTAACAAATTATTCTGGTGTTTTTTAATGATCATGTTACGCTGATCGAGTAAAATATTAAGTTCCTCCTCACTCAATCCCGGCTTTTTCAGCATCCTATCAATATTCTCGATATCATCTGTCGGTGACTTTTTGACTTCACTATTTGTAATTGTCTCAGTGGCCTTGATATTTGAGAGTGTGTTTTGTTCAAATTCGTTGAGATCCTCTCCAAGTTCACCCTTTAATTGTTCAATAAATTCGTGAAGCATTTTCTGAAAAGGCAGCCCCATCTGGCTTAACATTTCCCGGGGGATACTGTTTTTTACCATTTCATAATTATTGATAATAAAATCGAGGTTTTGTGTAAAGGCCTTGTCGAGATGGGCAAACTGCTCATTTTGCTTATCTGACCGAATTTTCTTAAAAATCCGTATCAGTTGTTCAAGGTCTTTTTCGAAAGAGTCGTTCGGTTCACTCATAATTTCTGTTTCTTAATTTCAGGATAAAAATTTACCCCATCATCAAATTTATTTAAAAAAAAGGATAACGTTCAAATTTCCGGCCAATTGTAAAATTTCTGATTTTGTCATCATCAAATCCTGTTGTAAAAAACGACCATTTTTAGTACGTTTTCATTGTCCCAGGTTTTCAGGATATCATCTGTTTGCCTTGAATGAAAGGTTTTCATAAAAAAACTGCCCCAAATTTATCAGGGCAGTTTCGCTAAGATGTATCTTTTTATCCGCCTGACATTATGCCATCATTTCGGTGTAATATTTATAAAAGTATGGGATAGTTTCGATGCCTTTGTAAAAATTAAATAACGGGAAATTCTCGTTGGGCGAATGTATCGCGTCGGATTCGAGGCCAAAACCCATCAAAATGGATTTAATGCCCAGGATTTTCTCAAAGGTCGAAATAATCGGGATGCTGCCACCACTGCGCACCGGAACCGGTTTTTTGCCAAAAGTCTCGGTGTAAGCTTTTTCGGCTGCCTTGTAAGCCGTCATGTCGGTTGGCGAAACATAGGCATGTCCGCCATGCAATTCGGTAACTTTAACCTGAACATACGGAGGAGTAATATTCTGGAAATGTTTGGTAAAAAGCTCCGCAATTTTATGGTAATCCTGGTTAGGAACAAGGCGCATCGAAATTTTGGCACTGGCTTTTGAAGGAATCACGGTTTTTGAACCTTCCTCGGTGTAGCCGCCCCAGATGCCGTTTACATCCAGCGTTGGCCTGATTCCGGTACGTTCCATGGTCGAATAACCACTTTCGCCCAGCACTTCACTGATGCCGATGGATTTTTTGTATTCGTCGAGATTAAAAGGCGCTTTTGACATTTCTTTGCGTTCGGCATCCGAAATAATAATTACATCGTCGTAAAAGCCAGGGATGGTAACTCTGTTGTTTTCATCATGAAGCGAAGCAATTAATTTTGCGATTACATTTGCAGGATTGGCAACCGCACCGCCAAAAAGCCCTGAATGTAAATCGCGGTTGGGGCCGGTAACTTCAATTTCCATATAAGCCAGACCACGCAATCCCGAAGTAATCGAAGGAACATCCGGAGCAATCATGCCGGTATCCGAAACCAGGATAATATCAGCCTTGAGCATTTCTTTGTAGGTTTCGCAAAATTTTGCCAGACTTGGTGAGCCAATTTCTTCTTCACCCTCGATCATGAATTTAACATTACAAGGCAGGGTGTTGGTTTTTACCATTAATTCGAAAGCTTTTGCGTGCATAAAACTTTGCCCTTTGTCGTCATCGGCACCACGGGCAAATATTTTTCCATCACGAACTTCGGGTTCAAAAGGCTGCGAAATCCACAAATTCAACGGATCAACAGGCATAACATCATAATGAGCATAAACCAGCACGGTCGGCTTTGTCGGATCGATTAATTTTTCACCATAAACCACCGGATTTCCATCGGTAGCTATCACTTCAACTTTATCAGCGCCAGCGGATAAAATAATTTTCCTCCACTGTTCGGCCGCCGTAAAAAGGTCAGCTTTATGCTCAGTTTTTGAGCTGATTGAAGGAATTCTGATTAATTCGAATAATTCGGACAGAAAACGGTCTTTGTTTTCTTCGATGTAGTTTTTAACGTATTGCATGCTAATTATTTAAAGTTTGAAAATCAGATTAGTTACAGAACAAATCTTTGCTGAATGTCATTTGACAAAAAAGCTAATTTTGGAAGATCAAATTCCGGTGGCAAAATTATAAAAATCAGGATAATAATGATGACAAAAATCAGGGTGGCAATAAATGGTTTTGGAAGAATCGGCAGAATTACCTGCCGGCAGATGCTTCAAAACGCCAATATGGAATTGGTGGCAATCAACGATTTGGCAGATACACATACGCTGGCACATCTGTTAAAATATGATTCGGTACATCGTCATTTTCCCGGAGAAGTTATCCATGATCAGGATAATTTGTTTATTAATGGAAGAAAAATAAGAGTATTTTCCCGGGAAAATCCTGAAAATTTGCCCTGGAATGATTTAGCTGTTGATGTTGTGATCGAATCGACCGGAAAATTTATCACCCGCGCTGATGCCGGAAAACATCTGATTGCCGGAGCTAAAAAAGTGATCATTTCGGCACCTGCAAAAGGCGAAACCGACGACGTAAAATACATTGTTTTGGGTGTTAACGACCATTTAATCGATCGCAACGACAGGATTATTTCAAACGCATCGTGCACCACCAACAATGTTGCTCCGCTTATCATGATCCTGGATGAATGCTGGGGAATCGAAAAAGGCTTTATCACCACGGTTCATTCGTACACAAGGGATCAAAACCTGCTTGATGCGCCGCACAATGACCTTCGCCGGGGGCGGGCAGCGGCTTATTCAATCGTTCCAACAACAACAGGAGCAGCCAAAGCAGCAACTAAAATTTTTCCACATTTAAAAAATAATCTTGGCGGCGCCGGTATCCGCGTCCCGGTCCCGGATGGCTCACTCACCGACCTCACCTGCACGTTGAGGCATTGTACGAGCATCGAAGAAATCAATGCAAAGTTTAAAGAGGCCGCCGAAGGAAGATTAAAAGGAATTCTGGAATACACCGAAGACCCGATTGTGAGCGTGGATGTGATTGGAAATACCCATTCGGCAGTCTTTGATGCCGGGCTTACTGCTGTGCTTGGCGATAAACAAAAACTGGTGAAAATCGTTGCCTGGTACGACAACGAGATGGGCTATTCCACCAGGCTTGTTGAGTTGATTGAGAAGTTTGCCTGAATATTTTCTTTTCTTACAAACCTCGATTTAGACAAAAACTGGAAACACAACACTTTTCAAATTTCGGTTTCATAGCCCAAAAGCCATTTCCAGACGGGTAAAACCTGGATTGTAAAGCCGTTTTCCGAGATAATCTCTTCTTCATCTTCGGTAAGGATAATGCCTTTGTCAAGCTTATAATCCTGCATTGCTTCGGTCAAACCCTTAATCTCCCTGTTTCTGGTTATTTTGTTTTCGATACTCTGACAAACCTGACAAGCCAATACAATTTTCCCGCTTTCGCGAACAATGAAATCACATTCAAATTTGTTTTTGTGATAATAAATTTCAAGCCCTTTTCTTTTAAGTTGCAGAAATACAACATTTTCGAGTTGCCTTCCAAAGTTTTCACTAAACTGAAATGAGATAGAATTTGCCAAACCGCTGTCGATGGCATAAATTTTTTTGGCGTTGGCTAATTGCTTTTTCAACGAATAGTCGAATTTATTAATCGAAAACAGCAAATATGCATTTTCAAAATAGCCGATGTATTCTTTTACTGTATTGGCATTTGAAATCCCGAAGAGATTTTTAAGAGCGTTGTAACTTGCCTCCTTAGAAATATTGCTTATCAAATAATGAAGCATTTCCATCAAGGTTTTAACATTTCGGATGTTGTACCTTGAAACCACATCTTTATAAATAATGTTTTCGTAAAGATTTTTAAGGTAGGTGAGATGAGCCGTCTGGAGATATTCAGGAAACCCACCATTCAGGACAAAATCCCTGAAAACCTTTTTGAGCAATGCTGCTTTTTCGGGCGAGAAGAAATCGTTTTTTACAAGTGGAATTTCCTTAAACCTCAGAAATTCTTCAAATGAAAAAGGAAACAGCGTTGTTTGAATATTCCTGCCGGTTAAGTGAGTACCAAGCTCAGCACTGAGCATGGTAGCGTTTGAACCTGTTATATATATTTTTTTGCCTTCGTTGTAGAGGCGGCTAACAAATCGTTCCCATCCTTCAATGATCTGAATTTCATCAAAATAATAGGTGCTTTCGGTGTCAAACAATTCTTTGAAGGATTCGTTGAGTTTCTCAAAATCATCACTTACAAACTCAACTAAACGGTTATCATCAAAATTGATACAGTAATTCTTTTCGGAGCTATTTTCCCTGATATGCTGCATGAGCGTTGATTTTCCGCACCTTCTGATTCCTGTGATAATCTGGATAAATGGATTGTTAATACCTTCTTCGAGGGAAAATAAATTGTCTCTTTGAATAAAATTTACCTGCCTTTGAGCTTCCTTTTGGGCAATGATAACTTTCTTGATTTCTGCTTTGTTCATAATTTTACTAATTAGCAATTAGCAAAAATAGTATTTTTCACTAATTAGTAATTAGTAAAATTTGCCGTTTTTACTAATTAGTAATTAAAGATATTCAAAAAACCATCATCTCAGGTAATCGCTCACTGCCCGCTGAATGCCCTTTTTTACACCCGCCCAGGTTTGCTTTTTAAAACTTATTGGCGCATCACTTTCTTCGGCATCAACAAAATAAGTTATCGCGTGTGGAATGCTGATTGCCAGCATTTGACCCGGGTATTTCAGTTTATGCCATTTGATAATCTGATCAAGCGAATAATGCTTCAATAATTCATACAAATCCCAGAAATCTTTTTTCTTTCCCCTCCCAAGAATGGCCTGTATTTTCATAGCGGCAATATCGGCAATACTATAAATCCTGATCGAATCTTCTGTTTCGATTGGTGCAATTGGCAAATGAGGAAAATGCACAATATCAATTTTGATTTCATCAATGAAACAAAAAACACCAAACCCGGTCTGCTGTTTTTTGTAAAAAAACCTTTCCCGAAAAGCAAATTCAAGTATTGAAACTATTTGATGCGCATCAAACTTTTCGTGATAAAATAAGTCCAGATCAACCGAATTTCGATGTCCATAACGAAGCGCAAGGGCAGTTCCTCCCACCAGAGAAAACTTTTCAAGTTCCGGTAAAGCCATCAATTCCTTTAATAAGGATAGAGTTCCGGGTTCAATTGCCTCAGTATGTAGCATCTGAATTCATTTAATGGTTTATCAATTACTGCGCTTGCAAAATAAATGGTGTGAAGCGGCAAAAACTTCGCGTTAAGCAAAGCCTCAGTCACTTTTTCGTCGCCGTAATAGCGGCGGCATTGGCGTATATCCTCCACATCGCCGCGTTCAAAAACCCGCTCAATTACAAAATTGGCTTTTGCGTCGTAATCAATTTTCTCAAAATCCACATCCCAGAAAATGCGCTTTTCAAATATGGGTTTCTTTTTCTTTTCCATGATAAAAATCTATTGAGGTGTTTCTTTATCAACGGTTTCAAAATGTTTCAGCTCAAACTTCTCACCATCAAAAACGCCGTAGGTAAAATGCGTAATCCAGTCGCCAAGCTGGATGTAGAAGCTGTTTTGATTAAGTTTTTCGATGTGGGCAACGTGCCAGTGTCCAAAAATAAAGTAATTGATGGTGTTATCTTTTTTCAGGAAATCTTTACAAAAAAGGGCTAAACGTGAGTTGGCAAAATCAATATCCGGGTTTTCCTCTTTTTCGCGGGCTTCGCGGGCGATGTTGGCCCAGCGGCTTTTGCGCGACCAATAAAGCCCGAGCCTGGTACCAAAATCGGGATGAAGCCAGTTAAAGAGAAAACGGTTGATTTTCCGCTCAAAAACCCATTTTATAAATTTATAGCCATGGTCGCCCGGTCCAAGGCCGTCGCCATGTCCAAGGAAAAAACGTTTTCCGCCAAACTCACGGATTACAGGCTCACGGTAAAGCTTCATCCCAATTTCCTTATCGAGATAATCAAATGCCCACATATCGTGGTTGCCTCTGAAAAAATGGACAGGAATACCCGAATCGGTGATTTCGACGAGTTTTCCGAGCAGGCGGGAATAACCTTTCGGGATAACGGTTTTATATTCGAACCAAAAGTCGAAAAGATCGCCCATTAAAAAGATTTCTTCAGCATCTTTTCGCACCTCATCAAGCCAGTTGATGAGCCGCTTTTCGCGAATCAGGCTGCTTTCCCTGTCGGGGATGCCAAAATGAAAATCGGAAGCAAAGTATATTTTTTTCTTCACGCAGTTAATCCAGTTTTTCTTTTAAAATTGCCTTGAGTTGAGCGACTGTAAAACCCTTTGCCAGAATTTTCCCATCTTTATCAACGAGGTAAAAATAGGGCAAATTTTCGGGAAGGTTATAAAGTTTTCGTACCGGCGAATTTATCCCGGCAAGGTCGGAAACATTTGGCCATTGGAGCTTGTCGATTTCGACGCTTTTTTTCCAGATGTCAGGGTTTGTATCGAACGAGACTCCAAAAATCTCAAAACCCATTGAATGATATTTCTGATAAACCTCCATTAACTGGATGTTTGCGGCGCGGGATGGCGGCGACCAGGAAGCCCAGAAATTTAAAAGCACCATTTTTCCTTTAAAGGAAGCCAATGAAACCGTTTGGCCTGAAACAGCTCTCAAATTAAGCACAGGAGCGGGATTTCCCGGAGCAAGCAAAGCTTCAGATTTTGCCTGTTCAGCTTTTTGCCTGGTGATTTTTAAAACCCGTTCGTGGTGCTTTGCCACATGCGTGTTTGCTGGATATTTTGCAAATAAATTGCTGTCAATCTTTACAAAAAGGTCGAAGTTTTCGGCTTCATCAAGCAGGATTTTATTGGCGAAACGCTGATTTAACAAGAGCAATGAGGCCATGGAGCCAGGGTTTTCGGAAAGTAAATTTCGTAAAAAAAGTTTTTGGTTACTAAAAAGCTGATAAAACGAAGAATCGATCTGTTGCTTGATCTGATAAAAATTATCGGCTCCCTGGCCCGTCACAAAAATTTGGCTCAACGAATCAAGTTTATGTTGATTGACGGCGGTTTTGGTAAAATATTCCTGGAGCAATGTTGAACCGGAAGTTCCTGTAACCACGTATTCGTCGGGAAATTTGGTAACATCAGCATGGATTTCGTTTTTTTCGCCTTTTCCTATATTGAGTGTGATGAATTTTCCATTTTCAAGTTTGAGAAGATAAAAACCTGTTTCTTTTGGAAGTTTAGAAAACTCAAATCTTCCATCTGCACCCGTATCGGCCGAATCGATGCGGTTGAGTTGATTTACGGTTAATTCTTCGAGGTAAATTTTTTGTCCTTCGGCACCGTCAATTTTTCCTTTAATTAAAAAGTTGTCAGGATTTTCGTGCCGGAAACAAGCCGAAAAGGCGAGTAAAAGAATGAAAAGTATAAAAATGTGATGTCTGTTGATTTTCATAGTTTAACACAACGAAATGTCTTTTAAAATCGTGCCTGTCTTATTCAAAAATCAAATCCAGAAAAACAGGTAAATGATCGCTGAAACCGCCTGAATATTTAAAACCGTTGTACGTCCTGAAAGTTTTTTGTCCGAGGAATGTTTCGTCGGGTTCGAGCAAAAAACCAGCATGAAAAATCTTTGCTCCTGCTTGTGAAACCTGCACTCTGGAGGAATCGTCGAGTAATTTTCCCGAAACAATCATCTGGTCGAAAATATCCCAGCTTTCGCGATATTTTAACGTCCCAAATGGCCAGTCTTCTTGTTTCACAAGCATCAGATTATAAAGTTTTTGGCCGATGGTTTTATCCGCCGGATTTTGGGCATCCAAAACCTTAGCCATGCTTTCGTCGCCCGGGCTATCGTTAAAATCGCCCATAATCGTGATGAATGCGTCGGGATTTTGCAGAAGCAACGAATCGGTTTTATTTTTGAGAATACCTGCGGCAAAATTCCTTTTGTCGAGGGTGGGCATGTAACCGCCGTAACGCGAAGGCCAGTGATTTGCAAAAACATGCAACGTATCACCGTTTGGCAGCATGCCTTTTACATAAAGAATGTCGCGGGTTTTTGTGGCCGTGTCGAAGGGAAATGTGATGTTGATGGCCTCATCGTGAACAGGTGTAAAATAATTTTTCCGGTAAAGAAGACCTACGTCAATTCCTCGCCGATCGGGCGATTCGTGATGAATGATGCGATAATCAAAATTTTTAAGCGGTGTATCGAAAGCCAGCTTTTCCAGGACAAAACGGTTTTCGATCTCGCAAAGACCAATAATGGCGGGAGCTTCGCCTTCACCCACTGCAAGTATCACTTTAAAAGTATTTTGTAATTTCTTATAAAACCGGTTGTTTGTCCAGTGGCGCTCGCCTTCGGGCAGAAATTCTTCATCCGAAGTTAACGAATCATCATAAATATCGAAAAGGTTTTCGCAATTATAAAACATGATGCGAAAGGGTTTTACCGGATTGTTCGGGGTATTTTCGGGTTGTGTGAACGATTGCAGCGACAGAAAAATCAGCAGTTCAAAAATCATGAACCTGATTTTTAATCCTATATTTGAACGCCAAAAATTGATGGTTTTACAAATCATTTTGCATTTAATTTGTCATCAAATTTATAATTAATCATTTACAAAAATGGCTGGATTAGGTAAATTGTTGGTTTTTGCCGGAATTATGGTTGTGATCATTGGCCTGATAACCTGGCTGGCCGGTGACAAAGTAAGCTGGTTTGGAAATCTGCCGGGCGATATCAGAATCCAAAAGAAAAACGTCACATTTTATTTTCCTTTGGTGAGCATGATTTTGATAAGCGTAGCCATTAGCCTGTTTTTATGGATAATCAGGCGGTTGTTTTGAGTGTTTCGGGGGTTTACCAAAGTGCGTTTTTTTAACTAAAAAACCAGGTAAAGTTTTTTAAATTTGGAGAAGCCGAAATTTAAAATCTGACTAAATACTTCACGGCTTGGCGGTTAAAAGCTAATTTGGATCCTTATAATTTCAATCATTTAGGTTTTCAGATTTCGGCTCCGTCATATCAACAAGCAAACCGGTGGCTTCGGTCGAATTAATCTCATGCAGAATCTGATAATTCTCCTTCAGGTATCGGGTCATGAGCAGGTCTTCGTTTCTGTTCTTTTCCCAGTATGTAAAAACAAACCAAACCCGGCCCTGATTGTTCAGTTTTTTAATCTCATTAATGTACGCAATGTCCTCCTTATTCCGATGGCCATTAATAAGTTCGAATCCGCTCAATTCATACCTTTCTTTATAGAACGAAAAGGCTCTTTCGGCATAGTAGGCGACAAAAATTTTGTCACCATTTTTAATGTTTTTCTCCATAGAAGTGAGCACATCCTTTATTTCTTCCCGTTGGGGCTTAACCACAAAAATCGCTGCTTTCAATGTCATTGGCCCCATAATTAAAATCAGGAATACAACAGCAACGATGGGTTTGAACTTCTTTA